>CAXTCN010000031.1:0-45003 GCA_964242575.1 uncultured Acetobacteraceae bacterium | reverse complement strand
CGCCGCCGGTGAACAGGGAGATATGACAGAGACAGCAAAGGGTCAAGAGGGGAAATCATCGGTCTGCCGATAGTAGCGTAAAAACCAGTCCACGAAGCGCGGGACGCCTTCGGCCAGCGACGTGGTCGGCTGGTAACCGGTGTGCGCAGTGAGCGCCGTCAAATCGGCGCAGGTCTCCTCGACATCCGCAATCGGCCGTGGACCATCGTGCACGACAGCCTTTCGGCCAAGTCCGTCCTCCAGCAGGCGCACCAACTCCGACACCCACTCGGCGCGGTTGTTGCCGATGTTGAAGACCCTCGGCGTTTCGCCAGACGCCGGCACACGGTCCAGGCATCCGAGCACCCCAGCGACGATGTCGTCCACATACGTGAAATCGCGGCGCAGCCGGCCACCCTCGTACAAAGTGATCGGCCGTCCCCACATAATGCTCTCGGCGAATGCGTAGTAGGCCATGTCCGGCCGTCCCCAGGGTCCGTACACCGTGAAGAACCGCAACCCTGTCTGCGGCAAGCCATAAAGGTGGCCGTAGGCGTGGCTGATCAGCTCGTCCGCACGCTTGGTCGCGGCATACAGGGACACTGGGGTGTCAACCGGGTCGGCCTCGGAAAACGGCAGCTTGATGTTGCCGCCGTAGACCGACGACGAGCTGGCATAAACCAGGTGTTCCAAACGTCCGAGCCGCCGGGCCGCCTCAAGCAGCGTCACATGGCCCATCACGTTGGATGTCACGTAGGCATAAGGGTCGATCATGGAGTGCCGAACCCCGGCCTGTGCGGCCAGATGCACGATCCTGGTGGCGTCCTGCACCCGGTCGAACGACGCGAACAGCCGGTCCTTGTCGGCCAAGTCCACGCGGTCGAACCGGAAACCCGGCTGCAACGCGAGCACGTCAAGCCGGGCCTGTTTCAGCCGTACGTCATAATAAGCGTTAAGGTTATCGAGGCCGATTACCGCCTCGCCCCGCGCCAGCAAAGCCTGCGCGACGTGAAAGCCGACGAACCCGGCCGCGCCTGTCACGATTGTCGTCACCGCGACGCACGCCGCCCCAGCGGCCCGCCCGTCACGCTGCGACCCAGCCGCCGTCGATCGACAGCGCGGCGCCGGTGATGGTCCGGGCCGCATCGCTGCATAGGAACACGGCCATGGCGCCGATGGCCTCCGGCGTGGTGAACTCAGCCATCGGCTGTTTCTCGGTCAGCAGCTCGCGCTTCACAGTTTCGATGTCCTTACTGTCCCGCGCTGCCCGGTCACGCAACTGCGCCTCCACCAAGGGAGTCAGCACCCAGCCGGGGCAGATCGCGTTCACTGTCACCCCGGCGTTCGCCAGCTCGATCCCTCCCACCTTGGACAGCCCCACCACCCCGTGCTTCGCCGCCACGTAAGCTGCCTTGTTCGCACTCGCCACCAGGCCGTGCGCCGACGCGATATTGACGATCCGCCCCCACCCCACGCTCCGCATATGCGGGATGGCGGCCCGCATGGCATGGAACACCGCCGACAGGTTGATCGCGATCACCGCATCCCAACGCTCGGCCGGAAAGGCCTCGATGGGCGAGGTGTGCTGAATCCCCGCATTGTTCACCAAGATATCCAAACTGCCAAACGCCTCCTGCGTATGCCGCACCAACCCGGCGACCTCGGTGGCCTGCGACATGTCGGCGCCGTCATGCTCAACGCGCACGCCGTGCGCCCGCGCCAACTCCGTCCGCAGCGCCGCGATGGCGGCAGCGTCGCCGAATCCGTTCAGCATCACGTCCGCCCCGGCTTCCGCCAGCGCGCGGGCGATACCGAGGCCGATGCCGCTCGTGGACCCGGTGACCAGGGCGGTCTTGCCTTTAAGGCTCATAACAGTCTCCATGACGAACGGCCGCATACTCGGACGGAGAAGCGCCGGCGTGAAGCGGGAGCAGCAACGATGCGTGTAACAGATTGGCTCGTCACCCTTGCGCTCTGCGCAAGCCTTACGGTCCAAGCCGCTGCCGCGCCACAGCATCTCCCGCTCACGTCCGGTGCGGCCGAGATCGGCATCCGTGCGTATGGCCTGGGATTCCTGCCGATTGACGGCCAGTTCAGCCGGGTCAGTGGCACGCTGACCCTAGACAGCGCGGACGCCGGATTCTGCCGGATCGAAGTTCGTGCCGAGACCGCCAGCCTCAAGATGCCCGATGCCGACATGACGGCGGACGCTCAAGGTCCGGACCTGCTGGACGTGACCCGGTATCCAACGTTCGAGTATATCGGAAGCTGCGCCGGACCGCAGCTTGACGGCATGTTGCTGCTGCACGGCGTCAAACGGCCGCTTGCGTTGGAACAGAGCCGGGCCAGCGGACGCTGGACCGCGAGCGGTCGGATGCGCCGGGCGGACTGGGGCATGGGCGCACGGCCCAACCTGGCTGGGCCAGAAGTCCGCATCCGGTTCACGGTCGCGCTGCCGGCCGGCTTTCCTGGCCGGCCATGAAGGCTCGTAACCCCTGATGCGCGTCCCCCCCGCCCTGCTCCCGCTGCAACACAGTGTATTCCGCAGCCTCTGGATCGCCAACGTGGTCGCGGCGCTTGGCACTTGGACGCAGAACACCGGCGCAGGCTGGCTTATGACCACGCTGTCGCCGGACGCGCTCAGCGTCAGCCTGGTGCAGGCCGCGACCATCATACCGACGTTCCTGCTGGCTTTGCCCGCCGGGGCGCTCGCTGATACGCTGGACCGCCGCCGCTTCCTGATTGGCACGCAAATCTGGACCATGCTGGCGGCCGTCGTGCTGGCGTACCTGACCTACGCCGACCTGATCAACGCCACCGGGCTGATCGCGCTCACCTTCGCCATCGGCATGGGCGCCGCCATGTACCAGCCGGCCTGGGGCGCCACCGTGCCAGAGGTCGTGCCCCGCTCCGACCTCGTGCAGGCCATCGCGCTGAACGGCATCGGCTTCAACATCGCCCGTGCGCTCGGCCCAGCGCTTGGCGGCGTGCTCGTGCTGTTCGGCGGCCCGTCGCTCGCCTTCGCGCTGTATGCCGCGTCCTTTGTCGTGAGCATTGCCGTGCTGGTGGCCTGGCGGCGTCCGCGGCAACGCAGCACCCTGCCGCGCGAGAGCCTGGCTGGCGCCATGCGCGCCGGCATGCTGTTCGCCCGGCACACGCCCGCGATGCGCGCCGCCATGATGCGCGCGGTCGCTTATTTCTTGCCTGCCGCCGCGCCCTGGGCGCTGTTGCCGCTGGTGGTGCGTGAGCAGTTGGGCCTGGGCGCCGGCAGCTTCGGGCTGCTGCTCGGCCTCATGGGGGTGGGCGGCGTGACCAGCGGCATGTTGCTGCCGTTGTTGCGCGGACGCGCCGGGCGGGGCGCCACAGTGTTCGGCGCCAGCTTGTTCTCCTGCGCCGGCATGGCCTGCATCGCCGCCACGACGCACTGGGCGGCAGCGTCGCTTGGCATGGTGCTGTTCGGCATCGGCTGGGTCGCCTCCGCCAGCACGTCGCAGGCGGCAGCGCAACTGGTGATGCCGCCCTGGGTGCGGGCACGAGCCCTTGCGATTTATCAGTTGGCCTTCAACGGCGCGCTCGCCCTGGGTTCGCTGCTGTGGGGCTGGCTTGGCTCCGCGGTCGGCCTGCAAACCGCCATGGCGGTCGCCGCCGCTGCTTTGGCGGTGCTGGCCGTGGCCGTCCGCGGCTACAGCCTTGATTACAGCACGGCCGCTGCCGCCCAAGTTCCGGCGCCGCCGTTGCCGGAAGCGCCGGCGCCTGAGCTGGCGGACATGCTGCCGCTTTCCCGTGGGCGCATCCTGGAGACCATGCGCTACCGGGTGCAGCCCGACCAGCGCGACGCCTTCCTTGCCGCCATGGAGGAGGTCCAGCACGTCCGCGGCCGCGCCGGGGTGCTGGTTTGGCGGTTGTATGAGGACGTGGCGCATCCGGACGGCTGGATGGAGGTGTGGGCGATGCAGAACTGGACGGACCACCTGCGTGAGGTGAACAGGTTGTCCGATTCGGATCGAAGCGTGCTGGCCCGCGTCGCGTCGTACCACGACGCCGACGCACCGCTGCCCTGCCGCTATATCGCCGTCGAACCAAGCCAGCGGGGACGCAACGCAGTCTGATGCGCTGCGTTACGGCATGATCTCGCTGAGCGGCCTCGTTCAGCAAGGTTGGCATACTATTTACTTCTGAACCCAGCCTGCCGATGGGCGCATGACACGCCATCGTGCCGGGCTGGCGCCCGTCCAACGCCTAGGAGCAAGCAATGGCCGATTCACCCACTGACCTCAAGGACCAGACCCAGGGGGCACGCCTTCACAAGACCAACAACGACCTCAAGAACAACGCCAAGGCGGTCGCGATGGAAATTCTCCAAGCGCGCCTGGCCGACAGCATAGACCTGGGGCTTATCACCAAGCAGGCCCATTGGAACCTCAAAGGTCCGCAGTTCATCGGCGTCCACTTGATGCTGGACAAGTTCCGCGATGAGCAGGACGAGTGGACCGACATGATGGCCGAGCGCATCACCCAGCTTGGCGGCACCGCGCGCGGCACCGTGCAGGAGGTCAACCGCGAGACCAGCCTTCAGTCCTATCCCACCGATATCTACGCCGTTGCCGACCATATCAAGGCGCTGATCGAGCGCTACGCCGCCTGCGCCAATGCGGTCCGCAAGAACATCGAGGACACCGACGAAGCTGGCGATGCCGACACGGCCGACTTGCTGACCGAGGTGTCTCGCGGCCTTGACAAGCAACTGTGGTTCCTGGAGGCGCACACCCAGGAGCCGAGCGGCACTTTCCGCAACTAAGCTGCAAAAGGTCCGGGCAATGCAGCCCGGACCCTTCCTGGTTGGCCGATGCGCCACTCGGGCGTAAAAAGCCAACCAGGTTTCCACCCGGCCTTGCCCCCTCAGCCCTGTAGCACTAGGTTTGGGCCTGAGGCGGGAACACAGCATGAACAAATCCAACACTTCCCTCGCCATCGATGGCGCCGTCGATGACCGGGCCGAAACCTACTCGGCCCAGGACATCGAGGTTCTTGAGGGCTTGGAGCCGGTGCGTCGCCGCCCGGGCATGTACATCGGCGGCACCGACGAGGCGGCCCTGCACCATTTGGCCGCCGAGGTCCTGGACAACGCCATGGACGAGGCGGTCGCGGGGCACGCTAGCTTGATCGATGTCACGCTAGAACAAGGCAACTGGCTTAGCGTGCGCGACAATGGCCGCGGCATCCCGGTCGATCCGCATCCGAAGTTCAAGCATCTCAGCGCCTTAGAAGTGATCCTGACCACGCTGCATTCAGGCGGCAAGTTCGGCGGCAAGGCCTACGCCACGTCGGGCGGCCTGCACGGCGTCGGCAGTTCGGTCGTGAACGCGCTGTCGGACGCCATGGAGGTGGAGGTCGCGCGGGAGCGGACGCTGTGGCGCCAGGGTTACGCGCGCGGCAAGCCGGTCACCAAGCTGGTCAACGTCGGCGCGACGCAGAACCGCCGCGGCACCGCCATTCGGTTTCATCCCGATCCGGACATTTTCGGCGTCCAGCAGTTCAGCCCGGCGCGCCTGTATAAGCTTTGCCGCTCAAAGGCCTACCTGTTCCGCGGCGTGCGTATCCGTTGGAGCTGCACCGCCCCGTTGCAGGGCCAGGATGTCCCAACACAGGCCGAGCTGCATTTTCCCGGAGGCTTGCGCGACAGCCTGGTGGAGGACATCGGCGGCGCAACGCTCGTCATCCCGGAGCTCTGGGCCGGCGAGGCCAACCTGCCGGCCTCCAACGGCCTGAGCGGAGGCCGGGTCGAGTGGGCGATTGCTTGGCTGGAGAACGCCGACGGGGCGCTCAACTCATACTGCAACACCGTTCCGACCGCCCAGGGCGGCACGCATGAGGCAGGCTTCCGCGCGGCGCTGCTGAAGGGCTTGCGGGCGTGGGGCGAGCAGCGCGGCAACCGTCGCGTGGCCCAGGTCACGGCCGAGGACGTGCTGGGCCAGATGGCCGCCAAGTTGTCGGCGTTCGTGCGGGAGCCGCAGTTCCAGGGCCAAACCAAGGAGAAGCTGACTAGCCCAGAGGCCGCCCGCCTGGTCGAGCTCGCGATGCGCGACCGGTTCGACCACTGGCTCGGCGCCAACCCAGCGCAGGCGGACAACCTGTTGGCATTCGTGGTCGAGCGCGCCGAGGAGCGCCTGCGCCGCCGCGAAATCAAGGACGTGAGCCGCAAGACCGCCACCCGCCGGCTGCGCCTGCCCGGCAAGCTCGCCGACTGCACGTTGGAGAACCGGGACGGCACCGAGATTTTCCTGGTGGAGGGCGACAGCGCCGGTGGCTCCGCCAAGCAGGCCCGCAACCGCAACACCCAGGCGGTGTTGCCCCTACGTGGGAAAATCCTGAACGTCGCCAGCGCCAGCGCCGACAAGCTGCGGCAGAACCAAGAGCTAAAGGACCTGATCGAGGCGCTGGGCTGCGGCGTCGGCGACCGGTTCGACCTCAGCAAGCTGCGTTACGGCCGGGTCATCATCATGACGGACGCCGACGTGGACGGCGCGCATATCGCCTCGTTGCTGATGACGTTCTTTTACCGTGAGTTGCCGGAGTTGATCCGCCACGGGCACGTCCACCTGGCCCAGCCGCCGCTGTATCGCCTCACCCAAGGCGCCAAGTCGGTTTACGCGATGAATGACGCCGACAAGGACCGGCAGTTGAAGCGCGGCTTCAAGGCGGGCAGCAAGGTGGATGTCAGCCGGTTCAAAGGGTTGGGCGAGATGCCTCCTATGGCGCTCAAGGAGACCACGATGGACCCGGCCCGGCGCACCCTGCTGAAGGTCGTGGCCGCGGCCGAGGACCGCGCCGCCACAAACACTTTGGTCGAGAGTCTGATGGGCCGCCGTCCCGAGCTGCGTTTCCAGTTCATCCAGGAACGCGCCCGCACGGTCGAGGACGTGGATGTCTGATCCGGCTGTTCCGGCCACCGAAGGCATAAGCCCACGTTTCGCCGGCATCGAAACCTGGCCGTCCCCCGCCGTTCTTGCTGGGTTGTGGGAGGCGCAACTGGCCGCGGTGGCGGCGGTTGGGCCTGCCCTGCCCGCCCTGGCCGCCGCCGCCGATGCGGCAGCGGTGCGGCTAGCCGAAGGGGGACGCCTGGCCTACGCCGGCGCAGGCACCTCGGGCCGCATCGGAGTGCAGGACGGCGCCGAGCTTCCCCCGACGTTCAACTGGCCGCGTGACCGCCTGGTTATGCTCATGGCCGGCGGCATGGCGGCGTTGACCCAGGCGGCCGAGGGTGCCGAGGACCGTGACGACATGGCCCGGCAGGATGTGTCCGCCGCCGGCATCGGCGGGCCGGATGTGCTGCTGGCGGCGGCGGCAAGCGGTGCGACGCCGTACACGGTCGCCTGCGTGAGCGCCGCCCGGTCTGCCGGGGCGCTTACCATCGGCATCGCCAACACGCCCGGCGCACCGCTTCTTGTTGCATCCGAGTACGCCATCCTTGTGGAGACTGGCCCGGAGGCCGTCGCCGGCTCCACCCGCCTGGCCGCCGGCACGGCGCAGAAAGTCGTGCTGAACCTGTTCAGCACGCTGCTGATGATCCGGATGGGCCGGGTCTATCGCGGGCAGATGGTGAACATGCAGGCCCGCAACGCCAAGCTGCGCCGCCGGGCCGTCCGGATGCTATGCGACATCACCGGCGTCTCGGCTGCAGACGCCATTTCGGCGCTGGCCACGGCCGACGGTCACGTAAAGACCGCCGTCCTGGTCCTGCGAGGCCACACGGTGGCCGAGGCCGAGGCGCTGCTGGCCCGGCACCACGGCGACCTCAACCAAGCTGTTGCAGTCCCAGCGGCTTAAAGCCCGGCCTGGGTCACGAACTTCGTGTTGAGGTAGCCCTCAATCGCCTCCGCTCCCCCTTCCGAGCCGTAGCCGCTGTCCTTCATGCCGCCGAATGGCACCTCCGGCAGCGCAAGCCCGATATGGTTGATGGTCACCATCCCGGCCTCCAGCCCCGCGCCGACCATGCCCGCCGTCTTGGCGGAGCTGGTATAGGCATAGCTCGCGAGACCCAGCGGCAGCCGGTTCGCCTCCTCCATCAGGTCGTCGAACGCGGTGAATGGCGCAACCACCGCCAGCGGGCCGAACGGCTCCTCGTTCATCACCCGCATGTCCCGGTGCACGCCCGTCAGCACAGTCGGCTCGAAGAAGTTGCCCTTGTTGCCGATCCGCTTGCCTCCCGTCCGCACCTCCGCCCCGTTCTGCACCGCGTCGGCGATCAACTCCTCCATCATCGTAACCCGGCGCGGGTTCGCCAACGGCCCCATCTGCACGCCCTTCTCCAGCCCATCGCCGACGCGGATCGCCGCCGCGGCCGTGGTGAAGCCCGCCACGAACTCGTCGAACACGCCCTCCTGCACCAGGAACCGGGTCGGGCTTACGCACACCTGCCCGGCATTGCGGAACTTCGCCGCCGCAAGCTGCTTGGTCGCAACACCCACGTCGGCGTCTGCGAACACAATGGCCGGCGCGTGCCCGCCCAACTCCATCGTCACCCGCTTCATATGCAGCCCGGCCAGCGCCGCCAGTTGCTTGCCGACCGCGGTTGAGCCGGTGAACGAAATCTTGCGGATCGCCGGGTGCGGGATGAGGTAGCCGGAGATGTCCGCCGGCACCCCGAACACCAGTTGCAGCACCCCGGCCGGCAGCCCGGCGTCAACGTAGCACCGCACCAGCGCCGCGCAGGACGCCGGCGTCTCCTCCGGCCCTTTCACGATGATGGAGCACCCGGCCGCCAAGGCAATGGCGATTTTGCGGTTGGCCTGGTTGATCGGGAAGTTCCACGGCGTGAACGCCGCCACCGGCCCGACCGGCTCCCGTAGCGAGAGCTGGTACACTCCCTCGGCCCGCGCCGGGATCACGCGCCCGTAAGTCCGCCGGGCCTCCTCCGCGAACCAGTCGATCACGTCGGCGCCCGCCAGCGTCTCGCCCTTGGCCTCGGCCAGCGGCTTGCCTTGTTCCAGCGTCATCAGGCGCGCGATCTCGTTGGCCCGCTCCCGCAGCAGGTCGGCCGCCCGGCGCAGCAGCTTGGACCGGTCGAACGCCGACACTCGGCGCCACAGCGCGAAGCCCCGCACCGTCGCTGCCAGCGCCAGGTCGAAGTCTTCCCGCTCCGCATGCGCCACGGCGCCGTTGCGCTCCCCGGTCGCCGGGTTGGCGACATCGAGCGTCCGGCCGGCCTTCGCGTCCGTCCAGACGCCATCCACGTGCAGTTGCACATCCGGGTACATCAGCAATCTCCTGTCCAAGTTTGGCCCAACGCTACGCTCCAACACGCGGGACGCCAAACTTGGGAACAACTGCGTCACCCTGCGCAACCTCAACCGGACGCGCACGCTTGATGTGCAATCAACTCAGGACGGCCGATGCCCCCGCTCAACAGCCTTATCGCCGCAATCGACGCGCCGCCCATCGTCGAGGCTCACGGATGGGTCACGCGCTACGCCGGCGAACAGGGGCCGATGCTCGACCTGTGCCAGGCCGTTCCGGGCTACCAGCCGCATCCCGCGCTGCTGGACCGTCTCGCCGAGGCGGCGCGCGACCCGGCGTCCGCCAGGTATGGCCTCATCAACGGCGACCTGAAGCTGCGCGAAACCTATGCCGCCCACGTCTCCAGTGCCTATCGCGGCTGCGTCGGCCCGGACCAGGTCGCGATTACCGCCGGGTGCAACCAGGCCTTCTTCTTGACGATGCTGTCGCTTGCCCGCGCCGGCGACGCCGTCATGCTGCCGACGCCCTGGTTCTGGAACCATCAGCAGACTTGCGATATGCTCGGCATACATCCGCGCGCCCTGCCCTGCCACGCGGACGCGAACTTTGTGCCCGACCCGGCCGAGGCCGAAGCCCTGCTCGACCCCACGGTTCGCGCCATCGTGCTGGTTACGCCCAACAACCCGACCGGCGCCGTGTATCCTCCAGACGTGATTACGGCGTTCCATGACCTATGCCGCCGCCGCGACATATGGCTCATCTTGGATGAGACCTATCGGGATTTCCTACCAGCCGGCCAGGACCGCGCCCACGCCTTGTTCGAGCAACCAGCCTGGCCGGACCACCTGGTGCAGCTTTACAGCTTCTCCAAGGCATACTGCATCCCGGGCCATCGACTGGGCGCCGTGGTCGCGGGCGCCGGGCTGATCCAGCAGTTCGTAAAAGTGCTGGACTGCATGCACATCTGCCCCCAACGCGCCGGGCAGTCCGCCTTGAGCTGGGCGATCGATGCGTTGCCAGACTGGCGCGCCGCCAACCGGGACACCATCAATGCCCGCGCATCGGCTGTGCAAGACGCTTTCCAGCGCCTGCCGGATTGGCGCGTCGAGTCGTTGGGGGCCTACTTCGCCTATATCCGCCATCCCTACGGAACCACGCCGTCGAGCCTGGTTGCAGAGCGGCTCGCCACCAAACAGGGCGCACTCTGCCTGCCCGGCAGCGCGTTCGGACCGGACCAGGACCGGCACTTGCGGATTGCTTTCGCCAATATGGATACGGTTGGCATCAACGCGCTGGCAGGACGGCTTGCAGCAATGGCAGCCTGATGCCAATCCGCCGCACTCGGATGGTGGGCGCGACAGGGATTGAACCTGTGACCCCCGCCGTGTCAAGGCGATGCTCTCCCGCTGAGCTACGCGCCCATCCGAGCGCGTTACTAGAACGGTTTGCGCCCTGCCCGCAAGGCACGACGCGCATGGCACGACCGTTCAGTGACGGCCGGGGCCGACGCCTGCTTGGGTGACAGAACACGCAGACCGGGCTTCAATGCAGCATGGACCAGCACCTGCCCAACCCGGCCGATACCGCGCCGTTCTACATTGCCGCGCCCACCCAGCAGACCGCGCCGTTGGTGTTCGCCTCCCCGCACTCGGGCCGCAACTACCATCCGGCCTTCCTGGCCGCCGCACGCCTGGACGCGGCCGGGCTGCGCCGCAGTGAGGACTGCTTCGTCGATGACCTGTTCAGCGGTGCGCCGACCCATGGCGCGCCGCTGCTCGCCGCCACGTTCCCGCGCGCCTATTGCGACCCGAACCGGGAAGCCTGGGAGCTTGACCCGGCCATGTTCGACGGTCCGCTGCCGTCCTGGGTCAACACCACCAGCGCCCGGGTTGGCGCGGGCCTTGGCACCATTGCCCGCGTCGTCGCATCCGGCGAAACGATTTACCGCGCCAAGCTCCAGTTCAGTGAGGCCGAAAGCCGGATTGAGGCCTGCTGGGTCCCCTACCATCGCGCGCTCACGTCCTTGATCGAGGCCACTCGGCAGACCTTCGGCGCATGTTTGCTGATTGATTGCCACTCGATGCCAAGCAGCGGCATCAACCGTGAACCCCAACCCGACTTCGTGCTCGGCGACGCGCATGGCACCAGTTGCGCCGGGTCAGTGGTGCGGCTGGTTGAGGGCGTGCTCACCGGCTTTGGCTACACTGTCCGCCGCAACGACCCCTACGCCGGCGGCTATGTGACCCGCCACTACGGCCGGCCGCGCGAGCGGACGCACGCGCTGCAGATCGAGGTTTCGCGGTCGCTCTATATGGACGAGGCGCGCTTCATGCGTCGCGCCGGTTTCGCGACGGTGCAACGGCACCTAACCGATCTGGCCCAGAACCTGGCTGCCGCTGCCCCGGCGCTTCTGACGCCGTAAGGTTCAGCCGATAGGGGTTGCCGAAACCAGGGACACCGCGTGAAGCGAAATGGTCGGCTTTAGGTAAAATCGGCACGTTCTTAACCAGACGTTCACTTTGGCCTGGCATCCTGCCGCCATGCGCCTGGCACTCCTTGTCTCAACCGTGTCCATCCTGCTCTCGGGCATCCTCCCGGCATTTGCCGCCGGCTTTCCCGTGGCGCACTCCCCCTCGACGCAGTGCCGCACCGCCATCGCCGCCGCTGAGCGCTCCCTGGGTGTCCCGGACCGGCTGATGCACGCAATCGGCGTTGTCGAAAGCGGCCGGCGCGATGAGGCCGGAGCCACGGGCGCCTGGCCTTGGACTATCAATGCGGAGGGAGTCGGCAGCTATTTCAGCAGCAAGGCCGAAGCGATTGCGGCCGTCATGGCGCTCCGTGCCCGCGGCGTGCGCTCCATCGACGTCGGCTGCATGCAGGTCAACCTGAAGTATCATCCCACCGCGTTCGACTCCCTCGAAGACGCGTTCGATCCCGTGGTCAACACTCGGTATGCCGCGAGCTTTCTCCAGCGCCTGTTCGCGCAGACCGGCTCCTGGCCCGGCGCCGCGGCTGGCTACCACTCGCTTAACCCCGAGATCGGCGGCCCATACGCCCAGAAGGTCCTGGCAGTCTGGAAACGGCCTGCCGATGCCCGGCCTGATGCCCCGCCACCGCCCGGCCCGGCTCAACAATGGGCTCAAGCCCCGCTCAAGCCGTCCTCGTCCATGCCGGGCCTCACATCAGGCGGCGGCCCTGCCGCGCGCATCATCCCGTTGCCGAGCACGATAACAGCGTCCGCCGACGCCTCGACTGGCCGCGGGCTGGATAGTTACCGGGCCATGCCGACACGCCTGGCGTCACGGGCCATGCCAGGCCGCGGATGAAACGCTCAGTCCTTTGTCACAGCTAAAAAACTCTTAGGTGTATGTCCCCGATGCCGCATTATGTCAGTCACTGGCGGCAAGTCCGCGCCACCCTGTTGGGCAATGCCTAGACCTATCCGAGGTTTGATGACCCGAATGCGAGGCTGCCTGTCACTGGCCCTGCTGCCCTGCCTAGTGGCCATCATGCCAGCCATGGCGCAGGCGCCCTCCGGCGTTCCAGTCACGACGGTCATGCCAGTCCGGCAGGACGTCCCTGTAGTGGCCCGCGCGATCGGCACCGTTCAACCGAACCTGTCCGTCGTCATACGGGCTCGCGTGGACGGCACGCTGGACCAGGTTGCGTTCACCGAAGGCCAGATGGTCAAGGCCGGCGACTTGCTGGCGCAAATCGACCCGCGCGGTTTCCAGGCCGTGCTGGACCAGGCGCTGGCCCGGCGCAGCGCTGATGAGGCGGCGTTGGCCAACGCGCGTGCCGACCTGGTTCGCTACTCGGACCTCGCGCAGAGCCAAGTCGCTTCACGCCAGCGGCTCGAGTTGCAACGCGCGAATGTCGCCCAGGCCGAAGCCGCGTTGCGCGGAAGCGAGGCCACCATCGCCGCCGCGCAACTCAACCTCAGCTTCGCGCGCATCACGTCGCCAATCGACGGCCGGGTTGGCTTGCGCCAGATTGATGCTGGGAACCTGGTCCGCACCGCCGATCCGAATAGCTCCGGCATCGTGACCGTAACCCAAATCCATCCTATCGGGCTGATGTACACCCTGCCCCAGGACACCCTGCCCCAGCTTCGGGCGGCAATGCGTCGTGGCAAGGTTCCGGTCATGGCCTACAGCTCGGATGATAAAATCCTTTTGAGTCGCGGCGAACTGTTGACCCTGGACAACGCTATTGACCCGGCAACCGGCACGGTCCGCCTCAAAGCGATCTTCCCCAACCTCGACGACGCCCTGTGGCCCGGGCAATTCATCAACGTGCGGACCCAGCTTGATGTCAAACAAGGCGTCCTGACCTTGCCCTCAATCGCGGTGCAGCGTGGTCAGAATGGGCTGTTCGTTTATGCCGTGAAGCCGGACGGCACGGCATCAGTCCAGCCGGTCGAGGTTGATCAGGATAACGGCCAGCTCGCCGTGGTCACCGCAGGCTTGGATGGCAACGAGCATGTGGTCCAATCCGGCCAATCGCGTCTTAGCAACGGCGCGCGGGTCATTGCCTCGGAGGCGAAGTCGCCCGCCGACTCAAAAGTCACTGGCCAGGAAGCAACAGGGGCGCCCCGGACATGAGCTTGTCCACACCTTTCATAAATCGCCCAGTCGCGACATCCTTGCTTATGGCCGCCATCCTGATGATCGGGATCGCTGCCTACCCCCTGCTGCCCGTCGCTCCCCTGCCGCGGGTCGAGTTCCCGACCATCCAAGTCAGCGCCTCCCTGCCCGGCGCCAGCCCGGAGACCATGGCGTCCACCGTGGCCCAGCCATTGGAACGCCAGTTCTCCCAAATCTCCGGCGTCTCCCAAATGACCTCGACCAGCGTCGGCGGCGCGACGCAGGTTGTCGTCCAGTTCGGCCTCGACCGCGACATCGACGGCGCAGCGCTGGACATACAGGCTGCGATCAACAACGCTAGCGGGCAGTTGCCGAGAACGCTTCCAAGCCCGCCAACCTTCCGCAAGGTCAATCCGGCCGACAGCCCCATCCTGATCCTCGCGGTGCAGAGCGAGGTCCTGCCGCTGATTGAGGTCAACGAGTACGCCGACAACATCCTGAGCCAGCAGATTTCCCAGATCAGCGGCGTGTCCCAGGTCTCGATTGGCGGTGAGCAGAAACGCTCAATCCGCGTTCAGGTGGACCCGGCCCGCCTGGCCGCGATGAACATGACGCTTGAGGACGTGCGCCAACTGCTGGTCACCGCCACGGTGGACGCGCCCAAGGGCACCATCGACGGTTCGCAGCGCGCGTTCGCGATTTACGCCAACGACCAGCTCACCCAACCTGAGGAGTTCAACAACGTCGTTCTCGCCTACCGCAACGGTGCGCCGGTGCGGGTCAGCGACATCGGCCGGGCTATCGCCGGGCCGGAGAACGCACGGCTCGCCGGCTGGCAGAATGGCAAGCGCGGCATCCAGTTGCTTATCTTCAAGCAGCCAAGCGCCAACGTCATTGACACGGTGGAGCGCATCAAAGCCGCCCTTCCGACGCTTCGTGCCGCAATCCCGCCGTCCGTCACGGTTGAGACTATTGTGGACCGGACGGTTACCATCCGCGCATCGCTGCATGAAGTGCAGTTCACGCTGCTGTTGTCGATTGCCCTGGTTGTCATGGTGATCTTCCTGTTCCTACGGAATTTTTGGGCCACCGTGATCCCAAGCGTCACTGTGCCATTGGCGCTCGTCGGCACTTTTGCAGTGATGTACTTGTTCGGCTACAGCCTGAACAACCTCACCCTGATGGCGCTGACTATCGCAGTCGGCTTTGTGGTCGATGATGCCATTGTTATGCTGGAGAACATCTACCGGCACATCGAAGGCGGGATGCAGCCCCGGGAAGCCGCCCTGAAGGGGGCTGGCGAAATCGGCTTCACGATCATCTCAATCAGCTTGTCCCTGATTGCGGTGTTCATACCGTTGCTGCTGATGGGCGGTATTGTCGGGCGTCTGTTCCGGGAATTCGCCATGACCGTGGCCATCGCCGTGACCGTCTCGGCCTTTGTCTCGTTGACGCTCACGCCGATGATGTGCTCGCGTTTCTTGAAGCGGCACTCTGACCAGCATGGCTGGGCGTATCGCGCGGTTGAACGGATGTTCGACGGGCTGCTGGATGGTTACCGCCGCACGCTCGACATCGCGCTGCGGTTCCAGTTTGCGACATTGATGGTGTTCTTCGGCACTCTGGCGCTTACGGCATACCTCTATGTGCAAATCCCAAAAGGGTTCTTCCCGACCCAGGACACTGGCGTCATGCTGGGCATCACCGAGGCTGGGCAGGACGTCTCGTTCACTGAGATGGCGAGGCGGCAAGTGCTGGCGGCGGACATCGTTGCCCGTGACCCGGCGGTGGCCGCGATATCATCCAGCATCGGCGCTGGCCTCGGAGGGCAAACCGGCAACAACGGCCGGCTTTGGATCACCCTCAAGCCGTTCGACCAGCGGGATGTCACGGCGCAGCAGGTAATTGCCCGGCTCAGGCCGCAGGTCGCGCAGATCGAGGGCATGAACGTCTACTTCCAGGCGGCCCAGGACATCAACGTCGGCGGCCGCCTGGCTCGCACCCAATACCAATACACCTTGCAGGACGCTAACCTGGCGGAGCTGTACGAGTGGGCGCCAAAGATCCTGGCAACGATGCGCGGGCTGCCCACGTTGCGGGACGTGGCGACCGATCAGCAAGTCGCCGGCACGACCGCGACCCTCACGATTGACCGCGACCGCGCCGCCCGGTTCGGCATCCAGCCACAAGCGATTGATGACGCGCTTTACAACGCCTTTGGCCAGCGCCAGGTCGCGCAGTTCTTCACGCAGCTTAACTCGTACAAGGTCATTCTCGAAGTTCCGCCAGAAATGCAGGGGGACCTCGCGACTTTGGACAAACTGTATGTCAAGGCACGGGATGGCGGTGCGGTGCCGCTGTCGACCTTCGTAAAGGTCGACACCAAGCCGGTAGCCCCACTAGGCATCGCGCATCAAAGCCAGTTCCCCGCAGTGACGATCTCGTTCAACTTGACGTCTGGGGCATCCCTGGGTCCAGCCGTTGAAGCTATTACGGCCGCCCTTGAGCAAATGAATCTTCCCGCTCCGCTTCGTGGAACATTTCAGGGAACTGCACAGGCCTTCCAGGCATCTCTCAGCACGCAACCTTATCTCATTGCAGCTGCTTTGATCGCCGTGTACATTATATTAGGAATTCTATACGAAAGCTTTATCCTGCCGCTTACTATATTGTCCACGCTACCCTCAGCGGGTGTCGGTGCATTACTGATGCTTATGGTGGCAAATTATGACCTATCGGTTATTGCCCTGATCGGCGTTATTCTACTGATCGGAATTGTTAAGAAAAACGGCATCATGATGGTCGATTTTGCGATCGGCGCTGAACGGCAGGACGGGCAAGCGCCACTGGAGGCGATCCGCCAAGCCTGTCTGCTACGGTTCCGGCCCATCCTGATGACGACGATGGCTGCGTTGTTGGGCGGCCTTCCATTGATGATTGCAGAAGGCGCCGGGTCCGAGCTGCGTAAGCCGCTTGGTTTCACCATGGTCGGGGGTCTGATCTTAAGCCAGCTCCTTACTCTTTACACGACTCCGGTGGTCTATCTCTATCTTGACCGCCTGCAGCGCTGGCTCGTGCCAAGCCGGCGTGCGGCCATGCCACGACTGGCGGACAAGTTGGGCGCAACCGCTGACTGAGTTGTCCACGCCGGCCCCAGGCGGCGAATGGCTGGACGCTCTCGCTCCGTTGGTTGAGGGGATGGCGCAGCACGCTGGTGGGCTCGACCAAACGGAGGCGTTTCCAACCTCTGATATCGAGGCGCTCCGGCACATCGGCGCCTTCGTTGTCCCTTTGCCGCAGCGGCTTGGCGGCGCTGGCGCCGGAACCGAACCGGACGGCACGCCTTTGTTGTTCGAGCTGCTTCGCCGGGTCGGACGCGGCAACCTTTCGGTGGGCCGGCTTTTGGAAGCGCACGTCAACGCCATCCGGCTCGTGATGGAGTATGGCTCAGCCGAACAGCAGCGTGCGACCGCACAGGACGTGCTCGATGGACACCTATTTGGGCTGTGGGTCACCGATCCGCCCGACGCGCTTCTGACCCTGACCGACGGGCAGCTAAGTGGGAGCAAGGGTCCTTGCTCCGGAGCCGGGCACGTGACCCGTGCGCTGGTCACCGTCAGAATGGCCGACAGCGATCATCTCGCGCTCATCAAACTGCAAGGGAACGAGGCCGTGCAGCCCATGCTCAGCATTTTGCACGGTATGCGATCCTGTGCAAACGGGACGGTCAAGTTCGACGGCATCGCGCTCTCTACGCTGGCCTTCATAGGCGGACCCGGCGACTACCTCCGTGAACCCAGCCTGTCCACCGGCGCTTGGCGCACGAGCGCAGTGACCCTCGGTGGCCTGGACGCACTGGTGAATGCCACGCGAGCCCAGCTCAACAAGCGACAGCGTGGCGACCACCTCCAGCAGCAGGACCGCTTTGGCCGCATCTTGATTGCTCAGGAAACGGCGCGGCTTTGGTGCTGGCAAGCAGCCTGCTACGGCGAAAACTCGGCCGTATCAGGACCGGACCGAGTCGCATATGTGAACCTGGCCCGCATCGCCATTGAGGCAGCTTGCCTTGAAGCGATGCAGCTCGTGCAGCGGTCTCTAGGCCTCGGCGCGTTCCTACGGCCCAATCCAGTCGAGCGTTTGTTGCGGGACTTGGCCGTGTACCTACGGCAACCGGCACCAGACGCCGTACTGGCCGAAGCGGCGCAACACGGCCTGCAGCAAGCATGATCTCAGCAGGCGACGCGAAGCGCGCCATGTTGAGCCTACCGTTCGCACCGCTGCAAATGATCACACACGGCCAGCCAGTGCTTATTTTGGCGCCCCATGCCGACGATGAAAGCCTGGGCTGTGGTGGATTGATCGCCGCGAGCGTCGCCGCCGGACATCCGCCGTATGTCCTGATTGCAACGGACGGCAGTGGGTCGCATCCTAACTCGCCAACATTCCCACCGGCCCGGCTCATCGCCACCCGCGAGCGCGAGGCTCGCAACGCAGTGCACGCTTTGGGCGTTGCTCCAGACCGCTTAGGTTTCTTACGGTTGCCGGACACCGCCGCTCCGACGAGCGGCGCAATGTTCCAAGCCGCGGTTCAAGCAATCGAGGCGACATGCGTGAGGGTGGGAGCTGGGACGATCTTGGCGCCTTGGGAACACGATCCACACTGCGACCACGAGGCAGCGCACCTCATGGCCACGGCCGTGGCCGACCGGCTTGGGTTGCGCCAGTGGGCTTACCCGGTTTGGGGTTGGACACTGCCGGATGGGCACCCAATCCCTAGACCCGCCTCATCCGGAGTACGGCTGGACATCACAGCGTTCCTTGGACAAAAGCAGCGTGCGGTTGCCTGCCACGCGAGCCAGTACGGCAACCTCATTACTGACGATCCCTCCGGCTTCCAACTGCCAGAAGAACTGCTCGCTGTGTTCCAACGTCCATTCGAGACATTCCTGCGCCTCCGCTGGGGCGACATCGCCTTAGGTGAGTAGTCTAGCGTGTTGAAGTTGCTTCACCAAGTCAAGCGGCTATGTCGCGGATATCGGATACTGTAGCCCAGCAACGCAGCGCATCGCATAACCGTCTTGCCCGTGCCATTTCCCGGGGCAAGTCCGCCACTGCCACCGGCTGTCGCCGGAGCGTGCTTTGCCCCTCTTGCAAGCTGGCCCAGAGCGCTCCGAAGCTGTTGAGCGCGCAATGCATTTCGATCTCGGCCAGCCGGCAGCCCAGCCCGGTCAATAGCTGGCGCAACCGGTCCGGTCGGTCAAACGCTAGCCGGACCTTGCGTTTTAAACTGCTGCGCCGCAACGCCGCTTCAGCGGGTTCAAGCCGGTCATCCAAGAACAGGTCCGGCCGTTCCATTCTCCGCCGGATCGTGTCCGCCATACCTCCTTTGGCCCGCCCATGCAGGCGTCCGGATACGGTAACCCTGACATCCATCGCGTGACGGATACGCGCGTCAACCCGGCGGAGCGCGTCGAAAAACGCGCGATCTTCCCCAACCGGCACGGCCGGCACGCCGCCAGCCCGGTGGAACGCCTCTTGAGTGACGCAAATGCTTGCACCGGAATGTTCGGTGTGCCGGGGCCACGGATCTGCCGGGTCCGGGTCCAACAGGCTGTCAATCTCATCGAGCACCGCCGCATAGGCGCACTCGCGCGCATCGGCCTCGTGCAACGCGTTTGGAATTAATGCCGCCTCGACGGGATCGATTTCTGCCCGGCCTGCCACCGCCTCTGCGCCAGCGCGCATATGGAACAGGTTGGCTGCCAGCCAGTCTGGGGCAACTTGGCCATCCGCGTCCGTGCAGAGCAGCGCCGCATCAGGACCAGCCCGAACCGCAGCGGCGGCCATTGCAGCACGCCGCGCATACCCGGCCGCCTGCAATTCCAGAGGAAAGTCATGTTCGATGACCGTGACCTTGATGGAAAGAATTGGACGCAGGGCCTGTATAATTGCGACCGTGTTATCGACTGTGTTGTTCACAAACAACACAGTTTCAAATGGTTGCACGCTGGTCTGGCTGGATAGGGCGTGAAGGCAAGCGGTGATGCGCTCCGCTTCATTTTGCACTGGAATAGCAACAATCGCCTCAGCAGAGGGCAAGCCGAACCCTGCCTTAAATCCAACCATCACCGCTCCCGTTCCGCGTCTCAATAATAACGACGGAATGCTAGTAGCAGTTTCCAGGAACTTTAGGGATAGAGGCGGCTGGCTTGAGTTTAGCCGTGCGTGGCGGCGTCCAACTCGGCCTGGATAGCCCGGTCGAGGTCATGCGTGCGAAACGGCTTCTGGAGAAACCTCCGGTTGAGTACTTGCGGCTGGAAATAGCCCGACACCAGGATGATCTTGAGTTCGCGGTAGCGGTCGCTGGCCACATCCGACAGCTCAAGCCCCGACATCCCAGGCATCCGGATGTCGGTCACCATGACATCAAAGCCAGTCCGGTCGAGCATTTCCAAAGCTTGTTGCCCGCTTTCGGCCTGCTCAACGCGATAGCCAAGTTCCTGAAGCATGTCGGCGAACGTGGTGCGCACGCTCTCGTCATCATCAACCAGCAACACCAACTGCCGTTCCAGATCCAGCGCCCTCTCCCCACGCGTCCGACAAAAACCTGCCTGACAGCCTCACGCGAACGATCGCTGACTGGATGCCAGTGTAATCGCTTTTGATCGCTTAGCGAGAAGGTAAGCGGCTTTGTCGATGACAAAGCCGTGTTGTTCAACTAGAAGTTGTTGGCGGAGGGGATGAGATTCGAACTCACGGTAGGGCTTGACGCCCTACGGCGGTTTAGCAAACCGCTGCCTTCAGCCACTCGGCCACCCCTCCGCCGGGATGCAACACAGCGTTTGCCCTGTCGTCTTATGCGCTCCCCCAAAGCCCGTCAATCACCGGATCAAGCCAGTGCCACGGCGAAGCCACGCTGCACGGCCGGACGCGACATCAGTGCGTCAAACCAGCGCCGGACATGAGGAAAGTCGTCCAGACTCACGCGATGCCGCTCATGGCGCCACGCCCACCCCAGGATCGCGAAGTCCGCCACCGACAACGGCCCGGCAACGAACTCAACCTGCGCCAAACGCCGGTCAAGCACTCCATACAGGCGCACCGTCTCCTTGGTGTAGCGAGCCAGCCCGTAACGCTGGTCTTCGCCGTTCAGCGTCAGGAAGTGATGCACCTGCCCCGGCATTGGACCAAACCCGCCCATCTGCCACATCAGCCACTCCAGCACCGGAACCCGCTCACGCAAGCTAGTTGGCAGGAACTGCCCCGTCTTCTCGCCTAGGTACAGCAAAATGGCGCCGGATTCGAAAACCGAAATGCGGCCGCCCGGACCATCAGGGTCCACGATGGCGGGGATGCGGTTGTTTGGGCTGATGGCCAGGAACTCCGGCTGGAACTGCTGGTCCTTGGTGATATCCACTACGTGCACGCTGTACGGCAGCCCCATTTCCTCCAGGGCAACGCTGATTTTGCGGCCGTTGGGCGTGTTGTAGGCGTGCAACTCAATCATCGCTGATCCAATACAAATACAGTCAGCTAAGCCGCCAGACGCCGCTTCAGTGCCTCGTTGACCAGAGCGGGATTACCCTTGCCGGCCATCGCCTTCATAACCTGGCCGACAAAGAACCCGAACAGCTTGTCCTTGCCGGACCGGTACTCCGCCAGCTTGTCCGCGTTGGCCGCCAGCACGGCCTCGACCGCTGCGTCGATCGCGCCGGTGTCAGTCACCTGGCGCAACCCCTTGCTCTCGACGATGCGGCCCGGCATTTCGCCAGTTTCGACCATCGCCTCGAACACCTCCTTGGCGATACGGCCGTTGATGGTGTTGTCGGCCAGCAGGTCGATCAGCTCGCCCAGCGCCGCCGCCGATACCGGGGTATTGGCAATGGTTCGCCCGGTGCGGTTTAACGCGGCAAAAAAATCGCCCATCATCCAGTTCGCCGCCAGCTTGGCATCCCGGCCCTGCGCCACGGTTTCAAAAAACGCCGCCGTCTCCTGGTCCGCCACCAGCACCGCCGCGTCATAGGCCGACAGCCCGTGCTCGGACACGAAGCGCGCCCGCTTGGCGTCCGGCAGTTCTGGCAACGCAGCGCGCAGCCCGGCGATCCAGGCCTCATCCAGCACCAGCGGCAGCAGGTCGGGGTCCGGGAAGTAGCGGTAGTCATGCGCGTCCTCCTTGCTCCGCATGCCACGGGTCTCGCCGCGCGCCGGGTCGAACAGGCGGGTCTCCTGCTCCACGGTGCCGCCGGCCTCCCAGACTTCGATCTGCCGCCGCGCCTCCGCTTCCACCGCCTGCATCACGAAGCGGACGGAGTTCACGTTCTTGACCTCGCACCGCGTGCGGAATGGCTCGTTGTGCTTGCGGACCGACACGTTCACGTCCGCCCGCATCGACCCCTCCTCCATGTTGCCGTCGCACGTCCCGAGGTAGCGCAGGATGGTGCGCAACTTGCGCAAGTATGCGCCGGCCTCCTCCGGGCTGCGCAAATCCGGCTCGCTCACAATTTCCATCAGCGCGACGCCGGAGCGGTTCAGGTCGATGAAGCTACGCACTGGGTCCTGGTCATGCAGCGACTTGCCGGCGTCCTGTTCCAGGTGCAGCCGGGTCACGCCGATCCGCTTGGTGCTGCCGTCGGCCAGCTCGACCTCAATTGCCCCGGCACCCACTACGGGATGTTCGTACTGGCTGATCTGGTAGCCCGCCGGCAGATCGGCATAGAAGTAGTTCTTGCGGTCGAACCGGCTGACCAGGTTGATCTGCGCGTCAAGTCCCAGGCCGGTCCGCACCGCCTGCGCCACGCACTCCTGGTTGATGACCGGCAGCATCCCGGGGAATGCCGCGTCCACAAAGCTCACCTGGCTGTTCGGCTCCGCGCCGAACTCGGTTGCGGCGCCGCTGAACAGCTTGGACCGGCTGACCACCTGCGCGTGCACCTCCAGGCCAATCACCAGCTCCCACGGCCCGGTCGCGCCCTCGATCACATAGCTCATGTCGCCGCTCCCGCCCGGATGCCGGGCACATGGGTGAAGCCCGCCGCCCGCTCCAGCGCGGCACCGACCGCAAACACCGTTTCCTCATCGAACGGCCGGCCGATCACCTGTAGGCCGAGCGGCAGCCCCTCGGCGCTCAGCCCGGCCGGAACCGAAATGCCGGGCACGCCCGCCATGCTGGCCGGAACGGTGAATACGTCGTTCAGGTACATCTTAACCGGATCGTCCATGTTCTCGCCTTGCGCGAACGCCGCCGATGGCGCGGTGGGCGTCAGCAGCGCGTCCACTCGGGCGAACGCGTCGGTGAAATCCCGCAGGATCAGCGCCCGCACCTTTTGCGCCCGCAAGTAGTACGCGTCGTAGTAGCCAGCCGACAGCACGTAGGTGCCAATCATGATCCGCCGCTTCACTTCCGCCCCGAACCCCTCGGCCCGCGTGCGCTCATACAGCTCGGTCAGGTCCTCGCCCTCCACCCGCCGCCCAAACCGCACACCGTCGTAGCGCGCCAAGTTGGATGAGCACTCGGCCGGCGCCACGATGTAATAGGTCGCCAGCCCATATTTGGTGTGCGGCAACGACACGTCCACGATTTCCGCGCCTGCGTCCCGCAGCCAGCCGAGTCCCTGCTGCCATAGCGCCTCGATCTCCGCCGGCATGTCGTCCGAGCGGTACTCCCGCGGCACGCCGATGCGCAGCCCCGCCACGCCCCGGCGGCACGCCTGCGTGAAGTCCGGCACCGGACGGTCCGCGCTGGTGCTGTCACGCGGATCAAACCCGGCCATGCTGCCCAGCAGCACGGCGCAGTCCTCGACGGTGCGCGCCACCGGGCCGGCCTGGTCCAACGACGACGCGAACGCCACGATGCCCCAGCGCGAGCACCGCCCATAGGTCGGCTTCACCCCCACGGTCCCGGTGAACGACGCGGGCTGCCGGATCGATCCGCCGGTATCGGTCGCGGTGGCCCCCAACGCCAGCCGCGCCGCCACTGCCGCGACCGACCCGCCGGACGACCCGCCGGGCACCAGCGGCGCGCCGTCCGCCCGGGTCCACGGGTTCCGCACCGGGCCATAGGCGGAGGTCATGTTCGACGAACCCATGGCGAACTCATCCAGGTTCGCTTTGCCCAGGAACACCGCCCCGTCCCGCAGCAGGTTGGCGGTGACCGTGCTCTCATACGGCGGCACGAACGGCTCCAGGATGCGGCTCCCCGCCGTGGTCCGCGTGCCGGCGGTGCAGAACAGGTCCTTGATCGCGAGCGGCAACCCCAGCAACGGCCGGGTGTCGCCAGCGTACAGCGCCACGTCCGCCGCCGCCGCTGCCTCGCGTGCGCTGTCGCCCATCACGGTGATGAACGCATTCAAAGCCGGGTTCAGCGCCGTGATGGCGTCCAGGTGCGCGTCCGTCAGCGCGGCGGCGGTGAACTCCCGCCGGCGCAGCCCGTCCCGCGCCTGGACTAAGGTAAGGTCGGTCAGCATCACTCGACCACCTTCGGCACGGTGAAGAACGGCCCGGCCCGGTCTGGCGCGTTCGCCAGCACCTGCTCCGCGACGCCGCCATCCGTGACCACGTCCTCCCGCAGCCGCAACGCCATCTGCGCCGCGCCGGTCAGCGGCTCGACCCCGTCCACATCGACCTCGTTCAACTGCTCGATCCAGCCCAGGATGCCGTTCAGCTCGCCCGCCAGCCGGCCCACCTCCGCGTCATCGACGTGGATGCGCGCGAGCTTGGCGACGCGGCGGATGGTCGCGGGATCGAGCGACATGCTGGGGTGACCTTATGGTGGCGTGACGGGAAGGGCGGGACCATAACGGCCCCCATGCCCCTGTTCAACATGGCGGAGCTTCGGCGGCAATTACAGCCGGGACAGCGGCTCATCGGCCTCGACCCCGGCGCCAAGATCATCGGCGTCGCGCTGTCCGATGTCGGGCTGATGCTCGCCACGCCCTATGGCAGCCTTAAGCGCGGCAAGCTGGGCCAAGCGGCCACGGACCTGCTGGCGTTGGCGCGGCGGGAGGGGGCCGGCGGCCTAGTGGTCGGCTGGCCGCTGTCGATGGACGGCACCATGGGACCGGCAGCCCAGGCAGCGCGGGATTGGGCGCGCGCGCTGTCGGACAGCACTGCCCTGCCGGCCGCGCTGTGGGACGAGCGGCTATCCTCATCCGCGGTGAACCGTTTCCTGTTGCAGGAACTCGACATGACCCGGCGCAAGCGGGCCGCGGTCGTGGACTCGATGGCGGCGGCCTATACGCTACAGGCCGCATTGGACGCCAGCCGGACGTAAACCTATGCGGGCGGCACCGGGTCGCACGCGGCGGCGGCGGCGCGCGCCAGCACGGTCATGCGCCGGGCCGCCACCCCGGCGCCGGCCATCTCGCCCACGACATGCACGAGCAACGGGTGGGACAGCACGGCGTGCGCGGCGGAGTTGGCCGCAAGCTCGGTGGCGCCCACCAACGTCGCCGACCCGGCGGTCCGCCGCAGCAACGCCAGCGTCGCCATCACGCCGGGCCGTACGCCGTACAGCGTGGCGATCTGCCGGATCAGCCGCACGCCGCGCCAACCCACCAGAAGCACGTCCAGCGCCGGCGACGGCATGGCGGCGATCCCGGCGACGGTCTGCACGGCGGCTGTGCGCCCCTGTTGTTCCGCGGCCTCGCGCAGCGTGCGGCCCGGTCCCGCCCGCAACAGCGCCAGCATGGCATCCGGGTCGTTTACTGCCCGCAACGCCGGCAGCAAGGCAGCGCCGCCAGGCGCGATTTCCGCCCAGGACAGCGCAGCGTCCGCCACCCGCGCCGCGTCGCCGGATGCGAAGTCCGCCCGCATCCGGTCCACCCGCCGCAGCGCCGCCAACGCCCGCAACTCACGCCACAAGCCAGCGCCGACCAGCCCAAAACCGGCGGCCGTGATGCCAAGGGTGGCCCAACCCAGCCACGCCGACCGCGCGAACTGGTCCAGGACGAAATTCCCGGCCGAGAGCGCCGACAGGCCCACCGCCAACACGGCCACGCCAGTCAACGCAAGGACCGCCGGGCTACGCGGCGGCGGCGGGTCCAGCAACACCGGCGGCGGCAGCTCGGCCTCCAAGCGGGGGGCGGGCGCGTCCTCAAGCTCGATGCGCGGCGCCGGTTTCACCACACGTCCTCCAACAGGAACTCAAGCAGGCCGTCCAGCCCCAGCTCAGGCACGCCGCCACGGCCGCCATCCGGGGGGCGCCGGGGTTCGAACTCGGGGAGTTGCAGGAACGGGTGCGCCCAGAACTCGTCATCCGGCGGCCGGTCCGGCACCTCGCCGGGATAGGACCGCAGCAGCCGCTCGTCGCCGATCCGCCGGCCGCGGACCGCTGACACCGGCCGGCCATCGAGCGTCCAGACGAAATCCTCGGTGCAGCGCACGGCGGCAATCGGCAGGTATGCCGTCCGCACGTCGCCCGCCGGGCCACCCGCCAAGGCGGTGCCGCGCAGCAACGCCGCCAGGTTGCCGCGCTGCCGCTCGGCGACGTGGTCCGACTTGGTCGCCGCGAACGCCACCCGGGACACCGTGCGTGGCGGCCACTGGCCTTGCGCCACCGCCATCACCGTGTCCAGCCACGACCGCCGCCACCGCAGCGCCCCAGCCGCCGCGGCCAGGGCAGCGCCCGCGTCGGCGAACGCCTCGCGCCCGGCGTGCAACGCGGACAGCAGGTCCACCAGCACCACGACACGGTCGAGGTTGCCGAACATCGGCTCGGCCAGGTCCCGCTGCACGGCGTCCACATACTCGGCATACCGGCCGGCCAGCAGGCGATGCAGCCCGCCCCCGGCCCGGCTGGGAAAGAACGGCGTCCATCCAGGCTCAGGCCCCGGCGCAGGCATCAGGAACCGGCCCGGCTGCAACAGCGCCAACCCGGCCTCGTCCCGCAACCGGTGCAGCATGGCGCGATACAGCCGGTGCCCGGTGGCAGCGAGCGCTTCGTCCGCCGGCGCGTTGGCCGGCAGCGCCGTGGCGAATGCCAGGAAATCCTGCGCCGCCACCGCCGCCGGCGGCGCTTCCAACCGGCGCAGCACCGCATCTGACCAAGCGGTGAACGGGGTGCGCAGCAACGGCAGGTCCAGCAGCCACTCTCCGGGGTAGTCCAGCAGCTCAAGCCGCACCTGCTGCGACGGCAGCGGGATGCCGAACCGCTCGCGGCTGAGCGTCAGGTCCAATGCCAGCAACGACGCGGCACTGGTCCGCTCCGGCCACGCGGGCGGGTCTGCGGTCAGCGCCGCCAAGTGCCTGGTATGGTCGAACCTGGGCAGCGCCGCTGTCCCCGCCGGCGCCAGCGCAACCTGAAGCGTACGCCCCCTCAGCCGCTGCGCCAGGCTTGGCAGCACAGGGCGGCCCGCGCCGAGTGCCAGGAGGTTAGCGGCCAGCGAGGTCAGGAACGCTGTCTTGCCGGCCCGCGCAAGCCCCGTGACGCCGACCCGGATGGTGCGCCCGGTCAGCGCCCCAAGGGTCTCGGTTAGAATCAGGCGCGCTGCACCAGCTCGACCTTGTAGCCGTCCGGGTCCTCGACGAACGCGATCACGGTGGTGCCGAACTTCACTGGCCCGGCCTCCCGCGTGATTTTGGCGTCGCCAGCGCGCAGCGCATCGCAGGCGGCGTAAACGTCCGGCATCCCGACCGCGAGGTGGCCGAACGCGTTGCCCTGGTCGTAGGGTTCCGCTTGGTCCCAGTTATGGGTGAGTTCAAGCACGGCCGTGCTGTTTTCGTCCCCGTAGCCCACGAAGGCCAGGGTGTAGCGTCCTGCTGGAACCTCGTTGCGGCGCAGCTCCTTCATGCCCAGCAGGTTGGTGTAGAACGCGACGCTGCGGTCCAGGTCCTTGACGCGCAGCATGGTGTGCAGGAAGCGGGCGTTGCTCATGGTCTGGGTCCTTTATTCGGGGCTGCAGTATCGCCCGGGTTGGCCGCAACGTCGATGCCCAGCAGGAACAGGCCCGCCGCGTCCGCCGCCGAAACGCATCCGGCGCGGTCGATCAGCAAGGTGCCGCCCGCTTCGAACGCAACGCCGCGCAGCTTGGCGGCGGCGGCGGCGCGAAGCGTGCCCGGCCCTATGGTCGGAAGGTCGGCCCGGCGGTCCTGCCCCGGCTTCACCAGCTTGACCAGCACGCCGCCTGGCCCGGGCCGGGCCAAGCCGCCGGCCCGGGCCAGCATGGCGTCCGTGCCTTCGATCGCCTCAAGCGCCAATACGATGCCCTGCTGCACCACGCAGCCCTGCCCTACGTCCACCGTGCCGAGCGCCTGGGCCACCGTGACGCCGCGCCCGATGTCCGCCATGGCGCCCGCATCCGGCGCCGCGCGGCTCATAAGCCCGCGCGGCCCGACCGCCTCGGTTAAAATCTCGTGCGCGCCCATGACGTGGAAGCCCTCCTCGCCCAGCACCCGGACCACCGCCGCCAGCAGGCCATCGTCGCCGGTGAACGCCGCGCGTCCGACCCGGGCCAGCAACCGCGCGCCTTCCGGATCGGGCCGCAGGTCCAGCAACGAGGGACGCTTGACCGGGCCGACCAACACCAGGTCCCGGCACCCCTGCGCCCGCAGCATTGCCAGGATTTCCCCAGCGCCGCCCATCCGCGCCCAGCGATGGGTGAACGGCGTCACGACGGCCGGGTCGGCAAAACCCCGCAGCGCCACGATGAACACGGAACGCCCAGCCGCAATGGCGGCGGTGGCCACGCGTCCTGGAAATGGACCGCCTCCAGCAATGATGCCAAGCGTCCCGGCACTCATCGTGAAGCCGGTTCGAATGGCATGCCGACAGAACCTAACCCTTTAAAGATTGCGTTCAACATTCGAGTTTATCTAAGTAAGACCAGTGGAGTGACTGAACTTTGAACAAGGAGGATCACTGGTGAGCGAAGATGAAGGCACGGCTGCGACCTCTCAGGGGCTGATACAATGCCTAAGGATGCTGACCGAGGAGGCCGCGACGCTGAACCTCACCCAGACATTCGCGGCGTTACAGGACGCAATGCTCACCTGCCATCAGGAAATCGCGGCCGGCCTGCACGAAGCGCAAACGGGTCCGGCCCGTGCACGGGCGGCCATGCACTGAGCTACGCCGCCTCGCCGTCCTCCATCGCCGCAACGCTTGCGCGGATCAGCCCGCGCTTGCTCGGTGCGTCGATGAAGGCCAGGACCTCGGCCACCAGCGGCTCGTCGGCATAGGCGGCACGCACCTCCGCCAGCCGTACGCTGAACACTCCGGTCGCGCTGAACAACCGCCGCATGGCGCTGCGCAGCACATGCAGGCGGGCCCGGTCCACGCCGCGCCGTCGCAAGCCGATCACGTTGAGGCCCGATAGCCGCGCACGGTTGCCGATCACGCTGCCGAACGGGATAACGTCCGCCTCGACCCCCGAAACGCCGCCTACCATGGCGCCCCGCCCAATCCGCACGAACTGGTGCAACGCCGCCGCACCGCCAATGATCGCGCCCGGGCCGATGCTGACGTGGCCGCCCATGACAACGTTGTTGGCGATCACCACGCTGTCGCCGATGTCGCAGTCGTGCGCGACATGCACCACCGCCATCAACAAGCAGTCCGCGCCTACGCGGGTCAGGCCGGTCCCGGTCACGGTGCCGCGGTGGATGGTGCAGTGCTCGCGCACCTGGGTGCGGGCGCCAATTTCACACCGGGTCGGCTCGCCCTTGTACTTCAGGTCCTGCGGCGCGAGGCCGACGGTGCAGAACGGATACAGCACCGCGCCCTCGCCGATGCTGGTTTGGCCGTCCACGACGACGTGCGACACCAGGCGCACCCCAGCCTCTAATACAACCTCCGCGCCCACATGGCAGAACGGGCCGACGAGGGCGCCCGGTCCAATCTGGGCGCCAGGCTCGATGATTGCGCTGGCATGGACGTTGCTCATCCGCGCAGCCCTCGTCCACGCATCCCGGCAGCAGTGAACCAGGTGTGCAGGCAGCAGGAACACGTCATGTAGCGCTTTCGAAGGGACTGAGCAGGCTGGGTTCTACCGGCGAACCCCGACCCAGCCAACTCAAGGTTTGTTGCCGGCCGTTACCTGCGCCGGCTTAGCGGTCCATGATCATCGCGGCGAACGTGGCCTCAGCCACCGATATCCCGTCCACGCGGGCTATGCCGCTGAACTTCCACACGCTGCCACGGCTGCGCACCTTCGTCACCTCGATCCGCAACTGGTCCCCAGGCACCACGGGCCGGCGGAACTTCGCGCTGTCGATGGTCATGAAGTAAACCACCTTGCCAGCCGCCTCTGGCCCTAGCGTCCGCACCACCAGCACCGCCGCAGTCTGCGCCATGCTCTCGACGATCAGGACGCCCGGCATGACCGGGTGGCCGGGGAAGTGCCCCTGGAAGAAGCTTTCGTTAACCGACACGTTCTTGAGGCCGGTCGCCGAATGGTCGGGGAGCACGTCGGTGACGCGGTCGATCATCAGGAACGGATAGCGGTGCGGGATCGCGTGCATGATGCCAGCGATGTCAATATCGGCCACCGGAGGTGGCGAAGACGCTGGCGTGCCGTCCATGGTGATTTAGTCCGTGTCCCCGCTTGCCGCGCCGTCGGCCCGCGCTGTTGCTGCGACTTTGGGCTTGCGCACCAGTTTGCGCAATGTCGCAACCCCGCGAAAGAAGTCCCGCACCGGCTCGGCTGGGCTGCCGATCACGTCCAAGCCTGCTGCCACGTCGGCCATGACCCCAGCTTGTGCTCCGATTCGCGCCTTGTTTCCAATGTGCAAGTGACCCGTCAGCCCGGCTTGCGCCGCAACAACGACAAAGTCCCCCAACACCGTCGATCCGGAGATGCCGGCCTGCCCAACAACGACGCAGCAGCGTCCAAGTTGCACATTGTGGCCGATTTGCACCAGGTTATCGATCCTTGAGCCAGCGCCGATGATGGTGTCCTGCGTCGATCCGCGGTCAATGCAACTGTTGGCGCCAATTTCGACGTCATCTTCCAGCCGCACGCGCCCGAGTTGCGGAACTGTCAGGAACCCTGCCGGCGTGGTCGCGAAGCCAAAGCCCTCCTGTCCCACCCGCGCCCCGGAGTAAACATAGACGCGAGCGCCCAAGATGGCGTGGCTTACCGACGCGAGCGCGCCGATCCGGCAGTCCGGCCCCATGGACACTGCGTCGCCGATTACCGCGCCAGCGCCGATCCGGCAGCGTGCGCCGACTTCCGCGTGATCACCGATCACGGCGCACGGCCCAACCTCCGCGCTCGGATCGACGACGGCTGTCTCGGACACCACGGCGGATGGATGCACGCCGGGCCGGACTGGGACGGGCGGATGGAACAGCGCCGCGACCCTGGCCCACGCGGCGTAGGGGTCCGTCGTCACGATGGCGGCGCAGCCAGGCGGCACTGCGGCCTCCAGCTCAGGCCGCACGATCACCGCCCCGGCCCGCGTGGCCTCGAGCGCGTCCTTATAGCGGATGTTATCCAGGAAGCTGACCTGGGCCGGCCCGGCGGATTGCAGCGGCGCAACGCCCTGCAAAAGCCGGTCCGCGCCCGCCGTCGTGGCGTTCGCCGCCGCTGCTACGGCCGCCAAGCTGTGCGGACCTGTCCGGCCAAAGAACCGGGCGTCGCCAGCGCCAGACGTGGTCGGGCCGTGCTGGTCCATCAATCAGCGGCGAGGCGCGGCAGGTCCAGGCACCGGCGGCGCGGCTGCCGCGGGAGCCGCTGCCGGCACCTCGGCAGGAGTCACCGGCACTCCACCCGGGCCTCCGGGCGCCAGGAACGCCACCGGGGACACGCCGTCTGGCGGCAGCGTCACGCTCGGCAGCACCTTGTTCATCTGCTCGACCACTGGTTCGGTGATATCGAACTCGTTGACATTCAACGCAACCTGCTCCCGGCGCAGCACCAGGTTCATGCCACGGCTCTCGGCCACCTGCCGGATCACCCCAATCAGTATGCGCTCGATTTGCGCCAGGCCAACCTGTGCCGATTCCTGAATGAACCGGTTACGGTCCCGCAACTGGCGCTGGGAGTTGGTGATGCGCTCCTGCAATTCCCGCTCCTTGGTCCGGATTTGGTCCGCTGTCAGGCCGGTTCGCTGGTTGGCCAGCGCTTGCTGCAGCTCCCGCCAGGTCGCCTGCTCCTTTTGTGCGTCCTCGTTCAGCTTTTCCCGCCGTTCGCCGATGACTTTCTCGACCTGCTGCGCAGCCGCGGACGCGCGCATGATGTCGGGCACCCCTAGCACGCCGATGACCGCGGCCGGCGGCACGGGGCCACGGGGCAGCGTCGGCAGGTCGGGGGCTGGGGGTAGTTGCACCTGCAGCGGAGCCTCGTTGGTGGGCGGCCCACCCTGCTGCCCAGGCGGAGCCACCTGTACTGCTGGGGCGGGCGTGGGCCGGGGCGCGGGGGCAGGCCGGGGCGCCGCTGGCCGCGCGGGAGGGGGCGCTTGGCCGCCACCGCCGGGCGGCACAAACCAGCCAGGTCCCTGCTGTGCGAAAGCTGCTGCCGGCGACAGCAGAACGGCGGTCGCCAGAGCCATGCGGGTCAAATGAGCCATACGCCTAAAACCTCGTTCCGAAACCAAACCTGAATACCTGCGTCTGATCGAACCTTCGTTTCACCACCGCCTGCGCGATGTCGATGTTGATAAGTCCGAACGGCGATCTCCAGGACACTCCAACCCCGGCGCCCACCCGCGGCGCGGAGTCGTCGAACTTCTCGATAGGCTGCCCCGATAATGGGTCGACGATGCTGGAGGCCTTGGACAACGACCCGACGTCCACGAACGCACGCCCGGTGATGCCGAGGTCGGCCGAAATGGGCAGCGGAAAGCGCAATTCGGTCGATTGCGTGTAAATGAACCGCCCGCCGATGCTGTCGATGGTGTTCGTGCCCCTCGCATGCGGCCCAGCGCCGCCAGACTGGAAACCACGCAAGTTATCGCCGCCGAGGAAGAAGCGGTCGATTATTCGCTCCTCTTTGCCGAGCTGCGCTAAATAGCCTGCCCCAGCCGATAGCGCGATGCTCCAGTCCGCGTCGCCCGTCAGTCGCTCAAGCGGAATGAAGTAGTTGCCGTCAACCTTGGAGCGGAGATAGCGCGCCGTGCCGCCCAGCCCGGCCAAGTCGGCGCCCACCCGGATAACGAACCCCTCCCTCGGGTCGGTCCGGCTGTCGCGGTAGTCGAGCGCCACGGTCGTCCCGATCTGCGACAACAGCGACGACCCCCGCTGGTTGGTGATGAAGATGCTGGCGCCTTCCTGCACGTCGAAGATGTTGCGGTCCACCAAGCTGTAGGTGAACGCCTGCCGCAGGTGCTCGTTGAACTCATACCCCACCCGCAACGCGCCACCCGTCCGGCGCTCGTTGTAGGCCGCGATGTCCTGGTTGTTGTTGCGGACGTGGAACAGGTCGAACCCGGCCACCAGGTTGCGGTCCAGGAAGTACGGGTCGGTCACCGACAGGTCGATTTGGCTGCGCCGCTGCGCCAAGATGCCGTTGATGCTGGCGTCGATCCCGGTGCCAATCAGGTTGCGCTCCCGCAACCCCACGTTCAGCAACGCGCCGGCATCGGTCGAGAAGCCGCCGCCAAGCGTCAGCTCGCCTGTCGCCTTTTCATCGACCGTCGCCGTCAGCAACGCCCGGTCCGAAGCGCTACCGGGCGAGGGCTGTATCGTCGCGGTGTTGAAGTACCCCAAGTCCTGCAGCCGCTGCCGGGACCGCCGCACCGTCGCCGCATTGAACGCGTCGCCCTCGGCCAATCGGAACTCGCGCCGGATCACCTTGTCCTTGGTGCGGGTGTTGCCGGTGATGTCGATCCGCTCGACGAACACGCGCGGCCCCTCGGTCACATCGAACACCAGGTCCACGGTCTGTTTCGCCCGGTCCCGCGCAATGCGCGGCTTCACGTCCACAAAGGCATAGCCGCGGTTCTGCACCGCGTCCTGAAGCGCCTGCGTGGTGCGTTCCACAAGGTCGCCGTCATAGGTATCGCCGCTGTCGATCAGCAGCAGCGGCCGCAGCTCCTCCCCATTCAGGTTGCGCAGCTTGCTGTCGATGCTGACCTGGCCGACCGTGTAGCGCTGCCCCTCGTTCAGCGTGAACGTCACGAAGAACGCGCGCCGGTCCGGTGACAGCTCCGCGGTCGCATCCGTCACCTCGATGTCGGCATAGCCATTCTTAAGGTAAAACCGCCGCAGCAGTTCCTTGTCGAAGTTGATCTTGTCGGGGTCATACTGGTCGCTGCTGGACAGCAGGCGGTAGAACGCCTGCTCCCGACTGTTGATCACTTCGCGCAGCCGGTTCTCGCTGTAGGCCCGGTTGCCCACCATGGCGATGCGACTCACCAACGTCGTAGCGCCCTCGTTCACCTCGAACACCACGTCGACCCGGTTTTGGTCCAGCCGGATCACCTTCGGCTCCACCGTCGCCCCGAACCGTCCGCGCCTGGCATACAGGTCCAAGATGCGCTGCCGGTCCGCCTGGGTCAGTTGCGGCGTGAACACTGCCCTGGGGCGCAGTTGCAGCTCGGACCGCAACTGCTCGTCCGTCAGCTTGCGGTTTCCTTCGAACGCGATCCGGTTGACGATCGGATTTTCCGCCACCTTGACTACCAGCGCGTTCCCCTCGCGCCGTATCGTCACGTCTTGGAACAGGCCGGTCGCGTACAGCGTCTTCAAGCTGCGGTCGATTCGGTCGGGGTCAAACCGGTCACCGGGCTGCACCAGCATGTAGGACCGGATAGTGCCTTGCTCGATGCGCTGGTTGCCCTCGATCTGCACGGCGGTGATGGCGCCTTCCACTCCAGCAGGCGCGGCGACGCGTGCAATGGGCCGTGCCGCTGGCCGTGGGCGCCGCCCGTTCTGTTGCTGGGCCTCTACCGGCCCGGCAGCTAGGAGCGGCAAAAGGCAGGCAGTTGCAAGCAGCGCGGCGCGGTTAAGGATCAACAGGCTTCCCCCTGGGACCGGGCACGAAGGCCTCGACTCTACCGTGCTTGTAAGCGCCGGGACCTGTCACGCCAAGTGAAGAGTGCACCGTAGTTGCCAGAATGCACCACCTACCCGCGCCGGACGATGGTTTATCGCCGGGCCGGGTGACAAGGTGTTGCCGGGCCGGACGATAAGATATCGCCGAGCCGGACGATAAGGTATCGCCGGGGGTTATCCGATCAGCGAGGCGAACCAGCGGAACAGGCCGAGGTGCGTAAGGTCGTTCCAAGTTGCGAATATAAACAGGCTGATCAGCAACGCGAAGCCGCCGCGGTAGCCGTACTCCTGCGCCCGCGGCGGCAGCGCCCGCCCACGGATGCCCTCGATTGTCAGGAACACCAAATGCCCCCCGTCCAAAATCGGGATTGGGAACAGGTTGATGAGGCCGAGGTTCACCGACAGCAAAGCGATAAAGCTCACTAGGCTGGCGATGCCGAGCTGTGCCACCTGCCCCGAAAGCTGCGCGATCCGCAACGGACCGCCCAGCTCGTCCGTGTTGCGGCCGCCGGAAATCATCTGGCCCAGCCCGGCAATGGTTTGCACCGTGACGTCCCAAGTCTGCGCCGCCCCGGACGCGATGGCCGCGACCGGGCCAAGCCTCGTGAACTCCGTCGCCGCACTGCGCACGCCTAGCACGCCGACGCGCCGGCCCTCGCCCGCGTCCCGGACGCTAGGCGTGACCTCGACCGTCCGCGCCTGGCCGTCCCGCAGCACGTCCATCCGCAGCAGCCGGTCAGGGCTGGCCGCAATGATGCGCTGGATGTCCTCGAACTTCGCAACCGGCGCGCCGTCGATCGCCTGCACTCGGTCGCCCGACACAAGGCCGCTCCGCGCCGCGGCGCTGTCGGCCATAATCTCGCCGATCACCGGAGTGGACACCTGGCGTCCGACCGTGCCGAACAACACCGCGAACAGCACGATGGCCAGCAGGAAGTTCGCCGCCGGCCCAGCCGCGATGACAATGGCGCGGGACAGCACCGACTTTTCATGGAACGTGCGCCCGGGCAGCCATGATGCCCGAACCTCCGGCGCGACATCCTCCGGGCGCTCCTGCCCATGCAGCTTGACGTAGCCGCCGAGCGGCAGCCACGCGAGCTTCCACACCGTGCCGCGGCGGTCAGTCCACTGGGTGATGGCCCGGCCAAAACCGATGGAGAACGCCTCCACGTGCACCCCGCGCCACCGCGCCGCCAGGTAGTGGCCCAGCTCGTGCACGAACACCAGCACGCCCAGCACCACGATGAAGGCGGCAACGCTGCGGGCGAACTCGGGAATGATCATCATGGTTCGGGGTCCTCAGGCCGCACGCGCGGCGGCAATTCCGTGGGCAGCGCGACGGGCGGCACCGTCCAGGTCAAGCACCGCATCCAGGTTGTCGGCGGCCGGGCAGCCCAACCGATCGAGCACGGCCGCGACAAGGTCAGCGATCTCGGTAAAGCCTAGCCGCCGGGCCAAAAAGGCCTCCACAGCAACCTCGTTCGCCGCAGACAGGATTGTGGGTGCGCCGCCACCGGCGCGCAAGGCGTCCCGCGCCAGCCGCAGCGCCGGGAAACGCACCGGGTCCGGGTCCTCAAAATCGAGCCGCCCCAACCGCGCCAGGTCCAGCCGCGGCGACTGGGTCGCGAGCCGGCTGGGCCAGGCCAGGGTGTGCGCAATCGGGATGCGCATGTCCGGCGACCCCATCTGCGCCAGCACGCTGCCATCCCGGTAGTACACCAGCCCGTGCACCACGGATTGCGGATGCACCAGCACGCCGATGCGGTCCTCGGCCATGCCGAACAGCCGCGCCGCTTCGATCAGCTCCAATCCCTTGTTCATCATGGTGGCGCTGTCTATGCTGATTTTCGCGCCCATCGACCACACCGGGTGCCGCAGCGCCGCCTCCGGGGTGGCGCGGGTCATTTCCTCGAACGTCGCGGTGCGGAACGGGCCGCCCGACGCGGTCAGCACGATGCGCTCTACCCCGTCCCGGTTGTTCTCGGCCATGGCTTGGAAAATCGCGTTGTGCTCGGAGTCGACCGGCAGCAGGGTCGCGCCCGCGTCCCGGACCGCGCGCAGCATCACCTCCCCGGCGCACACCAGGGCCTCCTTGTTCGCTAGTGCGATGGCGCCGCCGCGCCGGATCGCCGCCAGCGTGGACGGCAGGCCAGCCGCGCCGGTGATGGCCGCCATGGTCCAGTCCACTGGCAGCGTCGCCGCGGCCAGCACCGCGTCCAACCCGCTCGCAGTCCGTATGCCCGTCCCGGCCAGCGCCGCCGCGAGCGCCGTATGGCAGGCGTCGTCCGCGACCACCGCCACCTCGGCACGCAGCAGCCGCGCTTGTTCCGCCAGCACCGCCGTGTTGCGGCCGCCCACCAGCGCCCGAACCCGGAACGCATCCGGGTTCGCCGCCAGCAAGTCCACCGTGCTGACGCCGACGCTGCCGGTGCTGCCGAGCACGCTCACGGACCGCATCACTGCCATAGCATTACCCCCTGCCCTACCCAGGCCGCCAACAACGCCGTCACCAGCGCCGCTGCGAGCATCCCGTCCAACCGGTCCAGCAGCCCACCATGTCCAGGGATCAGCCGGCCTGAGTCCTTCACGCCGAAATGCCGCTTGAGCGCGCTCTCCAGCAGGTCGCCGGCCTGTGCGCTGACGGCGAGCAGCAGCGCCACCAGCGCGGCCCGTCCAAACGGCGACGCCGTGAGCAACTGTCCCACGACCTCGCCCAGCACGGCCGCCAGCGACAGCCCGCCCAACGATCCCGACCAGGTCTTGCCCGGCGAAATGGAGGGCGCGAGCTTCGGCCCGCCCACCAGCCGGCCGACCGCGTAGCCGCCGACGTCGCTTGCCCACACTGCAACCAGCAGGAACAGCAGGTTGGCGCGCCCGGACACCGCATCCGCCCGGAGCCAGACCAGCGCCATGCAGGCCAAGCCGATCACGACCACTCCGGATGCCAGCCACGGCCGACGCTCCTGCGCCCATGCCATCGCGAACCCGGCCGCCAGCGCCGCGACCGCCCAGCCCGCCAGCCCGGCCGCAGTGACCAGCGTTGCGAGCACCACCGGTCCCAGCGCGGCAAGCCCCGGCAGGCGCCAGGGAGTAAGGCCGAACAGCGTCAGCCATTCCCACGCCAAACCAGCGGCGCCAACGGCGACCAGCGCGCCCCAAGCCCATCCGCCGTTCCAGGCGCATATCAGCGCAACTGGCATCAACACCGCTGCCGACGCGATCCGCAACGGCAGGTCACCCCACCGCGATGAACGAGCCCTGGAACGCTCTGCCTGGGCCTCCAGCCGCGACGGCGGGCGCGGTTCAGGCAGGACGCGCACCAAATCGCCGCTCCCGCCGCGCGAACTCAGCCAGTGCCAGGCTGAAATCCGCGGCGCCGAAGTCCGGCCACAGCACGTCGAGGAACACCAGCTCCGCATAGGCCGACTGCCACAGCAGGAAGTTGGACAGCCGATGCTCGCCAGAGGTCCGGATCACCAAGTCCGGGTCGGGCATACCGGCGGTGAATAGGAAACGCTCGAACCCCGCTTCGTCCAGCGCGGCTGGGTCAATTTCGCCGCGTTTGGCGGCCATCGCCACGGCACGGGCCGCCGCCACGATCTCGTCCCGCGCACCGTACGACAGCGCGATGTTAAGGTTCAGCCGCACGTTGCCTACCGTGGCGCGCTCTGCCCGGTCGAGTTCAGCCCGCGTGTCCTTGTCGAACCGCGTGCGGTCGCCGATCACGCGCAGCCGCACGCCCTGCTGCGTCAGCTCGGCCAACTCCTGCCGCAGGTAGTGGCGCAGCAGGCTGGTCAGCTCCAGCACTTCGTCCGCCGGCCGTCGCCAGTTCTCGCTGCTGAAGGCATACAGCGTGAGCCACGCCACGCCTGCAGTGATCGCCGCCTCGATGGTGCGCCGCACCGTTTGCGCGCCGGCCCGGTGCCCCGCCGCGCGTGGCAGGCCGCGCGAGCGCGCCCAGCGGCCGTTGCCATCCATGATGACGGCGATATGCTGCGGCGCCGAGACGCCGGCCGGCCCGGAGGCCAGCGGCTTCAAACCTGCGCCCACGCCCTGCACACCCATAAGGTCCTACCGTTCAAACCTGCCGGATCTCCCGGTCCTTTTCCACCAGCGCCACGTCGATCCGCTGGATGTAGCCGTCCGTCTGTTTTTGCACCTGGTCGGACCAGTCCTTGGCCTCGTCCTCGCTGATCTCGCTCTTTTTCTCCAGCGCCTTGATCTGGTCCATCCCGTCCCGCCGCACGCCGCGCACCGCCACGCGGCTGCCCTCCGCGTAACGCCCGGCCGCCTTGGCTAGCTCGTTGCGGCGTTCCGCCGTCAACTGCGGGATCGGTACCCGCACCACCTGCCCGTCCGAACCGGGGTTGAGTCCGAGCCCAGCATCGCGGATAGCGCGCTCCACCGCCCCCACCAGCGTGCGGTCCCACACCTGCACCGTGATAAGCCGCGGCTCCGGCACCCCGATGGTGCCAACCTGGGTGATGGGCACCTCGGTGCCGTAGGCCTCGACCTTGACCGGCTCCAGCAACGCGGGGCTGGCCCGCCCCGTGCGCAAACCGCCGAAGTCCCGGCGCAGCGTCTCCAGTGCGCCGTCCATGCGGCGGGTCAGGTCCTGTTTCAGCGCATTCAAGTCGGCAGGCACGGGCGGTCTCCCATCAGTGGCGGGGTTCGACGATGCGGGTGAACCGGCCCTCGCCGCGCATCACCTGCGCAAACGCGCCAGGCGCGTGAATGTTGAAAACAATGATCGGCAACCCGTTTTCCCGCGCCAGGCTGATGCCGGCCGCGTCCATGACGCCCAGGTCCCGGGACAGCACCTCAAGGTAGGTCAGCTCGTCATACCGCTCGGCATCCAGCACCTTGCGCGGGTCCGCAGAGTACACGCCGTCCACCTGGGTGCCCTTCAGCAACAGGTCGCAGTTCATCTCGGCCGCACGGAGCGCCGCCGCGGTATCGGTCGTGAAAAATGGGTTGCCGGTGCCGGCGGCGAAAATCACCACCCGGCCCTTCTCCATGTGCCGCTCGGCCCGGCGGCGGATGTACGGCTCGCACACGCTGCTCATCGGGATCGCCGATTGCACACGGGTCGGCGTGCCGCGCCGCTCCAACGCGCTCTGCATGCCGAGCGCGTTCATCACCGTGGCCAGCATGCCCATGTAGTCCGCCTGCGCCCGGTCCATGCCGCCAGCCGCCGCCGAGATGCCGCGGAAGATGTTGCCGCCGCCGATCACCAGGCACACCTGCACCCCCATCCGCACCACATCGCCCACATCAATGGCGATGCGCGCCAAGGTGTCGGTGTCCAACCCATACTCCCGCTTTCCCATTAGCGCCTCTCCGGACACCTTGAGCAGGACGCGTTTGTATGTGGGATGCGGGAGCATAAGGTCCTTACAGGCAGGGGCACTACAACCTAGATGGCTAGGCCGCCCCCCACAAGTTCAAGCGACGGTGGAGGGCGGAGCGCTAGGGAGCAGCCGGGTCCGAATCCTTGTCCTCCGGCGGCGGCAACCCGGCGGCAGCGGCGACTTCCGCAGCGAAGTCCCCGGCCTGCTTCTCGATTCCCTCGCCCAGCGTGAACCGGGCAAACCCGCCCAGCTTGGCGCCAGCCTTTTTCACCACGGCCCGCACACGGCTCTCCCCGTCGTGCACCCACACCTGCTCCAGCAGGACCACTTCCTCATAGTACTTGCGGATGCGGCCCTCGACCATTTTCTCGATGATAGCGTCGGGCTTGCCGGAAGCGCGCGCCTGTTCAGTCAGCACGGCCTTCTCACGCTCCAGGGCGGCCGGGTCCACGGCGTCGATGTCCAGCGCATCCGGCCGGGTGGCGGCCACGTGCATGCCCACCTGCCGCCCGAGCGTCTCCAGCGCGTCCAGCTCAGTGTCGCTCTCGACCGCCACCAGCACGCCGATCTTGCCCAGGCCGGGACGCAGCACCTTGTGCACATAGGTCGCCACCACGCCATTCGGCACCGAGATCACCCGGGCCCGGCGAAGGGTCATGTTCTCGCCGATGGTCGCGATTAGTTGCGTCAGCTCGTCGGCGACCGTGCGCCCGCTATCCGGCACCGGCGCGGCGCGGATCGCCTCCACGTCCTCGCCGACCTCCAGCGCGATGTGCGCGATCTTTTCTACCAGCGCTTGGAACATCTCATTCCGCGCCACGAAGTCGGTCTCGGCGTTCACCTCGACCATCGCCGCCCGGTTCTTGGCGGAGGCCACGCCGATCAGCCCCTCCGCCGCGACCCGGCCGCTCTTTTTCGCCGCCGCCGACAGGCCCTTTTTGCGCAGCCAGTCGAACGCAGCCTCCGCATCCCCACCGCTCTCGGTCAGGGCGCGCTTGCAGTCCATCATGCCTGCGCCGGTTTTCTCCCGAAGGTCCCGGACCATCGCGGCGGTGATCTCAGCCATATCCAACTACTCCTTAGGCCGCAGGCTGCTCGGCGGGAACGTCCACCAATGCCTCAGGCAGCTCCTCGGCCGCGCCGAAGTCCTGCCCGCTCGCCACCATTTCCGCGCTGATGCCGTCCAGCACCGCGCCGGCCACCAAGTCGCAATACATAGTGATGGCGCGGATCGCGTCGTCGTTGCCGGGGATCGGGTAGGTCACGCCCTCCGGGTCCGAGTTGCTGTCCAGCACCGCGATCACAGGAATGCCGAGCTTGTTGGCCTCCTCGACCGCGAGCTTTTCCTTGTTGGTGTCAATGATGAACAGGATGTCCGGCAGGCCGCCCATGTCCTTGATGCCGCCCAGCGCGCGCTCCAGCTTCTCCTGGTCGCGCGTGATGTCCAACACCTCCTTTTTGGTCAGGCCCTGGATGTCGCCGTTCACCATCTCCTCAATTTGCCGCAGCCGCTTGATCGACCCGGTGATGGTTTTCCAGTTGGTCAGCATGCCGCCGAGCCAACGGTGGTTCACGTAATACTGGCCGCAGCGCTTGGCGCTGTCCGCCACGTACTCCGCCGCTGCCCGCTTGGTGCCGACGAACAGCACGCGCCCGCCCGCCGCCGTCACGTCGCGCACCGCGCGCAACGCCCGGTCCAGCATCGGCACGGTCTGCTGCAGGTCGATGATATGCACCTGGTTGCGCACGCCGAAGATGTACGGCGCCATGCGCGGGTTCCAGCGCCGGGTGTGGTGGCCGAAGTGCACGCCGGCTTCTAATAGCTGGCGCAAGGTGAAGTCGGGCATCGCCATGGGCGTGCTCCTTTCCTGGTGGTCCGGTTGATCCTCTGCGGAGCCTGGCCCTACGGCACCGGAACCTGAGGTCTCCCCCGGGAAAGGCGCCCCGCATGTGAATTACCCACGACGGTCGCGGGCGTTGGTCGTATGCCAACTTAACTGGCAAAACGCAACTGCCTGGCCCAAGGCTAATCGGCGATAAGCGCCTGCTTCGCGACAACCTGCTCGACAATGCCCGATCCAATTGTCGGGCCTTCCCACAGCAGGAACGTCGCACCTACGCCGACATGGGACAGAGCCGTTTCGGGATCAAGGAAGATGATCCCAACTTGGCGGGTGTCCCCAGGCGCAAGTGGACGATCCAACAAAAGGCGCACGTCATGATTGTGCCCGTTGAGCTTCATCACGCATCCAAACTTGTCGGGCGGAGTCGGTCCGGCACGCCCGCCCTGATCGGATCGAGCCAACTCGACTGTTGCAACGATATCAGGTGTAATCATAGCGGCCCCTCAACAACTGGTAGAGCGAGCAACCGTAGTGCTGCGGTCGGGACTGCAAGCGCCGGTATGCCTCGGTCCACAGTGGCCTCATACGGAAACGGCGCACTGCTTCGATGTCCTGCAACTCCGTGGCATCAACGGCGCGATACAACGGCGTGCTGCTCAAACCTCCTCGACCCGCTCCACCCCCGGCACCACCTTCAATGCCTGCGCCAGCCGCGGGGTGATCTGGTATCTGCCGGGCACGGTGATCTCCACCGCCTGCGCGTCGTCCAGCAGCGGCACCAACGTGACCCGGCCCCGCCCTTTGCCCTCGCGCGCCAGGATGGCCCGGATGTGCGGCACCGCTTCCGTGTGGTCCAGCCAAACCCGCATCCCTGCCCCGGCATCCGCCGCCGCCTGGTCCAGCGGCATGCAGTCTGCCGCCGTCAGCCGCAGGCTGTCGCTGTCGAGCCGCAGGTCCACCCCCATCAACACCGCCGCCCCGGCCTTCAACGCCTGGCGCGACGCGGACAGCACCTCGCTGAACAACGTCACCTCGAAGCTGCCGCCCTGGTCGGACAGCCGGACCCAGGCCATGCGGCTGCCGGTCTTGGTGATCCGGTCCTTCGAGCCGATCACGCAGCCCGCCACCTTCACCCGGCCCACCCCGGCCTGCGCCCGCGCCTCCAACTGGTGCGACACCACGACGCCCAACCGCTTTAGCAGTGGCCCATAGCTGTCCAGCGGATGCGCCGTGAGGTGGAACCCGATTGCCTCCGCCTCATAGCCCAGCCGCTCCATGTCCGGCCAGTCCGCCAGGGTCGGCAAACGCAGCGCCTCCGGCTTGCCGGTGCCGCCGAACAGGCCGGCCTGGCCGCTCGATGCCTCGTCCGCCTGCGCCTGCGCCCGTTTCAGCACCGTCTCGGCGCCCACGAACATCCGCGCGCGGTTCGGCTCCATGCTGTCGAAGGCGCCGGCGCGCGCCAGGTTCTCGATCTGCATCTTGTTCAACTGCCGCGGATCGACCCGGGCCGCGAAGTCCGCCACGTCCGCGAACGGCTGCTCGCCCCGCGTCGCAGCCAGGGACTGCATGGCGGCGAACCCCACCCGCTTCACCGCCGCCAGCGCATAGCGGATGCTCTGCACGCCGTCGTTCACCTCCACCCGGAACTCCGCCCCAGACCGGTTGATGTCCGGCGGCAGCACCTTGATGCCCAGCCGCTCCGCTTCCTGCCGCAATGCCGCGATCTTGTCGGTGTTGGAAATCGCGAGGTTGAGGCACGCCGCCAGGAACGCGACCGGGTGGTTCGCCTTGAGCCACGCCGTCTGGTACGACACCAGGGCATACGCGGCGGCGTGGCTCTTGTTGAACCCGTAATCCGCGAACTTCGCCATGAGGTCGAACACCTCGGTCGCCTTCGCCGCCTTGATGCCCCGCTTGGCCGCTCCTTCAGTGAAAAACTGTCGCTGCTGCTCCATTTCCGAGCGGATTTTTTTACCCATCGCACGGCGCAGCAAATCCGCGCTGGCGAGCGTGTAGCCCGCCATGGTCTGCGCGATCTGCATAACCTGTTCCTGATAAACAATAATGCCGTATGTCTCGGCCAGGATGTCGCGGATGTCCGGGTGCGGCGCCTCCCAAGCCTTGCCATGCTTCCGCAGGCAGTACTCCGGGATATTCGCCATCGGGCCGGGCCGGTACAGCGCGCCCACCGCAATAAGGTCCTCGAACCGGTCCGGCCGCATCAGCTTCAGGGCGTCCCGCATCCCCGGGCTTTCGAACTGGAACACCCCCCCAGCGTCGCCCCGGGACAGCATCTCATACGTGCGCGCGTCATCGAGCGGCAGCCGGTCCAAATCCACCGGCGTTCCCAGGCCCTTCAGGATCGCCACCGCCTGTTGCAGGATGGTGAGCGTCGTCAGCCCCAGGAAGTCGAACTTCACCAGCCCGGCCTGCTCCACGTACTTCATGGAATACTGCGTCACCAGCGTATCGGCCTTCGGGTCCCGGTACAGCGGCACCAGGTCAATCAACGGCCGGTCGCCGATCACCAAGCCCGCCGCGTGGGTGCTGGCGTGCCGGTACAACCCCTCTAGCTGCAACGCCACCTCTAAAAGCCGCCGCACGCTTTCGTCGCCGTCGCGCATCTCCTGCAGCCGCGGCTCACCTTCGATGGCTTGGCCGAGCGTCACCGGCTTGGCCGGGTTGTTGGGGATAAGCTCCGCCACCCGGTTCACCTGGCCGAATGGCAAGCCCAGCACGCGCCCCACGTCCCGCACCGCCGCCCGCGCTTGCAGCTTGCCGAAGGTGATGATCTGCGCCACCCGGTCCGCGCCATACTCGCCGCGCACGTACTGGATCACCTCGTCCCGCCGGTCCTGGCAGAAGTCGATGTCGAAGTCCGGCATGGACACCCGCTCGGGGTTGAGGAACCGCTCGAACAGCAGCCCCCACTTGATCGGGTCGAGGTCGGTGATCGTCAAGGCCCACGCCGCCACCGACCCGGCGCCCGACCCGCGCCCCGGCCCCACCGGAATGCCCTGCGCCTTGGCCCACTGGATGAAGTCCGCCACGATCAGGAAGTAGCCGGGGAACCCCAT
>CAXTCN010000030.1:0-46935 GCA_964242575.1 uncultured Acetobacteraceae bacterium | reverse complement strand
AGCAAAACCGCCACCTCGACGGCGGTATGGGACGGCAAACGCCGCTCGCGCCGGTGCTGGCGCAGGGCGACTAATCTAACCAAGCTAGGCTGACGGACGGAGAACGAGTATGGCTGCAATAACCCTGCGCAAAGCGGATCAGGTCGCGCCTGTGAGCCTGCCCTCATTGCTGGAGTTTCATTCACCCACTGCAGCACTGGCGATGGTGTCGCCGTTGCATGGCGCGCGCGGGATCACATGGGTGGTATGCTCGCTTGTGGTGGCCTGCGGGGCGGCGTCGGCGCTTATTCCCATCGACAAGGTCGTGACGGCGCCGGGCAAAGTGGTGGCGCAGTCGGCCACAAGCGTTGTGCAGCCGCTCGAGACGGCGATCGTCCGGTCAATTGATGTGCGAGAAGGTCAAGTGGTCAAGAAGGGCGAGGTGCTCGCACGTCTTGACCCGACATTTGCGACCGCGGATTTGGCTGCGCTGCAGTCGCAAGTCAGCAGCCTTGAGGCCGAGGTCAAGCGGCTTGAGGCGGAAGCCAGCGGTGAGACCTACAGTCCCCCAGATGCCAGCCCAATTGCGGTGCTGCAGGGTGCCATGTTCACCCAGCGCAAAGCGGAGCGCGGCTACAAGAACGAGAACTACACGCAGAAAATCAGCAGCTTGCAGTCACAGGTGCAGCGGGCGATGTCCGACAAGGTCGGCTATACCGAGCGGCTCAAGATCGCAAACGAGCTTGAGAGCAAACGGCTTGAGCTCGAGCGGCTGCAGGTTGGCAGCCAGATTGCCCGGCTAGAGGCGGCGTCGACACGGGTCGAGGCGCAACGCGGGCTGGCGAACGCGGAGGCGTTGGTCGTTCAAGCGGCGCGTGATCTTCGGGCGCTAGAAGCCGAGCGCGACGGTTACAACCAGCAATGGCGCGGCCAGATCAGCCAGGAACTGACAGACCAGGGCCGTAAGCTCAGCGATGCTGTGGAGCAGTTGAACAAAGCGACCCTGCGCCGGCAACTTGTGGAGTTGCGGGCCGACCAGGATAGCGTAGTGCTGAACGTCGCCAAGGTCTCCCCAGGATCGGTGCTGCAGTCGGGCGAGCAGTTCTTCACGCTGGTCCCGCTTGATGCGCCGCTTGAGGTGGAGGTCAACATCCCTGGTGGGGAGGCGGGCTTCGTGCATCCGGGTAACACGGTGACCGTGAAGTTCGACACGTTCCCGTTCACCCAGTACGGCTCGGCCGAAGGCCGGGTGCGGCTCGTCAGCGCCGACAGCTTCACGACCAACCCGGATGAGCGTCAGCGCGGCGCACAGCCGGCGAGCGCTATGAATGGACCATCATTCTATCGCAGCCGAATAACGCTCGACGCCATCAAGCTGCATGACACGCCGGCGAACTTTCGCGTAGTGCCTGGCATGCCGGTGACGGCGGACGTAAAGGTCGGCGAGCGGACGCTGATGACCTATTTGCTGAGCCGGGTGCTGCCGGTCGCGATGGACGGAATGCGGGAGCCTTGATTTCAGCTATGTCCAATTTGGTGAAACACATTCCGAGTAAATGTGACAGCAATGCTTGATCGCCTAAAGTCTGCGCTGTCTCCGGCGGCCCGGCTACGCCGCGCGCTGCAGCAGGCCGACAATGGACAAGGGCGGGAAGCTTTCCCGGTCTTGGCAAAAGCGGCCCAGGCCGGCAACATCGAGGCGCAATACCGCGTAGGACGCGCTTATTTGGACGGTCTTGGGGTGCCTGCTAGCCGGGCGATGGCGGCGCATTGGCTTGAACGGGCCGCAACCGCGGGCAAGCTGGAGGCGCAATCCGTCCTGGCCGCCCTCTACCTGACAGGTGCCAGCGCGGGCGGAGCCAACTCCCTGTTCGCAGAGGCCGCCAGCAACAAACCTGATTTCGAGAACGCATTGCGATGGGGACGGCCCGCGGCTGAGGCGGGCTCACCTGATGCAATGGCCCTGGTCGGCTACGTCCTGACCTCCGGGCCGGAGGAGGTGCGTGACTTGCCAGCCGCCGACGAGTGGTATCGCAAGTCCGCTGAGGCCGGATGCGCGCAGGGGTCGTTGGGCCTCGGGTTGGCATTGCTGCGCAACGCCACCGATGACGAGGTTCGGCAGCAGGCGGCGCTGCACATCGCGAAGGCGGCGGCGGCGAACCTGCCGTTAGGGCTTTATCTGCTCGGGGTCATGACCGACGCCGGCATCGGCATCGTGCGTGACCCGGCCGCGTCGGCGCAACTTTATAAACAGGCGGCAGAACGCGGCGTACGGTCCGGACAGGCGCGTTGGGGGCTGGCGCTGCTTGAGGGCCGGGGCGTCGAGCGGGACACGGTCAATGGCGAGTCCTGGCTTCGCCGCGCCGCGTTAGCCGGTGATGCAGAGGCGGCGGCCATGGTCGGAGACCTTTATGCCAAGGGTGGCGACCTGCCGCCAAACTACGCCGAAGCCGCCACCTGGTTCACCCGGGCGGCCGAACAGGGCCATAGCATGGCTGCGCGTGCGCTCGGCATGTTGTACCTGACCGGCGCAGGCGTAGCGCGCGAGCCGGACGAGGCAGCGCGTTGGTTTCGCGTGTCGGCGGAGCGTGGCAACACGTCGTCCCAAGCAGACCTTGCCAATTTAGCCCTTAAGGGTGCTGGCCTGCCCGAAGACCGGGTACGGTCGCGTGAGTGGTTCGAGGCTGCTGCCGCCTCCGGCGATTTGGTGGCGGCATTCAACTTCGGCGTTTGCCTGGCCGAGGGCGTGGGCGTGGAGCGTGATGACCGCAAGGCCGCAGTCTGGTTGCGCCGGGCCGCGGACGGCGTGGTGAACGCGCAATACTGGTATGGCCGTATGCTGTCAGACGGGCGAGGGGTCGATGTTGATCCGGTCGAGGGCCGTAGCTGGATCAAGCGTGCGGCTGAGGCCGGCATGGCGGACGCGCAGGTGGCATTGGCGGAAATGATGGTGAACGGCCGCGGCGGGCCGCGCGATCATGCCGGCGCGCAGGCCTGGTTCCAAATGGCGGCTGACCAGGACCACACCGGCGCGCAGTTCGCTCTCGGCGCGTTGCTGGGAGGCGGGCATGACATACCAGTGGACCGGGTGCTGGCACAGTCCTGGTTCCGCAAGGCGGCTGAGAAGGGGCATCCTTATGCCTGCCTGATGCTGGGCCGGTATCTCGCGCGGAGTCTTGCCGGTGAGCAGGATTTGGCTCAGGCGCGTCACTACCTGGAACGGGCGAAGTCCGCCGGGATCGCCGACGCCGCAGGCGACCTGTCGCGCCTGTCCGAAGCCGCGGCGCCAACACAGGGGCAGCACGCCGCCGCGCAATGACCCGAGCTGACGGGCTTGCCCAATGAGCAATGCCCTGTTGCCCGACCTGCTGGTTGAGCAGCGGCCGATACGGGATGCCGAGGCGCAGGACCCAGTGCAGGATGCTTGGCGCCGCAGCCAGAACGCCATGCGGTCTGGCGACCCGGCAACGGCTCGACGATGGCTTGAACGCGCGCATCGTATGCTGCCGCGTGACGGCCTGGTCACCGCCGCCCTTGCCACTGCGTTGTTGCAGGCGGGTGCTGCAAGCGAGGCGGCCGAATTGTTTGAGGGGCTTGCCCGCCAGCATGGCCTGCCGGAAGCCTGGACCGGCCTTGCAGCTTGCAGCCGGCTTGGTGGCGACACTGCGCGGGCGCGCGCCGCGGTCGAAGCGGCGCTTCGCTGCAGTGTCCCGACACGGACGCTACGGCGGCTGGCGGAGGTGGTGGCGCGGGACGCTGGTTTGGCCGGCTGGTGCGGCCTGACCACTGAAGGCGTGTTGCAGGCGAGTCCTGTGCGTCCGGACACGGTGCGGCTCGATAATGTGGCGGTTTCGCCCATATGGTCACGCAGTGGCGCCAGGCTGCAAGGGCCATGGCGTTCGGCTGGGCTGTTGCACGCCGAGCACAGGGGCCAGGCGATGTTGGGCAGCCCACTCCCAATCGAAGCGCTCACGCGGCTGGAGGGGTTTGTCGAAACCCGCAACGGCGGGCTGACTGGCTGGGCTTGGCATCCAGCCGACCCGGACCGTGATCCGTCGATCCTGATCCGTACTATCGGCCGGGCCGACATCGCGCTTACCGTGCGGGAGATTGCGGAGGACCTTGTTTTGGCCCGGCCGCTGGCCCGGCCACGCCGGTTCGATGTCACGCCTCAGATGCTGGGACACCTGGATGAAGCGGTGTCCGTCATGAGCCTAGACGGGCGGCATCTGTTGGGTAGCCCGGCCGATCCAGGTTTGGAACGGCGTTCGCTGACCGGGCAGGGCGTTGCCGGGCCTGTATGGGCGGACGTGTGCGGCCACGCTCCGGCTGTGGGGGCAGGCCGTTCGCCGGTTGACGTGGTGATCCCGGTTTATCGCGGCTTGGCGCAGACCATGGCGTGCCTGGACAGCGTGCTGGCCACCATCCCGCCCGGCGTTCGGGTGCATGTGGTCGAGGACGCGTCACCGGAGCCGGACTTAGTTGTGGCGTTGCTGGACCTGGCGCGCCGGCGTCGCATCCGGCTGATACGGATGCCGGAGAACCGCGGTTTCCCGGCAACGGCGAACGCTGGGCTGAGCGCCTGCGCAGGGCGGGACGTGGTTTTGCTCAACAGCGACACGCTGGTTCCGCCGGGTTGGCTGGGCCGGCTTCGTGCGGCAGCCTACTCCGCGCGGGATATCGGCACCGTGACCCCGCTTTCAAACGACGCGACAATTCTCAGCTACCCCGACGCCGACGGCGGCAACGCAGTGCCGGATCTCGATGCCGCAACCGCCTACGATACGCTGGCACAGCGCGCCAATGGAGTTGAAACGGTCGAAATCCCGACCGCGATCGGCTTCTGCATGTACGTGCGCCGGGATTGCTTGGACCAAGTCGGGCTGTTGCGGGAGGACCTGTTCGCGCAGGGCTATGGCGAGGAGAACGATTTCTGCCTGCGCGCCCGGCACCGTGGCTGGCGGCACTTGGCGGCGCCTGGCGTGTTCGTGGCGCACGTCGGCGGCCAGTCCTTTGGTTCGGCGCGAACGCACCTGATCCAGCGTAACCTGGCGGTGCTGAACCGGTGGCACCCTGGATATGACGCCCTGATCGGCGCCTACATCGCTGCCGACCCATTAGCGCCGGCCCGGCGGCGAATGGACGCGCTGCGTTGGACGGCGCAACGGCGCAACGGCTCGGCTATCCTGGTGACGCATAGCGGCGGGGGCGGCGTGGACCGCGTGGTCGCCATCCGGGCGGCTGCGTTGGCGGCGGATGGCCTGCGCCCCGTGGTGCTCCGGCCACACAAGGGTGGCTGCGTGGTCCAGCAACCGGACGGCGAGGCCTATCCCAACCTGGTGTTCGCCGTGCCGGATGAGCTGCCGGAGCTGGCGCGCCTGCTCCAGGCGGACCGGCCACGGCACATCGAGTTGCATCACCTGCTGGGCCACAAGCACGAAATCCTGGGGCTGGCTCGGCTGCTCCGGCTGCCAATCGACACCTATGTTCATGATTATGCGGCATTCTGCCCGCGCATTGCGCTGGTGAGCACACACCGCCGGTACTGTGGGGAGCCGGACATCGAGGGGTGTAAAGCCTGCGTTGCCGACCTCGGCAGCCTTCTGGCCGACCCGGTTCGCGTGTCCGCGCTGGTTGCACGGTCCACGGCGGATTTCGCGGCGTCGCGGCGGGTGGTGGCACCGTCCAAAGACGCGGGTGGACGCGTAAGGCGGCACTTTCCCATGGCGCGCGTCGAGGTCGTGCCATGGGAGAAGGACGTTTTGCCACCGCTGGCCATACATGCGGACCCCCTGTTGCGGCGGGTCTGCGTGGTCGGCGCGATTGGCCTGGAGAAGGGGTACGAGGTGCTGCTGGCCTGCGTGCGGGACGCACGCGCGCGGCGGCTGCCGTTGGAGTTCGTCGTGGTCGGCTACACGCAAGATGACACGCGGCTTATGGACGCAGGCCCAGTGTTCATCACGGGGAAGTATGACGATGCGGACGCGGCGCGGCTGATCCGGGAGCAGGCGGCGCATCTGGGGTTCATTCCCTCCGTTTTTCCGGAAACGTGGTGCTTTGCCCTGAGCCGCGCTTGGGAGGCGGGGTTGGCGGTGGCGGCGTTCGACCTCGGCGCTCAAGCCGAGCGGATGCGCGCGACTGGCCGGGGGTGGCTGCTGCCGCTCGGACTACAACCCAGCGCTGTAAACAATGCCCTGCTCACGACCCGGCTTGCGTCGCCGGGTCCGCCACGGCACAGTTTGGCCCATCAAAGCCTACAACCATAGCGAGACCTCGATGCCTGATGTCGTTGCGCAAAGTCCCATTGTCGAACTCAAGGCGTCGGCTCACCTCATGACGTTGGGAGCGGGCGTGTTCTGCGTGTTCAACACGCCCGGCTCCGCGGCCCCGGATATGCTGAGCGGCTTGCCAGGGGTACGGATCTCCCCCGCGCCGGCGCCAGGCGGGCATGAGGGCGCCGTTACTATCAGCGGCTTCAGCGGCGATGGCTGGCTGGGCGGCGCGGAGGACGCTGCCCTGATCCGCGTCGCCGGCGGCCCGGCGCAGGTGTTGGTCACGGTCTATCAAGCCAAGGACACCGAACACGCCGCGCCGAAGCTGCAAGTCATCCGGCTGACCGAGGACGCTCCGAGCGCAGCGGACACCCAGGCCGTGGCGGCAGCGCCCGAGCCTTCGGCGCCGATTGAGGTCGCGGCGCACATCTACGGCCTGGGCGACGTCGGCGGGCGCATTGGCGAATGGATGGGCGAGCGCGGCAGCAAGCGCTGGATCGAGGGCTTCGGCCTTGCGCCCACCACCGGCGTCGCGCTGAATGACATCGAATACCAGGCGGTGCTGGGCCGCGGGTGGCTGTCGCCCTGGTCCGAGGGTGGACAGTTCTGCGGCAGCCGCGGCATGTCGCTGCCGATTCTCGGGTTGCGGGTGCGGCTACGCGGCGCGGCGGCCGAGACCCATGTTGCGACGGTGCAGGCGACGTTCATTGACGGCGCTGAAATTGGTCCCGTGATCAACGGCGAGGCGTGCGAGGCGCCGAGCCTTGCCGCACTTGAGGCATTTTGCGTGACATTTGAGCCGCTGGCACAGCCAGCAGAGGCGCCCGCCACTGCCGCCGCGCCGAAAGCCAAGCGGGCCAAGAAACCGGCTGCACCGGCGCCGGAGCCAACTTCCACCGCCAAACGCACGTCTGCCACGGCCCGCCGGCGCTGATCTGCCGCAGCCGGGCCGGGCGACTTGCGCCTCCTGTTTGTCCACCAGAACTTCCCGGGCCAGTTCCTCCATCTCCTGCGCCACCTGGTTAAACAGGGCGGCCATGAGATCGTGTTCATCACGGAGGAGAACGGCAACGCCATCCCCGGCGTGCGCAAGGCGATCTACCGCGGGCCTGACGAGCAGCGGGACGCCACGCACCGGGACGCGCAGGAGTTCGAGCACGCCGTGCAGCGCGCGCAACTCGTCGCGGGCGTCGCCGCGAACCTCAAGGCGCTCGGCTTCGCGCCGGACCTCATTATCGGGCACCACGGCTGGGGCGAGCTGCTGAACATCGAGGACGTTTGGCCCAGCGTCCCGGTGCTCGGGTATTACGAGTTCTATTACAACATCTACGGTTCGGACGTGAACTTCGATCCGGAGTTCCCAACGCCGGCCGACTCGCTGTCCCGGGTGCGCGCCAAGAATGCCGTGAACCTGCTGGCGCTCAACAACCCGGGCCACGGCCAGACGCCCACGCTGTTCCAGCACGCGACCTACCCCGCCTGGGCACGACCGCGCATCACGATGCTGCCGGAAGGCGTCGACCTGGATATCTGCGCGCCGGACGCCAACGCCCGGTGCCAGCCGTTCACGCTGGGCGAGTTCAGCGTCATGCCGCACGAGAAGCTCGTGACCTACGTGTCGCGCGACTTGGAGCCTTACCGCGGCTTCCACATCATGATGCGGGCGCTTCCGGCGCTGTTGCGGGCGCGTCCGGACCTGAAAGTCGTGCTGGTGGGGGCGGATGGCGTCAGCTACGGCGCGCGGCTGGCGGACACGACCTGGCGCGAGCACCTGATGCAGCAGGTCGGCGCGCATATCGACCCGGCCCGTATCCACTTCCCCGGCCGTCTCGAGTACCAGGCCTACATCGGCATGTTGCAGCGCTCGGACGCGCACGTTTACCTGACGTACCCGTTCGTCGCGTCGTGGTCGCTCCGCGAGTCGCTGGCGTGCGGGTGCGCGGTGATCGGCAGCGACACCCAGCCGGTGCACGAGTTCGTGCAGCACGGCGTGAACGGCCTACTGACCCCGTGCCTCGACCCCGTGCGGCTGGCGGAGCGGGTGTTGGAGATGCTGGAAGACACCGGGTTGGCGAGCCGGCTGCGGTCCGGCGCGCGGGCGTTCGCGGAGCGCCATTTGAGGATGGAGGATCACATCGCCGGGTATGAGGCGCTGATCAGCCGGCTTGTCAGGGCGTGACCATCCAGGGCGGCGCCGGCAGGCCCTTGGAGCGCAGGAACTCGGGGTTGAACAGCTTCGACTGGTAGCGTGCGCCGCCGTCGCACAGGATGGTCACGACCGTGTGGCCCGGCCCCAGGCCGCGCGCCACGCGCACCGCCGCCGCGACGTTCAGCCCAGCCGAGCCGCCGACTGATAGGCCCTCGTGCGTCAACAGGTCGAACACCTGTTGCAACGCCTCCGCGTCCGGTATCCGCACGGCGTCGTCTATCATCGCGCCGTCCAGGTTCGCCGGCACGCGGCTCTGGCCGATGCCCTCGGTAATCGAGCTGCCGCTTACCTTGAGGTCCCCGTGCTTGACCCAGCCGTACAGGCCGCTGCCCTCCGGGTCCGCCAGCACGATACGGGTCGTGGGGTCCGCCGCCTTGAGCGCCATCGATACGCCTGCGAGCGTGCCGCCGGTGCCGCATGCGCAGGTGAACGCATCCACCCGGCCCGCCTGCGCCAGGATTTCCGCCCCGGTGCCGGCGCGGTGCCCTTCACGGTTGGCGAGGTTGTCGAACTGGTTGGCCCACACCGCGTCAAGCTCCTGCGCCAGGCGGCGGGAGGCATGCACGTAGTTGCCGGGGTCGGAGTACGGCTTGGCCGGGACAAGCCGCAAGTCCGCGCCGACCATGCGCAGGAACTCGATTTTCTCCCGGCTCTGCGTCTCCGGCATGACAATCACCGTGCGGTAGCCGCGCGCGTTGCCCACGAGCGTAAGGCCGATGCCGGTGTTGCCGGCGGTGCCCTCCACCACGGTGCCACCCGGCCGCAGCACGCCGCGCCGTTCGGCGTCCAGGATGATGGCCAGCGCCGCGCGGTCCTTCACCGAGCCGCCGGGGTTCATGAACTCGGCCTTGCCCAGGATGGTGCAACCGGTCACGTCCGAGGCGTGACGGAGGCGGATCAGCGGCGTGTTGCCAATGGCGCCAACCAGGCCGTCGGCCATGTTTGAGCTTTCCGGCATGTTGGGGCATCCTCCGCGGGTCACGTCAGGGACGGCACCATGATTGAGAACGTCGCGCCGCAACAGGTGTGGGAAGTGCTGGACGACGACGCGGCCGCGCAGGTCGTGGACGTGCGGACGGATGCGGAGTGGACCTATGTGGGCCTGCCCGACCTGGCGGAGGCTGGCAAGCAGCCGGTGTTGATCCCATGGCAACTGTTCCCGTCAGGGCAGGTGAACGCGGCGTTCACCGACCAGATGAAGCAGGCGGGGCTGACACCGGAGCACAAAATCTACTTCTTGTGCCGCAGCGGCGTGCGCAGCCTGGCTGCGGCGCAGGCGGCGCAGGCGGCCGGCTTCCCACATGCGTTCAACATCGCCGACGGCTTCGAGGGACCGCCGGACGAGGCGGGGCACCGGGGGACGGTGACGGGCTGGAAGGCTTCTGGGCTGCCGTGGCGGCAACGCTGACCTCAGCTTTCGTATAGCACCCGCAACACCACAAACCAGGGATACCGCCCGTCCATCGCCTGCCCATCCGGTCCGGTGAGCATGCCGTCCGGCGTGGTCGGAACGTGCTTCATCGTGACGCCCGCCACCACGTTGCCGCCAATGACGCTGAGCTGGCCGGGCTGGCGGTCTATCACCATGTCGCAGTGGCCGTAGAACGAGGGTGCCGGCAAATCCTCGAAGCGCAGCACCCGCCTGGAGGCCCGGCCGAAACAGATCAGGTCCCCCGGCTGCGGCGCGTAGGTGTCCGGACGCTCGGCCCGGGCTATGCCCTCGCCCTGGGCGGCGGCGTTGATGTAGGCCGCGTGCAGCGCGGAGTAGGCGAACCGGTCCCCGGCGCCGGCCGCGCGCATGATGTAGGAGATGAACGCGGCGGACCACGGTGGCCCGATGTCGGCGTACGCCTTGCCGAACTCGTCGTAACGGCTGGTCCAGCCGCTTTCCCTGCTGCCGGCGTTCTGGCTGAGCCACCAGTAGTCGCCCACCCGCTGCCATAGGCCGGGTTGGCGGTCGGGGCGCAGGTCGCGCGGGGCGTCGGGTCCTGGCGGTTCATCGTTGATCACGCTGCCAAACAGCCGCCACTCGCGCTGCGCGATGGCGACGGCGTTGGCGCGGGCGAATGGCTCGAACGGCCGTTTGGCGTACTCGGGCACGTTCTGGTCCGTTGCAAACGACTGCAGGGTGATCGGGCTGGATGGAGGGGCGGGTGCGGACGGCGCGCTGCAGGCCGTCAGCATCACGGCCGGAACCGCCCAACGGATCATGCGCGCTCCGGGAACAATCCTTTGAGGCCATCTGCCGAGGCGTCGCAGCGTCCGCGCTCGGTGATGATGCCGGTCACCAGGCGGGACGGGGTGACATCGAACGCCGGGTTGGCGGCCGGGCTGCTGGTTGGGATGACGCGCACGGTGGCGACCTTGCCATCCAGGCCGCGCCCGGTGACGGTCGTGACCTCAGACGGGTCCCGCTCCTCGATGGGGATGTCCTGCACGCCGTCCGACACGGTCCAGTCGATGGTGCTGCTGGGGGACGCCACCCAGAACGGCACGTCGTTGTCCCGCGCCGCCAGGGCCTTGAGGTAGGTGCCGATCTTGTTCGCAACGTCGCCCGACCGCGTGACCCGGTCCGTGCCAACGATCACCAGGTCCACCCGGCCGTGCTGCATCAGGTGCCCGCCGGCGTTGTCCGAGATGACGGTGTGCGGCACGCCATGCTTGCCGAGCTCCCAGGCCGTGAGCGCCGCGCCTTGGTTGCGCGGCCGGGTCTCATCGACCCAGACGTGCACGGGCACCCCGGCGTCGTGCGCCATATAGATCGGCGCCAGGGCCGTGCCCCAATCGACCGTCGCCAGCCACCCGGCGTTGCAGTGCGTGAGCACGTTCACCGGCTGCTGGTTCTTTGCTTCCGCGGCGTCCACGATCAAACCTTGGCCGTGCCGGCCGATGGCGGCGTTCTGCGCCACGTCCTCGTCCGCGATGGCGCCGGCCTCGGCGTAGGCGGTGGCGGCGCGGGCGGACACGGCGGTGTTGCGCAACCGGGTCAGCATCCGGTCGAGCGCCCAGCGCAGGTTGACCGCTGTCGGCCGGGTGGCGGCAAGCAGCACGGCGGCACGCTCCATCGCCTCGGTGGCAGGGTCGGCCCGGAGCGCCAGCGCCAGCCCGTACGCGGCCGCGGCGCCGATCAACGGAGCGCCGCGAACCTGCATGGTGCGGATGGCGTGCGCGGCCTGGCTTACGTCCTGCAGGCGCAGGAACTCGAGCGCCCAGGGCAGCTTCGTTTGGTCGATCACGCGCACTGACCAGCCGTCGCTGTCGTCCACCCAGATGGTGCGGAAAGGTGTGCCGTCGATTTTCATGAGGTTTGGAGTGCCAGCCTAAATTCGTTGGTGGAGCACGCACACCAAGGTGAACAGGCGGCGCGCGGTCTCGTGGTCGATCTCGGCCTTGTTCACCAGCCGCTCCCGCAGCAGCGCCGCGCCTTCGTTGTGCAGGCCGCGGCGGCCCATGTCGATGGCCTGGATGCGTTGCTCGCGGCCCTCCTCAATGGCGAGCATGTGGCTGTCCACCAGCATCTGGTAGTCCTTAATGAGGCCGCGGAACGGGCCGAGCGCCAGGACCAGCGCCGTCAGCGGCGTGTCGCCCGCGTCCCGAACGTCGAACACCAGCCGGCCTTCCTGCACTGAAAGATGCAATACGTAGGGTCCTGGCGACGCTGGCCGTTCAGCCGTGCCGCACAGCACGAAGCGATTCTCTGCCTCCAAGTCTGCGACTGCGGCCGCACGGTCCGCTTCCAGGAGAGGCGATAGCCGGGTCAACGCCTCACCGGTCAGCACCACGCGGTCGAGCCCGCGCGCCGGCAAGGCTGGGCCCGGAGAGGCGTTCACTCGTCTGCCGTCTTCGTCAATCCGAGCCGCAGCATAAGCCCAAGCGTCGCGCCCTTGACCGGCCGCAACAGCGCCAGGGTCAGGACAAGGCTGAGCGGAAGCCAGATCGCCGCATGAATCCAGAGCGCGGGTTGGTAAGCCTGCTCGACCCAGAGCATCAGTCCCACGATTATGTGGCCCACGATGAAAATCGTGAAGTAAGGCGGCGCATCATCCGCCCTCATGCTGCCGAGCGGCGCGCCGCACGCGACGCATTGCGGCACCACCTTGAGGTAGCCCGCAAAGCAGCGCGTCTGTCCGCAGGCCGGACAGCGGCCGAGCGCCCCACGCGCCATGGCGGTGAGGTAGGGCGGCATGGGCCAGTCGGGCGCAGCCGGTGTGCGGTCTGGTTGCCAGCGGATGGGCGGGGTCTGGTCGGGCACGGGGAGCCTCTGATGCCAGTGTGAAGCGGTCCGCCGCAGCTTGATGCAAGCTGCCACGTCGTCAACGGCGAAAATGCGACCATTCGGCGCAGCTATCAACTCCAAACAACTGGACGCAGGATCGCGAACCCGGAGTAGCCAGCCGCGAAGCCCAGCGCTGTGCTGCAGCCTGTCCATCTTGCCGTGTCCGGCGGGCAACACTATGACCGGCGCAAACCGCTGCCTGGGGAACCCCGCATGAAGCTGCACGACGTTCGTGTTCATCCGTCCAAGGACAAGTTGGCGCGGGAGGACCAGCTTGCCTGGGCTATCGCGAGCGTGGCGACGGACGTCGTGGCCGTCCCGCCCGACACGGCGGAGATGATCGTGAACCGCATGATCGACAACGCCGCCGTGGCCATCGCGAGCGTGAACCGGCATCCCTGCACCAGCGCGCGGGACATGGCGCTGGGACACCGGAAAGACGGCGGCGCCACTGTGTTCGGCATGGCGGACGATGTTCGCGTCAGCCCGGAGTGGGCGGCCTGGGCCAACGGAACCGCGGTGCGCGAGCTGGACATGCACGACACGTTCCTGGCGGCGGACTACAGCCACCCCGGCGACAACATCCCGCCGACCCTCGCGGTGGCGCAGGCCATGGGCAAGTCCGGCGCCGAGTTGCTGCGCGGCCTTGCGACCGGCTACGAAATCCATATCGACCTCGTGCGCGCCATCTGCCTGCATGAACATAAAATCGACCACATCGCGCATTTGTGCCCGGCCCAGGCCGCTGGCATCGGCACCCTGCTTGGGCTGGACACCATGACGGTCTATCAGGCGGTGCAGCAGGCGGTGCACGTGAGCTTCACCACCCGGCAAAGCCGCAAGGGCGAGATCAGTTCGTGGAAGGCCTATGCGCCCGCCCACGCCGGCAAGCTGGCGATCGAGGCGGTGGACCGCGTGATGCGGGGGGAGGGCGCGCCCAGCCCGATTTACGAGGGCGAGGACAGCGTGATCGCCTGGTTGCTGGACGGCCCTACCGCGCACTACCAGGTCCCGCTGCCAGCGCCGGGCGAGGGCAAGCGCGCGATCATGGACAGCTACACGAAGGAGCACTCGGCCGAGTACCAAAGCCAGGCGCTGATTGACCTAGCGTTCCGTATGGGCAAGCAGGTGTCGGACTGGGACGCCGTGCAGGAAGTGGTGATCGAGACCAGCCACCATACCCACTACGTGATCGGCACCGGGGCCGGCGATCCGCAAAAGATGGACCCGCACGCGAGCCGCGAGACGCTCGACCACTCGATCATGTATATCGTGGCGGTCGCGCTGCAGGACGGCGCCTGGCACCACGTGCGCTCCTATGCGCCGGAGCGTGCCGCACGGCCCGACACGGTGCGGCTGTGGCACAAGGTCCGCACCATCGAGGACCCGAAATGGACCGAGCGCTACCACGCCCGCGACCACAACCAGCTCGCGTTCGGCGGCCGGATCGAGCTGCGGATGCAGGACGGCAGCGTCATTGCGGACGAGCTGGCGGTGGCGAACGCGCACCCGAACGGCGCCACGCCGTGGACCCGGCCGGATTACGTGAACAAGTTCCGCGTCATGACGGAGGGCCTGATTACGCCACGGGAGGCTGACCGCTTCTTGGCCGCCTGCGAGGACCTGCCGAACCTACCGGCCGGCGAGTTGCACCGCCTGAACGTCGCCATGCCGGACGGCACGGTGCAGACGGGCAAGCCAGGCATTTTCTGAGGGGCTGTACCATGTCGGAATCCACGCCGAAACCAAAAAAGTCCGTGGCGCTTTCGGGCGTGACCGCCGGCAACACCGCGTTGTGCACCGTTGGGCGGACCGGCAACGACCTGCACTACCGCGGCTATGACATTCTCGACATCGCCACCACCAGCGAGTTCGAGGAGATCGCGCACCTGTTGGTGCATGGCTGGTTGCCGAACGCTGCCCAGTTGCGCGCTTACAAGGCGAAGCTGCGTTCGATGCGCGGCCTGCCGCACGCCGTCCGTGCCGTGCTGGAGTCGCTGCCGGCCGCCACGCACCCGATGGATGTCATGCGCACCGGGGTGAGCGCGCTCGGCTGCGTGCTGCCGGAGCGCGACGACCACAACCAGCCCGGCGCCCGCGCCATTACCGACCGGCTCATGGCCTGCTCCGGGTCCATGTTGCTGTATTGGCACCACTGGACCCAGAACGGCCGCCGCATCGCGGTCGAAACCGACGACGACAGCATCGGCGCGCATTTCCTGCACCTGTTGCACGGCCGGCCCTGCAGCCCGGAGTGGGAGCGGGCCATGCACACGTCGCTGGTCCTGTATGCCGAGCACGAGTTCAATGCATCGACGTTCACGGCCCGGGTCGTGGCGGGGACCGGAGCGGACATGCACTCCGCCATCACCGCCGGCATTGGGGCGCTGCGCGGGCCGAAGCATGGCGGCGCCAACGAAGCCGCGCTCGAAATCCAGAGCCGCTACACCTCAGCGGACGAGGCAGAGGCGGACATCCGCGCGCGCGTTGCGGCCCGGGAGGTCGTAATCGGCTTCGGCCACCCAGTCTATACCGTGTCGGACCCGCGCAACGTGGTCATCAAGGAGGTCGCGCGCAGCTTGTCCGAGGCGTCCGGGGACCTGACTGGCTTCCAAATCGCTGAGCGGATCGAGTCTGTGATGATGGAAACCAAGCGGATGTTCGCCAACCTCGACTGGTTCAGCGCCGTCTCATACAGCCAGATGCGCATTCCGACCGCGATGTTCACGCCCATTTTCGTGATTGCCCGCACCAGCGGCTGGGGCGCCCACGTCATAGAGCAGCGCATCGACAACAAGATCATTCGTCCGGCCGCCCAGTATGTCGGACCGGAAAACCTTACCTTCGTTCCCCTGTCCGAGCGTTAGTTACGGGCTTTACTGCGATTTATGCTGGTTTTCATTGACAAGCCCACTGCGCCTGCGTGAGAGCGGATGTGGTGCGCCCGCCAACGATTCGACTGCAAGCGGCGTGTGCGCCAGGCCTGCCGGCAACCCGCATACGGAGGAACTCAGGATGAGTAGCGACAGCTCGACCGAACAGAAACGACGGGCCCAGGCTATGGCGGTCCGCGCCAGCACAAAGACCGCTGCCTCGAAAGCCACCACCAAGGCGGATGCGCCTGCCAAGCCCGCCGCAAAGAAGGCTGCCGCGAAGCCAAAAGCCGCTCCCAAGGCGGCAGGCGCCAAGGAAAAAACCGAGGCGGCGCATGAGATGAAGGCTGGCAAGACCCCGGCAGCCCGCAGCGCCGCTGCGAAAAAGCTCAGCGCATCCAGCGGGTCGAAGAAGTCGGCCGGGTCCGCGTCAGAAAAGACCAGTTGAGGCGGGCCTGCCTTAAGGCTGCTTGAACGTCGAAAGAAGGTCGTCCACCTGCGCGCCGGTCAACGCGCGGGTGGCGGCGCCGCGGAGCGCCATAAACAGCTTAGCTGCTTCCTCGAGCTCCTCGGCCGCATAGACCGCGTCGGCGAGCGTCGCGGCGCTCACGACCGGGCCGTGATTGGCCAGCAGGACGGCGCGGGCGGTCTGCGCCGCAACGGCGATGGCTGGCTCCATGGCCGGGTCGCCGGGCCGGTAATACGGCACGACCGGTAGCTGGCGGCCGATGCGCATCACGAAGTAAGGCGTGAGCGGCGGGATGGGACTTGCGGCATCCGGGTCAGCCAAGCACGCCACCGCGGTCGCCATCGTGGAGTGAAGGTGCACCACCGCTCCCGCGTCGCTGCGCGCCTGATAGAAGGCGCGGTGCATGAACACCTCCTTGGACGGCCTGTCCCCGGAGACATGGGTGAATGCCGCATCCAGCTTCGAGAGCCGCGACGGATCGAGCCGTCCAAGGCAGGAGTTGGTCGGCGTAATGAGGTAGCCGTCTGGCAACCGGACGCTGATGTTGCCTGCGCTGCCAACCGAAAAGCCGCGCGCGAACAAGCTGGCAGCCAGTTCGACCAGCGTGTCCCGGACGCCGGCTTCCGTCACAGCGAGGCGCCTGTGCCCGGCAGCCGTTCAAAGGCTTGCAAGAAAAAGTCCCGGCCGCCGAAGTTGCCGGACTTCAGCGCCAGCAGCATCGGTTCGCCGCTGCCCTCCGCCAACGTCCAGGGCACGCCAGTGTCGATCTCGGCGCCGATCCGCAGGCGGCGCACGCCGAGCTTCGCGACCACCGCGCCGCTGGTCTCGCCACCCGCGACCACCATGCGACGGACACCGCGCGCCACCAGCCCCTCGGCGATAGCTGCCATCGCCGTTTCGACCAGTGCGCCGGCCGCCTCCCGTCCGAACCGGGCTTGGAGGGCCGCAACCCGGTCCGGCGGCGCCGATGCCGCGATCACCACCGGCACGTCCCCAAGCCGTCCGTCCGCCCAGGCCAAAGCCTGCTGCGCCAACAGGTCCGCATCCGGCGTTGCCAGCGGATCAAGCTCAAGCGTTGGCAAGCGGTCCCGGGCGCTGCCGATCTGGAACAGGGTGGCGCGCGAGCATGATCCGGCCAGCACCGCCGCATGGCCTAGCATTGCCAGCAGGCCAGCCACATCGCCCTGGCCGATCAAGCCAGTCCGGCGAAAGTTCTCCGGCAGGCCCATTGCGACGCCCGAGCCGCCAGTGACCAGGGCGTGGCCGTCCACCGCCTCGCCGACAGCCAACAAGTCGGCGTCGGCCACCGCATCGACAATGGCATAGCGGCGTCCCTGCTCCTTCAGGGTGGCCAGTCCCGACCGGATGGCCGCCACCCCGCGCGCAACCGTTTGGTGCGGCACAAGGCCGACCGTTCCCTCGGTTTGGCGCGACAGCACGCGCACCAGGTTCGAGTCCCGCATGGGCGTCAGGGGATGGTCCTGCATCCCGCTTTCGGACAGCAGCGCGCCGCCCACGAACAAGTGCCCCTGGTACACCGTCCGTGCATTCGCTGGGAATGCGGGGCACGCAATCGCGAAGCCGCACCCCAACGCGGCGATCAACGCGTCCGCGACCGGCCCGATGTTGCCCTGATCGGTGCTGTCGAACGTGGAGCAGTATTTGAAGAACACCTGCCGGCACCGGGCGGCCTTGAGCCAGTCCAGCGCCGCCAAGCTGTCCTGCACCGCCTCATTGACCGGGGCGGTGCGCGACTTCAGCGCGACGATCACGGCATCGGCGTCTGGCGCCGGGTCGTTGGGCGCTGGGACGCCTATAAGCTGCACGGCGCTCATGCCGTGGCGCACCAGCATGGCCGCAAGGTCGGTGGCGCCGGTGAAATCGTCAGCGATACAGCCTAGGACCGGCATCGGTGGCCTTTCAACGCTGCGGCAAGCAGCCGGGCCTGGGCAGGCCAGTCCGGCTGGGCCTGTCCGGCGCGCCAGGCGCCCTCCGCCATATCTGCCCGCAACGCGTGGTCGAACAGGACACGGCGCAGGCACTTAGAAAGCGTCGCGACATCATCGAGCAAGCATACCGCGCCGGCGTCGGCCGGCACTACCTCACCAGCAGCGCCTCCGGCCGTGACCACGACTGGCAGCCCGCGCCGCAGCGCCTCCATGATCCCAGCCGGGTAGCCTTCCCACCGCGTCGCCAGGGCAAACAGCCCGGCGCCTTGCCAGAGCTGCTCCAGCGTCGCTGGGTCCGGGTCCGCAACCACCCGCGCCCGGCTTGTCAGGCCAAGTTCGGGGATCAGTGCGCGGAGCTGGCTCGCATGCACCGGGTCGCGCATCGCGGAGCCGGCAATGGTGAGGCTCCACTCCAAGTCGGATAGGGCCGCCAGGGCCCGCAACAACGTATCGTGGCCCTTGCGCCGCGTCAGGACACCGACCGACAAGATGGGGACGGAATCTTTGGCAAAGGAACTTCGTGGCAGGTCGTTCGCACCGGGCGGAACGACTGTGATGTCGCTCAAGCCGAACTGCTGCTGCAACTGCTCGGCTACGGGGTGGCTGGTGGTAACGATCCCGCGCAGCGCGGGCAGCATAGCGCGCTCGATACCCTGGACAGACGCTCGCGTCGCGACATCCTGGCTGGCGCGAGCCGAGACGTGGTGGATCAGCGCCACGGCATCACTCGCAACCAGCTCCTGCAACCGCGGCATAAGCTGCGGCAGCAGCAGCCCGTCCACCACTGGCGTGGCTCCGGCCTGGAAATCGGGCTCCTCGCCCTCCTGTATGTCGACAACGTGCCCAAGCGTGCGCAAGGCGGCAGCCATGCCATGCGCGTAGGCAAGCCCGTTGCCACCACCGGTATCGGCGGGCCGCGGAAGTACGAACGTGATCTGCATCGGCTTGAAGATAACATGCACTTGGTCGACCGTCACTCCGCTGCAAAAGCGTAGAGGAGCTGGAATAGCGAAGCTCCCGGCGCGCTAGGCATGCTTGACCAACGCGATGGCGCCGCCCTCCCGTGCGGCCGCACCGTTGGCGCCATAGCCGGACGACCCTTGCGCCGCGCCGTATGCAGCGCGGGCGACCACTTCCACGACGCGGCTTTGCACCAAGATCGCTCGTTCTAGCAATCGCCGGTTCTCCTGTGCGAGGTCCCGTAGCCGCAACGCCATGGCCGCGGCCTCCGGCGTCCGCTCCGATGGCGGCGCGGCCTCCAAGTCCCGGGCCGCCGCAAGCTTCTCTGCCAGCAAGTCGGACGCACCGGCGATGTCAAGCCGCAGCAGCGCCGCGTTCTCCTTCGATAGCACGGCCTCAAGCCGGCCGCCGGGCGTGCTGGCGGTTGTCACTGGCCACCCTCCTCGCGCTTTGCCTGCGCGGCCTCTTGCATTCGGATCATCTGCTGCATGATCGGGCGCGTCAGGCCCAAGCTGCCCTGCTTAGCCAGGCTTTTGGCCATTTCCGTGACCATCATCGGTTTCCATGCGGCCTCGCCGGAACCGCCGCCGAACGGACCCTTGGACTCGTCCACCGTGTCGAACATCGGCGTCAGGAGCTGGCCCAGCGCCATCGCCTCGAACTCCTGCGCGGAGCGTTCGATTTTGCGGACCTGCTCGGGTGGAAGCGTCGTGCCGATGCCGGCGGCCAGGGGAGTGCTTGTCATCATGTGCTCCTTACCGGACCTGCAGATCGGCTTGCAGCGCACCGGCGGCTTTGATTGATTGGAGGATGCTAATCATGTCGCGCGGCCCGACGCCGAGGGCGTTGAGGCTTGCCACCAGCTCGCGCAGCGTGACCCCGGCCTGCAGGATGCCGAGCCTCCGTCCGGATTGGTCATCGACCTGGATGTTGGTCCGCGGCGTCACGACGGTCTGGCCGTCCGACAGCGCTTCGGGCTGGCTCACCTGCGGCTGTTCAGTGACGCGGATGGTCAGGTTGCCCTGGGCGATGGCGATGGTGCTGATCCGCACGTTGGCGCCCATGACGATGGTGCCGCTCGCCTCGTCGATCACGACGACGGCCGGGCTATCGGGTTGGATACGCAGGTCCTCGATCCGGCCCAACGTGTCAACCAGGTCCCGTCCGGCCAGGGTGACCGACACGGTGCGGGGATCTGTCGCCCGCGCCGATGCGCCGCCGAGCGTCCGGTTGATGGCGTCCGCCATGCGGCGCGCGGTGGTGAGGTCTGGATTGCGCAACCCAAGCCGCAGGACGGGTTTGGCGCCGAGCTGAAATGCGACTTCTTTTTCAACGGTGGCGCCGTTCGCGATCCGCGCGGAGGTCGGGATGTTGCGGGTGACTGACGACGCCGCGCCGCGGGCGGCGATGGCGCCGGTGGCCAGTGCGCCCTGTGCCACCGCATAGACCTCCCCGTCGGCGCCCAGCAGCGGCGTGACCAGCAGGATGCCGCCGGTCAGGTCCTTGGCGTCGCCCAAGGCTGACACCGCGACGTCGATCCGGCTTCCGCTCCGGGCGAACGCCGGCAGGTTCGATGTCACCATCACGGCGGCGACATTCTTGGTTTGCAGCTTGTTTTCCTGGTCGCGGGTGTTGACCCCGAGCCGTTCCAGCATGCCGATCAGCGACTGCCGGGTGAACACGGCGCTGTCGAGCCGGTCCCCAGTGCCGTTCAGCCCGACCACCAGCCCGTAGCCCACGAGTTGGTTGTCCCGCACGCCCTCGACATCGGCGATGTCCTTGATCCGCACTTGCGCGCCGGCCGTGTGCGGGTGCGCCCACAACGCAAGTCCGAGAAGGAGTACGAAAATAACCCTGGCCACAGTGCAATCCTTTGCAGGTTGTTAGCTTTTCAAGTTCAAACTACCAGCAGTTGATGAAGAAATCGCAAACGCCGGGGAGGTGTTGAAAATTGGTTACGATCTTGGGTGTGGGACGGGTGCCGACGTTAAAGCCGCGTGCGCCGGCAGCGGCGCGCAGTTTCCGGTTGCCGGAACAAGGCGCTGCCCTGGAGCCGTCGATTGCTGCGCCAATCGGCCTGCACGGCCTGTTGGCGTTGCAGGAGACGGCGGGAGCCGCGTCTTCCGGACCGGGGCTGGTTCAGGACCAAGTGGCGCTCGAACAGGCAGAGAGTTTGCTGTCGTTGCTTGGGGGCATCCAACATGCGCATTTAGGTGGCAGGCAAGCGGATGGCGCACAACGGATGGCGGACGTGCTGGGACGCATGCCGGGCGCGTCCAACCCTGAACTGGCTGGTTTGCTCCGGGCCGTGCGGCTCCGGGCGGAGGTGGAGATGGCCCGCGCGCGGCTTCAAGCGTGAGGCGTGAACGTTACACTGAAACTCATTTTACAACAGTTGATTGACGGCCCTCTCACTGGCCTTGGCGAAGCGGGTGCGCCCTGTTTATAAGGCGGCCAGGATCACCCAACAGTGATCGCCAGGAAGGAATCGATGGCCATGATGCTTACACTTCCGCCCGATTATCGCCCCTCGGACGACGAGGAGTTCATGAACCCGATTCAAACCGAGTATTTCCGACAGAAGCTCATGCGCTGGCGCGCGGACCTGATCCGCGACGCTGATGGAACGCTCGCGAGCTTGTCCCAGGGCGGCATCCTAGAGGCGGACCTGACCGACCGGGCCAGCGTCGAGACGGACCGGGCGCTTGAGCTGCGGACCCGTGACCGAGCCCGTAAGCTGATATCCAAGATCGATCAGGCGCTGGCCCGCGTGGACGCTGGTGCCTACGGGTTTTGCGAGGAGACGAGCGAGCCGATTGGCCTCAGGCGGCTCGAGGCGCGGCCGATCGCCACGATGTCGATCGAGGCGCAGGAGCGTCATGAGCGCATGGAGCGCGTGCACCGGGACGACTAGCGTCTTTGTTCAAAGCGTGCCGGCTGGTCAGGACGCCGCCAGAACAAGCGGGCGAGTTTCTAAGCCGACACGCTAATCGCTAAACGCTTCCTCTTCCGTGATTATTTCCGATAGTGTCCTGCCCTGAGGCCCGTAGAGGCCACTCGGGAGGACCGTCATGATTTATCGCCGCACCCTGCTGGCAGCCACGGCCGGCGCCCTTGCCGCCCCCGCCATTGTCGAGCGGGCAAACGCGCAGAGCGCATTCGACTGGAAGCAGGCCAAAGGTGCAAAAATCGAGGTGAACCTTGCGAAGTCGCCGCGCGGCGACGTGTTGCAGGCACACCAGAAAGAGTTCGAGGAGCTGACTGGCATCCGTGTCGGGGCCGAGCAAATCCCCGAACAGCAGCAGCGGCCTAAAGTGGCCATCGAGATGGCGTCCGGCCGTCCGAGCTTCGACGTCGTCAACGTGGCGATGCATGTGCAGAAGCGGCTGATCGAGAAGGGCCGCTGGATGGAGGACCTGCGTCCGTTGATCGCCAACCCGGCTGTCACTGCGCCCGGGCTCGACATGGCCGATTTCAGCCCGGCCACCATCCGTGCCGCGACCGGTGCCGACGGACGCGTCAACGTGCTGCCGTTGAACCAGGACTTGTTTGTGCTGTTTTACAACAAAGAGATGTTCGCGGCTGCCGGGCTGCAACCGCCCAAGACCTATGCGGAGATGATGGCGGCGGCGGAGCGGCTGACCGACAAGGCGAAAGGCGTTTACGGCTTTACCGGCCGCGGCCTCAAGAATGCGAATGTGGTGCTATACGGCAACGTCCTGTTGGGGTGGGACCAGGAAACGATATCGGCGGACGGCAAAACCTTGCTGACGGACAGCGCTGCCGCGATAGAGGCGGCGACGTGGTACCAGAAGATCATGCGCGACTACGCGCCGCCCGGCTCGGTCGGCTATAACTGGAGCGAGTGCCAGACTACCTTCGGACAGGGCCGGGCGGCGATGTGGTGGGACGGCATCGGGTTTTCCGCGCCGCTGGTTGACCCGAGCAAGTCGAAGATCGTGGGCAAGGTGGGGTTCGCGCCGATACCGGCCGGTCCAAAGGCGCAGCACTCCGCAACGTTCATTGACGGCATCGGCATCGCGGCCGCCAGCAAGAACAAGACGGCGGCGTGGCTCTATGTGCAGTGGGCTACCAGCAAGGCCATGTTCCCGAACTGGCTCCGCGCTGGCGCCGGCACCCCGCCGCGTTCGAGCGCGTACCAAGACTCGGAGATCGTAAAGGCCAGCGCGTTCCCGCAGGACTGGTTCGACACGACGATCGAGAGCCTCCGCATCGCCCGCTCCGGCTTGCCGGAGATCGTGCCAGTGACCGAGTTCCGCGACACCATTGGCGTGGCGCTGACCAACATTGTCGGCGGCGCCGACCCGGCTAGCGAGCTGAAGAAGGCCAGCGACGCGTTCCGGCCGGTGCTGGCGAAGGCGAACGACGCTTAAGCTCGTTTTGGAGGTCCGGGCCGGAATCGAACCGGCATTCGCGGCTTTGCAGGCCGCTGCATCACCACTCTGCCACCGGACCCCCGGGGAGCGCGCCGCCATGCGGCGCCAGCGGTGTATCCCCCGGCGGACCGGTTGCGGTCAAGCGCTTGGCAGTGCCGCGCCTAGACACCTATAAGGGTGCCGCACCGCACCACAGGCCCTTGATGCAATTGCCACCCAAAGACTACAGCCAAGCCCGGGACCACATGGTGGACGGGCAGGTGCGCCCCAACAAAGTCATTGATCCCCGCGTGATCCGCGCCATGCGCACCCTCCCGCGTGAACGTTTCCTGCCGCCGCATCTGGCGCATCTGGCCTATGCGGACGAGGACGTGCCGCTCGCACGCGGGCGAGCGCTCATGGAGCCGATGGTGATCGCCCGCCTCGTGCAGCTTGCGCGGGCACGGGAGGGCGAGCGGGTTTTGGTGGTCGGCGCTGGTTCCGGCTACGGCGCGGCGTTGCTGGCGGCATGCGGCGGCGTGGTGACGGCGCTTGAGGAGGACGAGGCGTTGCTGGAGATCGCGCGCCGGGTCCTGCCGGCTGTGGCGCCGGGCGTTTCAATTGTCGTTGGGCCGCTTCGGGATGGGTTGAAAGCCGGCGCACCTTGGGACCTGATCCTGATCGAGGGCGCAGTGAAAGCCATCCCGCCGGTGTTCGCGCAGCAGGTCCGGGCGGGCGGGCGGTTGGTGACGGTGCTGGACCAGACCGGCATGGGCGGGCAGGGCGTCCTGGCCGAGCCGGCGGGAGGCGGGTTGCGCGCCCACGCGGAATTTGATTGTGCGACGCCGCTGCTGCGTCCATTGCTGACGGTCCCGGCGTTCCAATTCTAAAGCGTCGGGCAGCCTAGCGCCATATACCGGAAAGTGATGTGCAAGATGACACCCTCCACCCAGGTGTGGCACACTAACGCGGTAGCGGGAGCGTGACGGCAATGCTGATGCGTGTGGCGGTGGCAGTGGGAGTTTTGGCGGTCTCGGCTCCTGCGATGGCGCAGCCGCGCACGTTGCAGGACGCGTTGATGGCCGCATACTCCAACAACCCGACTTTGCAAGGCGCTCGTGCCCAGCTCCGTGCCACGGATGAAGGCGTGTCCCAGGCGCTGTCTGGATGGCGGCCGCAGGTGGTGCTTTCCGGCGCCGTGGGATACGGGGACGGCTCGTCGCGCATAGGCTCGAACATCGCGCGCAACAACCGCGTTATTTTTACCGAGCAGGCTTCGCTCGTCCAGCCGCTGTTTGGGGGCGGGACCGGGGTTAACACCAACCAGGCCGATAACCGCGTGTTCGCCCAGCGCGGCCGGCTGCTCGCGACTGAACAGCAGGTGTTCAACGACACGACCAACGCGTTCGTGAACGTTATTCAAACGCAGCAAATTTTGCAGCTCAACATCAACAACGAACAGGTGCTGGGCCGGCAGCTCCAGGCCGCCAGGGACCGGTTTCGCGTGGGCGAGATCACCCGCACTGACGTGGCCCAGGCGGAGGCCGCGGTTGCCGGTGCCCGTGCCCAACGGCAGACCGGCGAGGGCAACCTGCAAACCGCGAGGGCCAATTATCGCCGCTTCGTGGGAGAGCTGCCGGATCAGCTCATCGAGCCGCAGCCTCTCAAGCTGCCGTTGCGCAACCAGGCGGAGGCCGCGCAGCTCGCGTCGCAGAACAATCCGAACGTCATCGCCGCCTTGTTCGACGCCGCCGCGTCCCGTGACGCCATTGATGCCGCGTTCAGCCAGCTTTCGCCGCAGGTCAGCGTGCAGGCGTCGGCCGCCCGCAACGACAACCAGTCGGTCCGCCAGCAGCGTGGCATTGGCGGCCAGGTGCTGCTGAACGCGTCCATCCCGCTTTATCAGGGCGGCGCCGAGTACTCCCGCGTCCGCCAAGCCCGGCAAACCGAGCAGCAGGCCCGCAAAACGGTGGACGACATCCGCCGCCAGGCCATCCAGTCCGCGACGCAGGCATGGGAGACCTTGACGGCTGCCCGTTTCACGATTGAGAGCACGCGCACGCAAATCCGCGCCAACCAGATTGCGTTGGAAGGCGTGCAGCGGGAGGCGATTGTCGGCAGCCGCACCACGCTCGACGTGCTGAACGCCGAACAGGCACTGCTGAACTCACGCGTGACGCTGGTGCAGAACTTGTCGAATCTGGTTACGGCTTCGTACGCTGTCGCAGCTGCCATTGGGCGGCTCACGGCGCGGGACCTTAGCCTGAATGTGCCGTTGTATGACGAGACCGCCTACTACAATGCGGTGCGGCAGCGGCTGTTCGGCACTGGGGATTACGCCACCAACCAGCCGGGTCGATGATGTCTGGATCCCAACCGCCTGACACGCCGCGTCCCGCGCCCGATCCGTCGATGGACGATATTCTGGCGTCCATCCGCCGCATCCTGAACGAAGACGAGTCGCCCAAAACGGCGTCGTCCGATGGAAAGACAGAGAATGACGTGTTTATGCTCGATGACTCAATGATGGTGCCTGACCCTCACGCCGAACCTGCGCCAGCGTCGAAGCCACCGCAGCTGCCGACGCCGCCCCCGGCCGTGGCCTCAGCGCCAGCGCCAGCACCGGATGATGGGCTGCTTGCCCCTGCCATGGCCGAGGCTGCTGCGTCATCAGTGGGTCAGCTCATGCGCACGCTGGCAAGCGCGCGCGGCACTGCCACCCACCGCGACGGTCCTACTATCGAGGATCTGGTCCGTGAGGAGGTGCGTCCGATACTGAAGCAGTGGCTGGACACTTACCTGCCGCCCATCGTCGAGCGCCTGGTTCGTGCCGAGATCGAGCGTGTCGTCGGCCGCATGGCCGGCTGATCCCGCGTGCAAAGCCGGGCCTGACGGGCTGGGCCACCCGCAGCCACTTCCGTTGTTCCCGGTCGCGGTCTAAACCAGCGCCATGCTGACCAAAAGCTTTAACCCCGCTGAGATTGAGCCTGCCCTTTATGCTGGCTGGGAAGCGGCGGGCGCGTTCCATGCGGACCCGGCTTTCGCGGCCCAGCCGTTCACGGTCATGATCCCGCCGCCCAATGTGACCGGCAGCCTGCATATGGGCCATGCACTTACCATGACCTTGCAGGATACCCTGATCCGCTGGCGGCGCATGCAAGGCCGGGATGCCCTGTGGCAGCCGGGCACCGACCACGCCGGCATCGCCACCCAAATGGTGGTGGAGCGGCAGCTCGCGCAGACCAGCAACCAGACCAGGCAGGAACTAGGCCGGGACGCGTTCATCGAGCGCGTGTGGCAGTGGAAGGCGGAGTCTGGTGGCGCCATCACCGAACAGCTCCGCCGGCTCGGCGCGTCGCTCGACTGGGCGCGCGAGCGGTTCACCATGGACGAGGGCCTGTCGGAGGCAGTGCGGGAGGTGTTCGTCACCCTGCATCGCCAAGGCCTGATTTACCGCGACCGCCGGTTGGTGAACTGGGACCCGCAGTTCCAGACGGCGATTTCGGACCTGGAAGTGGAGGCGCGCGAGGTTAAAGGCAGCCTTTGGCACCTGCGTTACCCGATTGAGGGTTCTGACCAACACATCGTTGTCGCCACCACCCGGCCGGAAACCATGCTGGGGGACACCGCCGTTGCGGTGCACCCGGACGATGCGCGATACCGGGACCTGGTCGGCCGGCACGCCATTCTGCCGTTGACTGGCCGGCGCATCCCGATTGTGGCCGACGCCTACTCCGACCCGGAGAAAGGCACGGGTGCCGTAAAAATCACGCCCGCGCATGATTTCAACGACTTCGCGGTGGGCCAGCGCCACGGCTTGCCGATGCCGTCCGTGCTGGACCGGCAGGGCCGGGTCACGCTGGAGGAGATTGAGCCTGGCTCCGACTTCGTGCGCGGCCTTGTGGGCCAGGACCGGATGGCGGCGCGTGCGCTGATCGTGGCGGAGCTGGAGCGGCAGGAGCTGCTGGACCGGGTGGAGCCGCACGTGCACCAGGTGCCGCACGGCGACCGTTCCGGCGTGCCAATCGAGCCGATGCTGACGACGCAGTGGTACTGCAACGCGGCCGAGTTGGCGAAGCCGGCCATCCGCGCCGTGGAGGACGGCGAGACCCAGTTCGTGCCCCGGCAGTGGGAGAACACGTTTTTCGCCTGGATGCGGGACATCCAACCCTGGTGCATCAGCCGGCAACTTTGGTGGGGGCACCGCATCCCCGCCTGGTTCGGCCCGGACGGCACGGTGTTCGTGGAGCGGACCGAGGCCGAGGCTGTTGCCGCCGCCCACGCGCATTACGGTCGGGACGAACCGCTGGAGCGCGATCCGGACGTGCTGGACACATGGTTCAGCAGCGCGCTCTGGCCGTTCTCCACCCTGGGCTGGCCGCAACGCACGCCGGAGCTGGCGCGATATTACCCCGGCGACGTGCTGGTGACCGGCTTCGACATCATATTTTTCTGGGTGGCCCGGATGATGATGATGGGCCTGCATTTCCAAGGCCGCGTGCCGTTCGGCACGGTCTATATCCATGGCCTGGTGCGGGACGAGCGCGGGCAGAAAATGTCCAAATCTAAGGGCAACGTAATCGACCCGCTGGACCTGATCGCGACTTATGGCACTGACGCGCTGCGCTTTGCTGTCTGCGCGCTGGCGGGACCGGGCCGGGACATAAAGCTCGGCCCGGCCCGCGTTGAGAGCGACCGCCGCTTCGTCACCAAGCTGTGGAACGCTGCCCGGTTCTGCGAGATGAACGGCGTCGCGCCTGACCCGGCGTTTGACCCGGCCACGGTGCGGACGCCGCTGTGCCGCTGGCTGCTGGACGCTGCCAACCAAGCCGTGCTGGAGGCGGACGCGGCGCTTGAGGCATACCGCTTCGACGATTACGCCATCGCCTGCTACCGCTTCACCTGGGGCACGTTCTGCGACTGGTTCCTGGAATTCGCCAAACCTATCCTGAATGGCCCGGCCGCGGACGCCACCGAATTGCGCGCCACTGCCGCCCACGTCCTGGGCGTCATCCTTCGCCTGCTGCATCCGGCCATGCCGTTCGTGACCGAGCACCTGTGGGATGAACTCGGCTACGGCGCGCCGTGCAGCCTGATCCGCGCTCCGTGGCCGCAGCCCGTTCCGGTGCACGAGCCGGAGGCCGCGCGGGCGGAGCTTGACTGGCTGGTGCGGCTGGTGGGGGAGGTGCGGACAGTGCGGTCGGAGATGAACGTGCCGCCGTCGTCGCTGGCGCCGATCCTGCTGCGTGATGCTGCGCCGGCCACGTTGGCCCGGGCGCAAGCGTGGTCCGAGGTGATCGGCCGCATGGCCCGGGCCAGCCAAATCGGTCCGCTCACGGACGGGCTGCCGCCGGGCTCCGCGCAGGTGGTGGTGGACGAGGCGACGGTCGTGCTGCCGCTCATGGGCCTGATTGACCTGGACGCTGAGCGGACCCGGCTGGACAAGGACCGCACCAAGGCTGGCGCCGAGGCCGACAAGGTTCGGCGCAAGCTGGACAACGCCGACTTCATCGCCCGCGCCAAGCCCGAGGTGGTCGAGGAAAACCGCGAGCGCCTCGCCGCCCATGAACACGAAGCGGCGCGGCTCGCAGCCGCCATCGCCCGCATACAATAGGGAGACCGTCATGCTGAAGAAGCGCTGGGACAAGTCGCGCCTGCCGTCCCGCCATGTGACCGAGGGGCCGGGCCGTGCGCCGCACCGCAGCTACTACTATGCGATGGGCCTGACGGAAGACGAGATCAACCAGCCGTTCGTCGGCGTCGCCACCTGTTGGAACGAGGCTGCGCCCTGCAACATCGCGCTGAGCCGCCAGGCGCAGTCGGTGAAGCGCGGCGTGTCGGAGGCCGGCGGCACGCCCCGCGAGTTCACCACCATCACGGTGACTGACGGTATCGCCATGGGCCACCAGGGCATGAAGTCCTCGCTCGTGTCCCGCGAGGTGATCGCGGACAGCGTTGAGCTGACGATGCGTGGGCACTGTTATGACGCGCTGGTGGGGCTGGCTGGGTGCGACAAATCGTTGCCGGGCATGATGATGGCCATGCTCCGGCTGAACGTGCCGAGCGTGTTCATGTATGGCGGCTCGATCCTGCCGGGTCGGTTCCAGGGCCGTGACGTGACGGTTGTGGATGTGTTCGAGGCAGTGGGCCAGCACAGCTCCGGCGCGCTGTCGGACAGTGACCTGCATGCGCTGGAGATCGTGGCCTGCCCCTCCGCCGGGGCGTGCGGCGGGCAGTTCACCGCCAACACGATGGCGATGGTCAGCGAGGCCATTGGGCTGGCGGTCCCCGGGTCCGCCGGCGCCCCGGCACCTTATGAGGACCGCGACCGCTGGGCGGCCGAGAGCGGGCGGGCGGTGATGGCGCTGGTCGAGAGCGGGCTGCGGCCACGCGACATCGTGACGATTGAGGCACTGGAGAACGCGGCCGTCGTGGTGGCGGCCACCGGTGGCTCCACCAACGCCGGGCTGCATCTGCCGGCCCTGGCGCACGAGGCGGGCATCCGCTTCACCATGGACGACGTGGTGCGGATCATGCGCCGCACGCCGTACATCGCGGACCTTAAGCCCGGCGGCAAGTACGTGGCGCTCGACGTGCACCGCGTCGGCGGCATTCCGGTTATCCTCAAGGCGTTGCTGGACGGCGGCCTGCTGCATCGGGACTGCATCACCGTCACTGGCAAGACGCTGGCCGAGAACCTTGAGGGCGTGGCGTTCCCGACCGACCAGGACGTTGTTTATCCTGTGTCCCGCCCGCTCAGCGCGACGGGTGGCGTGGTGGGCCTGCGCGGCAACTTGGCGCCAGAGGGCGCTATCGTGAAGGTCGCTGGCATGAAAACCTTGCAATTCGAAGGCACTGCGTTGTGCTTCGACAGTGAGGAAGAAGCGTTCCAGGCCGTGCAGGACCGCGCTTATAAGTCGGGCGACGTGCTGGTGATCCGCTACGAAGGCCCCAAAGGCGGACCCGGTATGCGGGAAATGCTGTCCACCACCAGCGCCATCTACGGCCAGGGCATGGGCGAGCAGGTGGCGCTGATCACCGACGGCCGCTTCTCTGGCGCGACGCGCGGCTTCTGCGTCGGGCATGTCGGGCCGGAAGCGGCAGTGGGCGGGCCAATCGCTTTGCTGCGCAACGGCGACCGCATCCGCATGGACGCGGAGGCTGGCACGATGGAGGTCCTGCTGTCCGATGCAGAGCTTACCGAGCGCCGCGCCGCCTGGACCCCCCGCGGCACCGACTACAACAGCGGCGCGATCTGGAAGTATGCGCAGACCGTTGGCCCGGCGTATCTCGGCGCCGTCACCAATCCAGGGGGCGCGGCGGAGACGCACTGCTATGCGGACATCTAACCCGCCGCATACCGAGCAGTTGAACATGGGTGGCCACCGGTCACGGTTTCGCGGAAAGTCCACAAACCTGTCTTAAGCCACATCCGTCTCCATCCCGGGATCGTATGACCCGGGCGTGCTCAGGCATCGGCGCTAGGCCCTGTCGTGCAGCATGTCCGGCTCTGACGCCTGCAATCCTGAACGGAGGCCTATAGTGCTCAAAACAACCCTTCTCGCCGCGTCGGCTATCGCCTTTATAGGCATGGCCGGCACCGCCTATGCGGTGCCCGCACTTGGCCTCTCGGGCGGAACCTCGCTGTTTGACTTCGACACTACGACGCCTGGCGCCAACAGCGCCTCACGCAACATCACTGGCCTGCAAGGCGGTGAGACCCTGGCCAGCCTGGACTACCGTCCGGCCAACTCGGTGCTTTATGGGTTCGGCACCGCTGGCGGGCTCTATACCATCAACCAGCTCAGCGGCGCTGCCACGCTTGCCTTCGCCACTGGGCTTAGTGGCACCAACTTCGACATCGCCTTCAACCCGGTGGTGGATCGCCTCCGCGTCGTCGGCGTCGATGGCCGGAACTTCCGCATAAACCAGCTTGACGGCACCATCACCACGGACGGCAACATCGCCTATTTGGCTGGCGATCCGAATGCTGGCGCGTCCGCGAGCGTCACGGGCGTTGCTTACACCAACCAGGTTCGTGGCGGGGTGGCGAGCACGGTGCTGTTCGACATCGACAACCAGAACAGCCGGTTGACCACACAGGCGCCGCCCAACAACGGCAGCCTGAACACCGTCGGCCCGCTGGGCGTGAGCGGCCTCACCAGCTTCGACATCGACGGCGTCACCAACGCTGGCTACGCCGCGAACGCGAGCACGTTCTACACAGTCAACCTCGCATCGGGCGCAGCGGCAGCCGTCGGCGCATTCGCATCGTCGAACGTCACCGACTTCACGATCGTGCCGGTGCCGGAGCCGATGAGCATAGCGTTGCTGGGCATGGGGGTGGCCAGCCTTGCGGTGCTGCGCCGCCGGATTGGCCCAATCGGCTAGAACGCGCTCCGCCCAACTGGCAGCAGTTGGGCGGATGTTGCACCCCGTGCCAGGCCCGAGGCGACTTCACCTCAAGTAGTAGGTGAAAACCGTGGTAACGGGCACTACGGCGGCGCCGGCAACCGCGGTGAGCACGGCCGGCAGGCGTAAAGCTGAGCGCAGTGCCGGTCCGCCGTTGACCTTGATTTGCGGCAGCGTGACGGCCGCAAACAGCAGGAGCGGGATCGCATACCGGCCCTGCACGCCATCCACCCGCGTGGCGCCCACCGGCGTCCAGCTCAGGTACTGCCCTATATACACCGCAAGCAGGGATGCAGCCAAATAGCCGAACCCTAGAACGCCGCCCCATAAGGAAAGGCCCGAATGCCGGCCCGGTGCAGCGAGCGCGTCCCCGACCAGCACGGCCGCCAGACCGGCGCAGGCCAGCAGGTAGAACTCATATGGCAGCAGAAGGTCGAGTTGACCCAGAACGCCGACCATCTCCCACAGCTTCAGACCGACCTCCTCCCATAGCGTGAGCGCCGGCAGCGCAATCACTCGCCACGGAGCGTCCAGCAGCACTCGCAACTGGCTGCCGGGATCGGTAGCGCTGAACACGGCGCCCGGGTCCCCGGACCAGAGCGGCCCCAGGGACTGCGCCGGCAACCTGCGCAGCGGCACGCCCGCGCGGCTCTGCGCCACGGCGAACCATGCGACTGCAGGAACAACGGCGAGAGACATGCCATGCAGCGCGATCCGCCAGGACGGCGCTACCAACAGCAGCAGCCCGGCCAGCGGCACGTACAGCGGCTTGGCCGCCAGCACGACGGCCAGCAACGCCGCCGCGGTCCAGAACGTGCCTGGCGAGAATGCGCCTGCGGACAGCCTGGTCAGCAAGGCCGCGCCCATGGCGGACATGGCGATCAGCAGCCCGTCTTGGTTGCAGGATGCCGCCATGGACAGGCTCATGGGCAACAGCAAACCCAGGAACAGCAGGCCGCGTCCGCGTCGGGCGAGGGTGAGCGCCACAACGCCCGCTGCCAAGTAGAGCGCGGCGTTCACTGCGCGGGCTGCCAGGATAGCGGCGTAGGGCCGCAAGCCCGCACCCTGCGCCACCGTCAGCACCGTGGCCGTCGGCAGGTACAACAGCGGCATGTATGCCGCAGTGTTGGGACTTGCGACGAACGCCGTGTTGGCGCCCCAAGGAGTGGCGCGTTGCCGTTCGAGGTGCGCTCGCGTCACCGTGCGGTCGGCTAGCAAGCCCGGCGGGCCGCTCCAGGCTGCAACCAACTGCATGTCCGCGTAAACGCCCGCCGTGGGCACGCTGTCTCCTGGGAGAAGCCGGCGCTTGCCGACCAGGACGCCGTGCCGCAGGCCGTCGGCACGGATAATGTGCGCGATCTCGTCCGGCACTTCGCCCGGGGGCATCAGCAGGGCGTTCGACAGACAGACCGGCAAGCCGAGCAGCAGGAACAGCAAGGCGAGCGGATGCGGGCGGGGCATGCGCGTCCGTAGCCTAGCGTTCCCGGTAGTGGAAGCCGCGGTTGCCCTGACGGTTCGCGTGGGTTACGTTCCAGCCATGGGATTGCCGGGCCTCCTGTTGGTTTACATGCTGCGCGCCGTCGCGAAGCTGGCGCTGCGCCTGACGGGATTCGCCCTCCTGCTTCGACTTATCCGCCCCTGAGCGTCCCGCCGGGCTGATTGGTGCCGGCGTCGCTCAGGGGTCGCCCCTGACGCCGTCATATCCCCAACGCCCTTAGGGACCGCATTATGAGCATCAACCATCCGAGCTTCGGCGCTATGCCGCCCGACCGCGTCGTTATTTTCGACACAACCCTGCGCGACGGGGAGCAGTCGCCCGGCTTTTCCATGAACCTCACCGAAAAGCTGCGCATGGCCGAGGCCCTGGCCGAGTTGGGCGTGGACGTGATGGAGGCCGGCTTCCCGATTGCGTCCCCGGGCGACTTCGAGAGCGTGCAGGCGATTGCCCGCACCATCAAAGGACCGGTCATCTGCGGCTTGGCGCGCACTGGCCAAGCCGACATCCTACGTGCCGCCGAGGCGCTGCGGCCGGCGGAGCGTAAGCGCATCCACGTTTTCCTGAGCACCAGCCCGCTGCATATGAAGTACAAGCTCCGCATGGAGCCGGACGCCGTGCTGGAGCTGACCACCGCCTCCGTCACGCTCGCGCGCCAGCACGCCGACGACGTGGAGTGGTCGGCGGAGGACGGTAGCCGGACCGAGCCGGACTTCCTATGCCGCTGCGTCGAGGCCGCCATCAAGGCGGGCGCCACGACCATCAACGTTCCGGACACCGTGGGGTACTCGGTGCCGGCCGACATGACCCGGATTTTCAGCATGTTGCGGGAACGGGTGCCCGGCGCGGACCAGGTCGTGCTGTCAACCCACAACCATAACGACCTGGGCCTTGCGGTCGCCAACACCTTGGCAGCATTGGCCGCCGGGGCGCGACAGGTGGAGTGCACCATCAACGGCATCGGCGAGCGGGCCGGCAACGCCGCCTTGGAGGAGGCCGTCATGGCCATCCGCACCCGGCCGGACGCAGCGCCCTACGTCACCGGCATCCAGACTACGGGTATCTTGCGCGTCAGCAAGCTGCTGTCCACCATCACCGGGTTCGACGTGCAGCCCAACAAGGCGATTGTCGGCCGCAACGCGTTCGCGCATGAGAGCGGCATCCACCAGGACGGCGTGCTGAAAAACGCGGCGACTTACGAGATCATGACGCCGGAGAGCGTGGGTTGGACCAAGTCCACGCTGGTGATGGGCAAGCACTCGGGCCGGGCTGCGTTCCGCGACAAGCTGCGCGCGCTGGGCTATGGCGAGGTCGGCGACAACAAGCTGAACGACGCCTTCCGCCGCTTCAAGGATTTGGCCGACCGCAAGAAGGCGGTGTACGACGAGGACATCGTGGCCCTCGTGGACGACGAGGTTGGCCGCGACCATGCCCGGGTGCGCTTCGTGTCGTTGGACATCCGCGCCGGGTCCCGCGGCCCGGCAAAGGCCGAGCTGGAGTTGGAGGTGGACGGGCAGGTGCTGGCTGCCACCGCCGCCGGGGATGGACCAGTGGACGCCACGTTCAACGCGATCCATGCCGTGTTCCCGCATGAGGCGCGGCTGCTGTTGTTTTCGGTTGGCGCGGTGACCGAAGGCACGGACGCCCAAGCGAAGACCACCGTGCGCCTGGAGGAGAACGGGAAGATGGTGGACGGCCAGGGAGCCGACACGGACACCATCGTTGCCTCAGCCCGGGCCTATGTCCATGCCTTGAACAAGCTCTTGGTCAAGCGCGCCCGGACGGAGCCGGAGGCGCTTTCGGCGTAGAACCCTGGCCCTCCCTTAACGGGGAGGGCCAGGAGCGCGGCTAGTAGCCGTATGGGCGCTGCCGGTAATATGCTGGCGGCGGTTCGGCGTAGGTGGGCTGACCGTAGCCCTGCTGATACCCTGACCGGCCGCCGTAGTAAGGCCGGTCTGGCGTGGTCACAGCGCCGCCTGCGGCTCCTGCGCCGCCACCGACCAAGGCGCCAATCGCAGCCCCACGGCCGCCGCCAGCGATGCCGCCGATCGCTGCGCCTGCCCCGGCGCCCAGCAGGCCACCGCCGACTGCACGCTGTCCGGGATCATACGGGTCCGTGCAACCTGTCACGCTAAAGCCAGCTACTAGGGCTAGGCCCAAAACAGTCATCTTGCTCACGTGCATGTCTCCAAAATTCTCGTCTTAGTATCGCCGAGGCGCTGTCACTGCGCCGCCGGCTGCGCCGATGCCGCCGCCGATCAGCGCGCCTGTCCCGGCATTGCCGCCCGTCGCCGCGCCGACCGCGGCACCCGTGCCGGCGCCGAGCAAGCCGCCGGTCACCGCGCGCGTGCCAGGGTCCCGTCCACAGGCGGACAACAGCACGGTCAGGCCCATAGCCAGTGTCGCCATCGCAATTGCACGCATGTTCGGCCTCCTGTGTTTTTTAGACATCTTATGAACGCACGACCTAATGACCAGTGCGCGGCAGGACTGTGCCCGCATTGTGTCTCGCGGGAACGTGATCGCCTTCAGCAGCCCTTGCCATATCGCAACGTGACGGCTAAGGCAACACGCTGCGCTGTGTTCCCGCGCCCGCATAACTATTCCCCACAACGCGTTAGGGCTGAATGATGTTTGGACGTCTGCTGGGGTTAGTGTCGGCCGACATGGCGATCGACCTCGGGACTGCGAACACGCTGGTTTATGTCAAGGGGCGTGGCATCGTGCTGGCTGAGCCAAGCGTCGTCGCCATCGCCGAGGTTCGCGGCAAAAAGCAAGTGCTGGCAGTGGGTGAGGAGGCGAAGCTCATGCTGGGCCGCACGCCGGGCTACATCAGCGCGATCCGCCCGCTGCGTGACGGGGTGATCGCCGATTTCGAAGTGGCCGAGGAAATGATTAAACATTTCATTCGAAAAGTTCACAATCGCCGCAGCTTCGCCAGCCCGTTAATTATTGTTTGCGTGCCAAGCGGCAGCACCGCCGTCGAGCGCCGCGCCATCCAGGAGAGCGCCGAGAGCGCGGGCGCGCGCAAGGTCCTGCTGATCGAGGAGCCGATGGCGGCGGCAATCGGCGCCGGCCTTCCGGTCACGGAGCCATCCGGCAGCCTGATTGTGGACGTGGGCGGCGGCACGACCGAGGTCGCGGTCATCAGCCTCGGGGGCATTGTTTACTCCCGCAGCATTCGCGTCGGCGGGGATAAGATGGACGAGGCGATTATCTCCCACATTCGGCGTTCCCATAACCTGCTGATTGGCGAGAGCACGGCCGAGCGGCTCAAGATGGACATTGGCGCCGCGAGGCCCAATGACGACGGGGACGACGGTCCCTGGCGCGAGGTGAAGGGCCGCGACCTGATGCACGGCGTGCCGCGCGAAATCCTGGTCGGCCAGCGGCAAATTGCCGAGAGCCTGGCCGAACCGGTGAGCGCCATCGTCCAAGCCGTCAAAGTCGCGCTGGAGAACACGCCGCCCGAACTTGCGGCCGATATCGTGGACAAGGGAATTGTGCTGACGGGTGGCGGTGCGTTACTGTACCGTCTGGACCAAGTGGTGCGCGACGCCACCAAGCTTCCGGTCCTGGTAGCCGAAAATCCGCTGAGTTGCGTGGCACTCGGCACCGGCCGGGCGTTGGAAGACATGAAGCGGCTGCGCAATGTGCTGACGTCGATGTACTAGGGCTTCACTTCTTTCCGTCCCGAGGTGCCCCGCGTGATCCGGCTTTCCATCACCGCTCGCCAAGCGCTCGCCCGGCTTACGTTGCCGGTTTTAATCGCTGCCGCATTCGGCGTCATGCTGCTTGGCAAGGCTGACGCAACACTGGCTGAGCGGCTCCGCATGGCGCTTGCGGACGCGGTGACGCCGGTGTTCGCCGTCATTGCGGAGCCGGTCGCCATGGCGCGCGACGCGGTCGCGGGCGCAAGCGACTTGGTGGCGGTGCGGGCCGACAATGCCCGGCTGCGGGCGGAAAACGACACCCTGCGCCGGTGGCAGGCGGTGGCCCTGGCCCTTGAGGCCGAGAATGCGCTGCTCAAGTCCAACCTCCGCTGGCTGCCCGACCCGGCGCCCTCCTATGTCACCGCGCGCGTGGTGGCGGACGCCGGCGGCGTGTATGCCCGGGCCGTCCTCCTAGCCGCAGGGCCAAACCAGGGGGTCGCCAAGGGCCAGGTTGCGCTTGACGAGAACGGCCTGGTTGGGCGGGTCACGGAGTTGGGCCAACGCAGCGCCCGGGTTCTGCTGCTGACCGACCTGAACTCCCGGGTGCCGGTAACCCTGGAAGCCAGCCGGGCCAGGGCCATCCTAGTTGGCACCAACGGCGCCCATCCGCGTTTGATGCACTGGCCGGAAGGCGTGACGCCGGTTGAAGGGGAGCGGGTGGTGACCTCGGCCGAGGCCAATGCGTTCCCGGCTGGGCTACCGGTCGGCGTAGTGCGCTACAGCAGCGGCAATGCCCCGGAAGTGAGCCTGGCTGCACGGCTGGACCGGCTCGAAATCGTGCGCGTTTTCGATTACGGCTTGCGCGGCACGCTGGCTGAAGGCGTGGGCCGGCCGATGTCCGCGCGTCGCCCGTGAACACGCAACGGACGCCTGGGGTGCGGCCGCGGCCCACGCTTTGGCGGCGGCTCGATGCCATGGCCCGCCAGTGCTTCCCAACCGCCTGCACCGCGCTGCTGCTGCTGTTGCTGGCCGCGCCGTTGGGATTGCCGGCGCAGGCGCAACTGCAACCCGCAGTGGCGCTGGCGTGCGTGTTCTTTTGGTCGTTGTTCCGGCCCGCCAGTATGCCGCCGCCGGCCGTGTTTGGCTTGGGCCTATTTTCGGACCTGCTGGGGTTGGCGCCGATTGGTGCTTCCGTGTTGATTTTGCTGATTGTGCAAGGGGTTACGGTGCGCTGGCGCCAGTGGTTGGCAGGGCAGGGCTTCCTGATGGCGTGGCTGGCATTCGTGGCGGTCGCGGGCGGCGCGGCTTTGCTGGCCTGGGCGTTGACCAGCCTGCTGACCGTCCGCCTGCTGCCTGTCGGCCCGGCGCTGTTCCAATTCGCGCTCGCGGCCGGGCTATATCCGGCAGTGGCAGCGCTGCTTATCCAGGCACACCGCGGCCTGGCCAACCCGGATCGTGCGTGAGCCGGCTTAGCGACGGCAACAAGCGCACGCGCGTGTTCACCCGGCGTGCCGTGCTGGTGGGCGCCGGGCAACTTGGCATCTTCGCGGCGCTGGCGGCGAAGCTCCATCACACGCAGATCGTGGACGGCGAACGCTACCGGACACTGGCGGAAAGCAACCGCATCAGCGCCCGCCTGACTGCGCCGTCGCGTGGCCGTATCCTGGACCGGTCCGGCACCGTGGTTGCCGGCAACCGGCTGAACTGGCGCGCTTTGCTTACGGCGGAGCTGACCGCTGACGTGGACGCGACGCTTGACGCCTTCGCCCTGGTCGTGCCGCTGCCCGACCACGAACGTGCCCGCATCGAGCGTGAGTTGCGTCGTCGCCGCCGCTTCGTCCCCGTGATCGTGCGCGAGTTCCTGAGTTGGGAGGACATGGCGCGGATCGAGGTGAACGCGCCGGACCTGCCAGGCATCCTGGTCGATGTGGGCACCACGCGGCTGTATCCGCATGGGCCGGCGCTGGCGCACGTCGTGGGTTACGTGGCGCCGCCGAACGAAGCGGATGTGGCGAACGAGCCGACATTGGCGCTGCCCGGCATCCGCATCGGCCGGTCCGGGATGGAGAAGGCGCACGACCTGGGCCTGCGTGGCAGGGCAGGCGCGGTGCAGATGGAGGTGAACGCGGCGGGCCGGGTCATCCGCGAGCTGGACCGCCAGGAGGGCACGGCGGGGCAAGATTTGGGGCTTACCATCGACGTGGGCCTGCAGAACTCGGTGCTGGCGCGGATCGGCGACGAAAGTGCCTCCGCCGTCGTGCTTGACGTGCGCAACGGAGAGGTGCTGGCCATGACCACCAGCCCGAGTTTTGATCCCAGCTTGTTCGACTCAGGCGTGAGCCAGGCACAGTGGGTCGAGTGGACCCGGAACCGCCGCGCGCCGCTGATCAACAAGGCCGCCAGCGGGCTTTATGCGCCCGGCAGCACGTTCAAAATGGTGGTGGCGATGGCTGGGTTGGAGGCCAAAGTCATTAGCCCGGCCGACCGGGTCACCTGCCATGGCTATTTCGACCTGGGCGACACCCGGTTCCACTGCCATGCCCGGCGCGGGCACGGCAGCATGGACATGCGCTCCGCGATCAAACAGAGCTGCGACATTTACTTCTATGAGGTGGCGCGCCGGGCCGGGATCGACCGGGTGGCGGCGATGGCCAACCGGTTCGGCATCGGCGTGGAACTGGGGATCGAGCTGCCTGGCATCCGCAAGGGCCTGATGCCTACCCGCGCCTGGCGCATGGCGCAGGGCAAGGCCTGGAACATCGGCGACACCATCAATTGCGGCATCGGCCAGGGTTATATCCAGACCACGCCGCTGGCGCTTGCAACCTATGCCGCGCGGATCGCTAGCGGCCGGGCCGTGCAGCCGCACTTGACGCGCACGATCAACGGCGTGCTGCAAAAAGGCGCGGCCGCGTCCGACTGGCCCACGCTTGGGTTGCCGGAACCGGGGCTGCGCCTGCTGCGGGAGGGAATGTGGGCGGTGGTGAACGAAGCCGGCGGCACGGCCGCGGTGGCGCGCGTGGGGCTGCCGGGCATCCAGCTTGCGGGCAAGACCGGATCGACCCAAGTGCGCCGTGTGTCCCGTGAGCAGCGGGAGCGGGGGTTCAAGTCGGAGCATCTGGCCTGGGAGGCACGGCCGCACGCGCTGTTCGTGTGCTACGCGCCGTATGATGCGCCGCGTTATGCGGTGGCAGTGGTGGTGGAGCATGGCAACGCCGGGTCGGTTGCGGCGGCGCCGGTCGCGCGGGACATCATGATCGAGGCGCTGACTCGCGACCCCGGCAGGCGGAACGACGCTCCGGGCCAGCGCGTGGCGGAGCAGCGGGCGTGATCGGTGAACGCCGGCTGATCCGGGCAGAGCCTTCGTTTGGGCTCGTTACCAAGTTGCGGCGCATGAGCTGGCTTTTTGTGCTGATGCTGTGCGCGCTGGCCGGGGTCGGCTACGTGGCGCTGTACTCCGCGGCCGGCGGCTCAGCGGAGCCGTATGCTGCCCGCCATCTTCTGCGTTTCACGTTCGGGCTGGGCATGATGCTGTGCATCGGCCTGGTGGACATCCGGTTCATCGCCCGGTTCTCATGGTTGGTTTACGGCGGGTCCGTGGCGTTGCTGGTGCTCGTGTTGTACATGGGACGCGTTGGCAAGGGAGCGCAGCGCTGGATCGACCTCGGCGGCCTGCAGCTCCAGCCCAGCGAGCTGGCGAAAATCGGGCTGGTCATGGCGTTGGCGGCTTGGTTCCACAAAGCCGACTGGGAGCGGATCGGCAATCCGCTGTTCCTGGTTCCCCCGGCGGTGATGGTGCTGGCGCCGGTCGGCTTGATCCTGAAGGAGCCGAACCTTGGCACCGCGGTCATCACGGCGCTTCTGGGCGCCAGCATGTTCCTGGTGACCGGGGTGCGGTGGTGGAAGATGGCGCTAGTGGCGCTTCCGGTCCCGTTCATCGCGCAGTATGCCTTCGACCACCTGCACGGCTACCAGCGCGCGCGCATCACCACGTTCCTCAACCCTGAGAGTGACCCGCTGGGCGCAGGCTACAATATCATCCAGTCCAAGATTGCGCTGGGATCTGGTGGCTTGTGGGGCAAGGGCTTTCTGGAAGGCACGCAAGGCCACCTCGACTTCCTGCCGGAGAAGCAGACGGACTTCATCTTCACCATGCTGGCGGAGGAGTTCGGGTTGGTCGGCGGGATCGGCGTGATGATGCTGCTGGCGGGCATTGTGCTGGGCGGCATGGGGATTGCGCTGCGCTGCCGCCATCAGTTCGGGCGGTTGCTGGCGTTCGGAGTCTCCGTCAACTTCTCGCTGTACTGCTTTGTAAACCTGGCAATGGTCATGGGCGCGATCCCGGTGGGTGGCGTGCCCTTGCCGCTGGTGTCGCATGGTGGGTCGGCCATGCTGACGGTGATGTTCGGATTCGGGCTGTTGATGTCGGTGCACGTGCACCGGGATGTGAAGTTCCGCGATGAGCGGGACGATTAGGTCTTAGCCTGTGCGGGGCTGGGTATGGTACTATCCAGCCATGAACGTCGCCCTTCGTAAGCCCACGTCGCTCGATGAGTTCCTGGCCTGGGAGCGCGAGCAAGCTGCGCGTTACGAGTTTGACGGCCTCCGTCCGGTCGCCATAAACGGCGGCACTCTGGTCCACAGCGAGATTGCAACGAACCTTGTCGAGTACCTAAGAGGCCAGCTTCGTGGAACGAGGTGCAGAGCCGTTCGCGGCGACGTGAAGATCGAGGTTATTGGGCGTGTTCGTTACCCTGATGTCGCTGTCACCTGTTCACCGGTCGAGAATGACGCGGATGTCCTGCCAAATCCTGTCGTCGTGTTCGAGGTTATTTCAAAGACGAGCGCGGTAACTGACCGGATCGAGAAAAATGAGGAGTACCGGCAAACCCCCTCGATCCAGCACTATGTCATGCTGGAGCAGGCACGGCCGGCTGCAACCGTGTTTTCCCGGATAGGCGGGGATTGGATCGGCCGGGTGGTGACAGCCGAGGGGCAGGTGAGTTTGCCGGAAATCGGCGTCACGTTGCCGTTGCGGGCCGCTTATGTCGGGATCGAGTTCCCGCTGCCCGGCGCCTGATCGGAAGACGCCTTCGACGCAGACAGCAGCGCCGTCGCCCGGTCCACTGAACGCACCACCGCGTCCCCCGCCCGGCGCACGGCCGGATCAGGGTTGTTCACCAGGCGGTCCGCCACCATCAGGGCTGGCGACAAAACGCCGCGCAGATCGTGCCGCAAGGCCGACGCAGCGGTTTCGAGCTGTCCGACCTGGCTCTGCAACGCCTCGACCACGGCCGCATTGGGCGGGGGGACCGCCAGCAGGGTTCGGGACGCCGCATACATGATGGCGCCCGCGACGACGGAGAGCGTCAGCGCCGCCACGATATAGGGTATGCCCGCTTCGGCCAGCATAAAGGCCGCGCTTGCCGTCGCGAACGCTAAGCCGCTGCATAAACACGCCAACCGTACCATCAACCAACCCGTGAGCTAAGCTGTTGCCGTCATACTTTAGCGCAGGCGCGCCGAATGTAATTGACGGTCCACATTGACGCCGGGCGGCCAAGGCGATTATAAGCCGCCCCTGCGACAGGGTGGACCTGGCGTCTAGCCCATCTATGTCTGATCGAGGTACTTCGTGAAGCGTACTTACCAACCGTCCAAGCTGGTCCGCAAGCGCCGTCACGGGTTTCGTGCCCGGATGTCCACCGTGGGCGGACGCAAGGTCCTGGCGAACCGCCGCGCCAAGGGCCGCCACAAACTCTCGGCCTGAACCGGCCGGTGCTGACGTGGCGCCGGACCCTACGCGGCTGAAGCGGCGGGCCGAGTTCTTACGCGTCGCGAAAGCTGGCCGAAAGGCTCCGGTTCATGGCCTGGTGCTGCAGGCGCTTTCCCGTGAGGACAATGGCCCGGCGCGGCTAGGCTTTACAGTCACGAAAAAGGTCGGAAACGCCGTGGTGCGCAATCGAACCCGCCGCCGTCTGCGTGAGGCCGCGCGCCTGTTGTTGCGGGACGCGTCCATGCGCGGCGTGGACCTGGTGCTAATTGGACGTGACGGCACCCGGTCCCGCCCGTTCGCGCTGCTGATCAAGGACCTGCGCCGCGCCCTCGTGAAACTGGGGGTCGCATGATCGCCAAGGCGCTGATCTTGCTGGTGCGGATTTACCAATGGACGCTGCGCCCGTTCATCGGCGCTCAATGCCGGTTTGAGCCGAGCTGCAGCGAGTATGCCATCGAGGCGTTGCGCATTCATGGCGCTGCTTCCGGCGTGCCGATGGCGGCATGGCGCGTGCTGCGCTGCAATCCCTGGAACGCAGGCGGCATGGACCCCGTGCCGCCTTGCCGTTGCCACCCGAAAGCGATGGCCCACTGATGGACCAGAACCGTTTATTCATCGCGATTGCGCTTTCGATTGCGATCCTGCTTGGCTTCCAGCTTCTGCTGCCACCGCAGCCGACGTCGGTGACAGCCGTGCAAACGACCAAATCCACGCCCTCGGCCGCGACGCCGCGCTCCAACAACGACATCGCGACGCCGGGCACCCAGCCGATGACGGTGCCGCCCCCGCGGGAGGCGCCGCGACTACGCATTGCCGCCCCGCGCATACAGGGCAGCATCAACTTGCTAGGCGCCCGGCTGGATGACCTGGTGCTGCGTGACTACCGGGTGGAGGTTACGCCCGGTTCGCCGTTGGTGCGCCTGCTGGAGCCGCGGTCGGACCCGCAGCCGTATTATGCGCAGTTTGGCTGGACCGCTGAGACGCCGGGTTTGCGGGTGCCGGACCCAGACGCGCTGTGGACGGCATCGGCGACGGAGTTGACTACCACATCGCCGGTCACGCTGTTTTGGGACAACGGTGCCGGCGTCGTATTCGAGATTGCCCTGGCGGTTGACGACAATTACCTGTTCACGGCCGAGCAACGCGTGCGCAACACCACGGGAGCGCCGGTTGCGGCATATCCCTGGTCACGGATCCGGCGTGACTATAAGCCACAGACGGCGGGCTACTTCATCTTGCACGAGGGCCTGCTGGGAGTACTCGGCGGACGCCTGCAGGAACAGACGTATGATACCGCTAAAAGCGACAGCGACAAAAGGAAGGGTCCCTCGCTTGAGATGGCGACCACCGGCGGCTGGGCTGGCATCACTGACAAGTACTGGCTTACGGCGCTGATCCCGGATCAAGCGGTGCCGGTGACGGCGTCGTTCCGCCACATCCTCGAAAACAACTCTGACCGGTTCCAGGTTGATTTTGTATCGAAGGACGCAGTGACGGCCGCAGCCGGCGCGACGGTTGGCGCCAAGACCCGCCTGTTCGCTGGCGCCAAGGAGGTGCTGCTGCTTGACCGGTATGAGCGGCAACTTTCATTGCCGAACTTCGACAAGGCTGTGGACTTTGGTTGGTTCTACTTCCTGACCAAGCCGATTTTTTATGCGCTGGACTGGCTTTATAAGCTTACCGGGAACTTTGGCGTTGCGATCCTGATTTTCACCGTATTCGCCAAGCTGCTGTTCTTCCCGTTGGCCAATAAGTCTTACCGGGCCATGAGCAAGATGAAGCTGCTCGGACCCAAGATGCAGGAAATCCGCGAGAGGAACAAGGAAGACCCGCAGAAGATGCAGCAGGAGGTCATGGGCCTCTACAAGGCGGAAAAGGTCAATCCGGTCAGCGGATGCTTGCCGATGATTGTGCAAATCCCGGTGTTCTTCTCGCTTTATAAGGTTATTTTCGTAACCATCGAGATGCGGCACGCGCCGTTCTTTGGCTGGATACGGGACCTTTCGGCAGTGGACCCGACCAACGTGTTTAACCTGTTCGGGCTGCTTCCATTTGACCCGGCGCAAATCACTCCATTGCTGCATTTGGGCGTGTGGCCGCTGATCATGGGCGTGACCATGTACCTGCAACAGAAACTGAATCCGCCGCCGCCAGATCCGGTCCAGGCGAAAATCTTCCAGTTCATGCCCATCGTGTTCACATTCATGCTCGCAAGCTTTCCGGCGGGCCTGGTCATCTACTGGAGCTGGAACAATCTTCTCACGATTGCGCAACAATGGACGATAATGCGCCAGACTCGGATCGGATCGCCGCGTTTGGTGCAGTCCTAGAGCCTGAGGCGATCGAGGCTGGCCGGCTGCTGTTCGCCGCGGAGTGCCGGTTCTTCTTTGCGGCTCAGCGCCTGGACCAATTGCCGGAGCCTGGCTTGCCGGAGGTGGCCTTCGCCGGGCGGTCGAATGTCGGCAAATCGACCCTGGTCAACGCGCTGACTGGGCGCAAGTCGCTGGCGCGGGCGTCCAATACGCCGGGACGAACACGCCAACTCAATTTTTTCGATCTCGGCGGGCGGCTCACGCTGGTTGACATGCCGGGCTATGGCTATGCGCAGGCGGCGAAGGAGATCAAGGCGGACTGGCAGGGGCTTATGTTCGATTATCTGCGTGGCCGGCCGACCCTGCAGCGGGTGGTGCTCCTGCTCGATAGCCGGATCGAGTTGAAGGCGTCCGACCTTGCGGTGATGGACCTGCTGGACCACGCGGCGGTCACTTACCAGTTGGTGCTGACCAAGGCGGACGGCGTGAAGCCCAGCGCACTGCAGCGCAAGACAGACGAGGTCCAGGCGTTGGCGCGCAAGCATCCTGCGGCGTTCCCCGACATCCTGGTCACGAGCAGCCAAACGGCGCTGGGCGTCGAGGCCCTTCGGGCGGAGCTTGCAACGGTCGCGCTGGCGCTGGATTGACCGATCCAGGAGCGGCGTCTAGGTCGGCCTGGTTTTGCGGTAAGCCTGCCCAGGTTTCTGTCTGTGCGCAAACCTCCAAAGGTTTGCTTAGGAGCATTGATGACGCTCACTGAAGAGCAGCTCAAGGTCGCGGCTGAAGAAGCCGATATCCTGGTGCAGGCCTTGCCGTTCTTGCGCCGCTACGCCGGGGTCACGGTGGTCGTGAAGTATGGCGGCCATGCGATGGGCGACGAGCGGCTGGCCGTGCAGTTCGGCAGGGACATCGCGCTGCTGAAGCAGGTCGGCGTGAACCCCGTGGTGGTGCACGGGGGCGGTCCGCAGATCAATTCGATGTTGCAACGGCTTGCGATCAAGTCGAGCTTTGTCGATGGGCTACGCGTCACCGACGCGCAGATGGTTGAGGTTGTTGAGATGGTGCTGGCCGGCACGGTCAACAAACATGTGGCCGGGCTCATCAACCAAGCTGGCGCCTTGGCGGTCGGCATCTGCGGCAAGGATGGCGGCCTGATCCGGGCGCGGAAGCTGCGGCGGACGGTGCGGGACCCGGGCAGCCACATCGAACGCGCGCTTGACCTCGGCTTTGTCGGGGAACCAGAAAGCGTGGATGTGCGGGTGATCCACGCTCTGACGGGCGCAGGCCTTATCCCGGTGATTGCGCCGGTGGGGTTGGGTGAGGATGGGCAAACGTACAACATTAATGCGGACACCGTGGCCGGTGCCGTTGCCGGGGCGCTAGGGGCAAGGCGGCTGTTGATGCTGACGGACGTGGTCGGGGTGCTGGATGGCAACCGGCAGCTTATTCCTGAAATGACGGTCGCTGACGTGGAGGCCGGGGTTGCGAATGGCATGATTTCAGGAGGCATGATCCCGAAAGTGGAGAATTGCGTCGAGGCGGTGCGCCGGGGCGTGCGCGGCGCAGTCATCCTTGATGGGCGGATGGGGCATGCGTGCCTGTTGGAGTTGTTCAAGGATGGCGGGATCGGAACGTTGATCCGCGAGTAGAGCCTGGCGCTTGGAGATGCAGGTTCATGCGCCGGTGTCCGCGTGCGACACGCGCCAGTGGCCGCCTCCGACGCGCTTCACCTCGTACATGACTTGGTCAGCACGCTGGATGAGGTAGTCTAGTTCCTCGCCACTGTTGGCCTGGCGACACGCGATGCCGGTGGACAGGGTCATGCCATGTGGCTCCCCAGCCGTTAGGTGCGCGAGTTCCTTGGGGAAGGCTAGCAGTCTGTCGGAGTGGAGTGTTGGGCCATTGGGTCGGCGACGGTGTCAAA
>CAXTCN010000029.1:0-47883 GCA_964242575.1 uncultured Acetobacteraceae bacterium | reverse complement strand
TCAACTACATCCGGCACTGCGGCTACGTCCAGTCAGGCTGAAAACGCTCTAAGTCGTGATGTTGTTCTACTTGTGTCACATTTATACCTCTTTCCATTTAAGCCAATTCCTGAACCTTACTTGCCGAATTGGAAAAGAGGCGAGGGAGAGAAAAGCCCACAAACACTGTGGCATGCCTTTGTTGAAGATGTCATGACACGCCGTCATAACATCGCCCACGGAGATACGCTTTCGAACGACACCTCGTGGGAGGAATTGCAGCGAGATGCAGAAAAACTACGTGTATTAATGTATGGAGTCCTCCTGTCCTCCACGGCTTTCCTCGCACAATCAAAAGTTTAATATTTCGGATACCCGGTTTCCAATGCAGGCGTTTGTTCAACGTAACCGTTGGTGTAGGTTCGACGTTGGCATCCCGTTAATGCTGCGAATAGCTTGCTTCGACCCTGCGTGTGACGTGAACCCTGCACCATGACGCAATCGCTAGCGGCCTAATGCCGCACCGATCACCACCCGCCCGCTCCGGTAGGAAATCCAAACTCGCCGCCGCCCCACCCAGTCCAGCCCCAGCAGCATGTCCCCCCGCCCAACCTGCACCGGCGCAACAATAACCGGCATGTCCGCCACGACATCCGCGCCAACACGCAACTCCCGCAGCCGCACGTAACGCAACGGCATCGGCTGGCCATCAATCCCGCGCGCCGTGCTAGCCGCGACCTCCCCGCGCACCCCAAGCCGTGCCGCCGTCGCGTCCGTGAGGATGGTTCCGCGGGACCCGGTATCCAGCAGCGCCAGCAGAGCTTGGCCATTCGCCATCACCGGCAGTAGCGCCTCGCCGGCAGGCGTGACCTCCAACGGCAGCGCGCTGCCCCGCACCGGCGGCGTGGCGCAGTCCTGGGGGTCATACAACGTCATGCGTCCGCCGGGCACGTCCAAATCCACGTCGTAGGCCGCCAGCAACGGCGCGCCCAGCAGCCCGGCCAGCGGTGGATCGAGCGTCGGCACGCCAAAAAGCGGAGACACCGGCGTGCTGCGGTCCGGAATCATGACACCACCTACGCGCAGCCCACGCAGCAGCACGTTCGACGCCAGATGCGCGCCGCCCGTGCCGAGAACGCGCGTGGTGACCCCAGGATCAACCGGCAGCGCCAGGGCGCGAGCAGCTTCGGGCGTCACCAACATGCCCTGTGCGCCGGTGTCCAGCAGCAGGGTGACGGGCACCCCGCCGATGGTCGCCGGCACGAAGGGAAACCCGTCCCGCACCCGCACCGGCACCTCCGCCCGGCGTTCAAGCCGGCAGGCGCTGGCAGTCCGGACAGGGGTCAGCGCGGCAAGGCAAAGGACCCGGCGTGAGATCAGGGGCGGCTACAGCATCCGTTGCAGGATGATCCGCTGCACATCGGACGTGCCCTCGTAGATTTGGCAGACCCGCACGTCGCGGTAGATGCGCTCCACCGGGTAATCGGCGAGGTAGCCGTAGCCGCCCAGCGTTTGGATGGCCGCGGTGCAGATGCTCTCCGCCGCCTCGGACGCGAATAGCTTGGCCATCGCCGCCGCCTCCAGCGCTGGCTTCCCGGCGTCCTTCAACCGGGCCGCCCGCAGCGTCAGCTCCCGCGCCGCAGCCAGCTTGGTCTTGGCGTCCACCAGCCGGAACCCCACCGCCTGGTGCTCGATGATCGGCTTGCCGAACTGCTTGCGCTCCTTGGCATACTGGACCGCGTAGTCCAACGCGGCCCGCGCCATGCCGACGCTCTGCGCCGCGATGCCGATGCGGCCGCTCTCCAACGTGCTGAGCGCGATTTTCAGGCCCTCGCCCTCGGCGCCGATCCGCTGGTCGTCGTTCACCTGCATGTCGTCGAAGCTCAGGGCGCAACTGTCGGACGCCTTCTGCCCGAGCTTGTGTTCCACGCGCGCCACGCTGAACCCCGGCGCGTCGTTCGCCACCACGAAGGCGCTAATGCCCTTCTTACCGGCCGCCGGGTCGGTCACGGCGAACAGGATGGTGGTCTTGCCGACGCTCGCGTTGGAGATGAACTGCTTTGACCCGTTGATGACATAGCCGCTGTTGGTCCGCACCGCCCGCGTCCGCACGCCGCTTGCGTCCGACCCGGCGGCGCTCTCAGTCAGCGCAAAGCTCGCCACCACCTGGCCGCTCGCCATCGGGCGCAACCATTGTTCCTTTTGCGCGGGGCTGCCGAACCGCTCCAGGATTTCGCAGGTCGGCGCGTTGTGCACGCTTACCAAGGTGGACACCGAGCCGTCCCCGGCGGCGATCTCCTCGATCACCTGGGCATACGTCTCGTAGTCGATCTCGCTGCCGCCCCACTCCGCGCTGTTGGTGGCACCGAGGAAGCCCATTTCGCCCAGTTCCTGGATGACCTCCGGCTCAATCCGCCCAGCCGCCTCCCGCGCGCTGGCGGTGGGCGCCAACCGCTCCTGCGCGAAGCGGCGGGCGGTCTCGATGACGAGTGCGTTCGGGTCGGTATGATCCAACATGGCGCGTTCCCTTCTGAATTACACGTCATTTTGGCCTGGTGCGGGCCACCTGCAAGCTACTCCGCGGCGACGGCCACGGGCACCCGGTCCAACTGCGCCAGCAACGCCGCCCGTTGCGGCTCGGCACTCGCGGCGCTTGCGGCCTTCACCGGGCCGAAGCCGCGGATGTGCATCGGCAGCTCCGCCAACGACGCCGCAGCCTCCAGGGTGTCGCCCCGCAGAACGTCTAACGCATGGCGCACGTCGCGCTCATAGTCCGCAGCCAACTGCCGCTCCATGCGTCGCTCCGCCTGCCAACCGAACGGGTCAAACGGCGTGCCGCGCAGCGCCTTGCCATGCCGCAGCACTCGGAACAATGGCAGCGCGATCCGGCCCGGCACCGCGATTTTGCGCCGCCGCCCGGTAGCTGGGTCGGTGCGGGACAGCAGCGGCGGCGCCATGTGGAACGACGGGTTCGCGCCGTACGTGGCGGCGGCGTGCAACCGCGCGACCTCATACTCGTCCTTGATCGCCAGGGCGCGGAAGAACCCCTCCGCCACTGCCCGGGTCAGCCGGCCTGGCGCGCCGGCCACCGCCGTCTCGCGCGCCGCCGCCGCGTTCACCAGTGCGCGGTAACGCTGCGCCAGCGCCGCATCCTGGTACTGCAACAACTCGTCCGCCCGCCGGGCAACCACCGCGTCCAGGTCATCGGACGCTGGCGCCTGGTCGGCCATAATCTCCGCCGCCAGCTCCGGCCGTACCGCCAGGATACGGCCCCACAGCAAGGCCCGGCGGTTCAGCGCCACCGCGGTGCCGTTCAGCTCGATGGCGCGCAACAGGGCCGCCTGTCCCACCGGCAACAGCCCAAGCTGCCACGCGATTCCCAGCAACAGGGTGTTCATCGCCTGCGCGTTGCCGAACAGCCGCTCGGCCAAAGCGCTGCCGCGGAGGTAGCGGGACCGCCCAGGGTCCGTGCCGCGCTCGATCACCCGCCGGTGCAGCCCCGCGTCCACCCGCAGGTCCCGCTCCTTTAGGAACGCCGCCCCGGCTTGCAGGTCCAAATTGCCGATCACCGCCGCGCCCGGCGCACACCGCGCCAGCACATCCGCCCCGGCCGACACCGCCAGGTCCGCCCCCAGCAACAGGTCCGCGCTGCCAACCGGGATGCGCACCACGTCCAGTCCGGCGTCGGCCACCTGCACGTGCGACACCACTGCGCCGTTCTTCTGCGCCAGCCCGGTGAAGTCGAGCGTGCTGACCTGGCGCCCCTCCAGGTGCGCCGCCATCGCCACCACCGCGCCGCAGGTCACGATGCCGCCGCCGCCGATGCCGGCGAACATGCCGCGCCAAGGTAGGGCAGCAGGCGCCGGGTCCTGCAGGCCAGCGGACAGCTCCGCCTCCCGTGCCGCCCAAATGGCTTCATGGTCCACCGCCGCCACCGGCGCGTCCGACGTCGTGGTGACGAACGACGGGCAGAAGCCCTTGAGGCAGGACAGGTCGGTGTTGCAACTGGTGGGGCTGATGCGCCGCTTGCGTCCGTAATCCGTCTGCACCGGCTCGATGGCGATGCAGTTGGACTGCGCCGTGCAGTCGCCGCAGTTCTCGCACACCCGCTCGTTGATGGTGACGCGGGTCTCGGCCACTGCCATCTTGCCCCGCTTGCGCCGCCGGCGCTTCTCGGTCGCGCACACCTGGTCGTAGATGATGGCGCTCACGCCCGGGTACTCCCGCAGCCGCCGCTGCACCGCGTCCAGCTCGCCCCGCCCATGCCGCAGCGTGCCCGGCGGCAGCAACGACGCCGCCGCCGGCAGCCGCGCCTCGTCGTCCGCCACCACGGCGATCAGCCCAACATTCTCCGCCGCCAACTGTGCCGCAATGCTCAGCACCGTCGGTCCGCCCTCAGCCGGCTGGCCGCCGGTCATCGCCACGGCGTCGTTGTAGAGAACTTTATAGGTAATATGCGTGCCCGCCGCGACCGCCTGCCGGATCGCCAACAGGCCGGAGTGCTGATACGTGCCGTCCCCCATGTTGGCGAACATGTGCGGCAGCTCGGTGAAGTGCTCCAGCCCAACCCACGGCACGCCCTCGCCCCCCATTTGGCTGAAGGTGCGCGTGGCGTCGCTGGTCGTGAGCGCCATGGTGTGGCAGCCAATGCCCGCCATGGCGTGGCTGCCGTCCGGCAGCACCGTGCTGGTGTTGTGCGGGCAGCCCGCGCAGAACATCGGCCCGCGCGCGATAAGGCCCGGCGTCCGTTCCCGTATGGGCGCGGCCACGCGGTCCGTGACCTCCATGCCTTGCGCGCCCAGGAACCGCCGCAGCGCCACCGCCACCAGCTCGGGCGACAGTTCCATCGTCCCGGGCAACAGCGCTGCGCCGGCGAGGTCCCGCTTGCCCTCTACGGCTGGCCGCGCGTCGCCGGGCAGGTTGTACAGCGCGTCGCGCAGCTGCATCTCCACCAGCGACCGCTTCTCCTCGACCACTAGCAGCGCCCGCTTGCCGGCGGCGAACTCGCGCAGGCCGTCCGTCTCAATCGGCCAGACCATCGCCACCTTATAGACCGCGACCAACGGCGACCCGTCCAGGCCGAGCGCCCGCAGCGCGTGCATCGCGTCGTGGTGCGCCTTGCCCACCGTCACGATGCCGATTGGCGCGTCGGCGGACCCGTGCACCAGTCGGTCCAGCCGGTTCGCCCGCGCCCACGCCCGCGCCGCCGGCAGCCGCTCGTCCAGCATCCGCCGCTCAAGCTGCGCCCGCTCCGCCGGCCAGGGCAGGCCAGGGTCGAGGTTCAAGCCATGCGGCGGCAGCACGAGGTCCGGCCGCACGAAGGGGTGCCGGCTCGGCACGACCGTCACCGCCGCCTGTTCCGCAGTCTCCGCGATGGTCTTCAGCGCCACCCACAACCCGGCGTACCGCGACATCGCCAGCCCGGCCAACCCCAAATCCAGGATTTCCCCCGCGTCCGCCGGCGCCAGCACCGGGATCATCACCGCCTCGAACACCTGGTCCGTCTGGTGCGGGAACACGCTGGAGTGCGCAGCGTGGTCGTCGCCGGACACCGCCAGCACGCCGCCATGCGCCGCGGTGCCGATCATGTTGGCGCAGCGCAGCGCATCGGCGCTGCGGTCCACGCCGGGTCCCTTGCCGTACCACATGCCGAACACGCCATCGACGCGCTTGCCGGGGAATGTGTCGATCTGCTGCGCGCCCCACAGCATGGTGGCCGCCAGGTCCTCGTTCAGGCCGGGCTGGAACCGCACTCCCGCAGCCGACAGCAGCGCCTCGCGCCGCCATAGCTCCTGGTCCAGCCCGCCCAGCGGCGACCCTCGGTACCCGGACACCAGGCCGCCGGTATGGAGGCCGGCCATCCGGTCCAGCCGCGACTGTTCCAGCAGCATCCGCACCAGCGCCTGGACGCCAGATAGCAGCACCGGCTGGTCCAGTTCGGTAAAGCGGCTTTCAAGCGTCGTGGGAGCGAAGCCAACGTCCATGGGCGGGTCCTCCGATGCCCAGAGCTTAGCGCAAAAATAGGTGGCAAGTGCTGTCATAGTTCGGGTAGCTTTTGGCAAGAAGTGGCAAATCCTGCCAATGCTGCACTGCAATATAGGAGGATTGCCCACCGAAATGCGCCTGGACCGGATTGACCTCAGCATCCTCGACCACCTGCAACGCGACGGCCGCGCCACCAGCGGCGAGCTCGCCGACGTCGCCGGCCTGTCCGCCAGCCCCGCGCACCGCCGGCAGAAACTGCTGGAGGAGGGCGGCATCATCCGCCGCTACGTGGCCTTGCTGGACCAGGACCGCGTGGGCCTGCCGGTCAGCGTGTTCGTCTCGGTGCGCCTGCAAGCCCAGACCGACGACCACCTGGCCGCCTTCGAACAGGCCGTCGCCGACCTGCCGGAGGTCATGGAGTGCTACGTCATGTCCGGTGCCAGCGACTACCTGCTGCGCGTCGTGGCCCCGGACCTTGGCGCCTATGAGGAGTTCCTGCGCACCCGGCTTACCCGTATCCCCGGCGTGCGCGGGGTCGAAAGCGCGTTCGCCCTGAAGCGCGTGGTGTATCGCACCAACCTGCCGCTGCGCCGGAAAAGATAGGTGCTGGCGGCATTCCTGCTGGGCTTCCCGGCGCTGTTCAGCATCGTGAACCCCATCGCCGGCGCGTTCATCTTCCGTGAGGCCACCGCCGACCGCACCCATGACGAGCGGGTCGCCCTGGCGCGTCGCGTCGGTTTGTACTCGCTGCTGGTCATGCTGGTGGCGTTGTGGGGCGGGTCCTACGTGCTGGCGGTGTTCGGCATCTCGTTAGCCGCGCTGCGCATCGCTGGCGGCATTATCCTGTCGCTGTTCGCGTGGGAGCTGCTGGGCGCGCCGGAACGCCGGGAGGACCGTAAGCAGCAGCAGGCGTCGGAGGCGGGCGGCGCCGACGACGTGGCGTTCTTTCCATTGACCCTGCCGTTCACCACCGGGCCGGGCACGATCGCGGTGTCGGTGGCGCTCGGCGCCGCGCACCCGCCGATCGGCCGGGATTGGGTGTTGTTCCAAGCCGGCCTGGGCCTCGCCGCTGCCGTCATGGCCGTGGCAATCGGCCTGACCTACGCCTACGCGGACCGGCTTTCGGAGATGCTGGGCCGCAACGGCAGCCGAACCGTCAGCCGCCTATCCGCGTTCATGCTGTTCTGCATTGGGGTGCAAGTGCTGATTACTGGAGTTTCGGACGTGCTGGCGCCCTTGCTGGCGGCCCGCCCATGAACCACGCCATCGACCTGGTGTCCCGCGGGCTGTTTGTGCTGGTCAGCGTTATTCTGATGGGCCTGGCGCTCGCGTTGATCGGCTACAACATCTGGCACCTGCGCGAGGTATTCCGGTCCGATCAGGCGAGCATCGCCACCGGGTTGCTGGACGCGGTGGGCTACGTGATTGTCGCCATCGCCGTGTTCGACGTGGCCAAGTACTTGCTGGAGGAAGAAGTGCTGCGCGGCCGTGAGCTCCGCGACGCCGCCGAGGCGCGGCGCAGCCTGACGAAGTTCATCTCGACCATTGCCATCGCCGTGTTCCTTGAGGCGCTGGTGATCGTGTTCCAGGTCTCAAAGAAACAGGCGTCGGATATGCTCTATCCCACCCTGCTGCTGCTGGCGGGCGTCCTGATGATCGTGGGCCTCGGCGTGTTCCAGCGCTTGAGCGTGACCGCGGAACAACAAAAGAAGGAGCCGGAGCAAGAGGACTGAGCCGGTTCAGCGATGCGACTGCTTGACCGCGAACAGCATGACCCCGGCACCGAACATCCCGCCCAGCAGGGTTATCGTGCCCACCATGATCCGCGTGCGCCGGGTCACGCTGCGGGCCTCCCGCCGCTGTTCCGACAGCATTACCGCGCGCGCCGCCGTCACCCGCTCGATGATGTCGCCTGGGCCGGACACAATGAGGTCCGCACTGGCGCCGAGCGCCGGCCGCAGCGCCTCCAGCCGCGCGGTCGCGTCCGGCGCCTGGCCGGCCAGCAGCGCTTGGTCCAGCACAGCGGATCGCGCCAGCGCGCGCTCCAGTGGAATTTGCGGCGCATAGGTGCCGAACAGCCCGGTCAGCCCGACCACCGCGAAGCACATCAGCAGGAATGCAATCCAGGTCGCGCCATTTTTCATCGGGCTGTTCTCCAAGCCCGCCACATCAACCGCATCGGTGGCGCGGTCAAGCTGGCTTAGGGTATCCTGCGCCTATGGTTCAAAGCCCCTACCTGTTCCGCGCCGCCGATCATCCGCTGTTGCCGGCAGCGCCGGGCCTGCAAGTGCGGGAGGCCATAACCCCGTTCGGCGTCGCGCTCCGCTATCAAGAACGCGCCCCCGGCCCGGCAGACGGCCACTGGTGCGAAACCGGGCACAGCGTGTTCGTGCTGGAGGGCCGGCTGTGCTACCGCTTCGAGGACCATACGGTGGAGGCCGGCCCCGGCGACATGCTGCATATCCCGGCCGGACCGCAACATCGGCACCAGCCTAGCGTATTGGGGGACGTGGTGGCGCGATATGTCTTAACGGAGTTTTCAGCATGAACGATTTGGATCGGCGGCCGGTCAAAATCTCGGTCCGCGGGGCGTTGCTGGATGCCGTCGACGCACTGGGCATCAACGTGTCCGACCTGGTCGAGCGCAGTCTAGCTGCGGAGGTCGCCGAAGCAGATGCCAAGGCCTGGCAGCTTCGCAATGAAGCAGGCTTCGCGGCTTGGAACGCACATGTAGAGCACCACGGCATTCCGCTCGCTCAATTCCGCAAGTTCTGAGCGGGTGCCCCGATTTGATGTTCACGCCCTGCGTGACGGCGCTGGCTTGGTAGTGAATGTTCAGTCAGATCATACTTCCAATAAGGTAACCACGAGGATCGTGGCGCCATTGCTGGCTCTCAACCAGTTGAAGCCGTTGATCTCCGAACTGAACCCGGTGGTTGAGGTCAACGGCGAGACTTACGTCTTCGTCGCTCACGCGTTAGCCACGTTGACACAGCGCGAGATGAGTCCCCTTGTCGGAACGGTTGCTATGCAACAAGACGCGCTGGTGCGAGCGCTTGACATAGCTTTGACCGGTTTTTGACCCGAACCTTGACACTCCCGCCCACCCTCGCGTAACCACCCGCCTCCGCTTCGCACCCGTTCCGAAGGCGCTTCTGCGCCGCAAAAGGTCGTTCCATGAAGATTCGCAACAGCCTGAAGTCGGCCAAAGTCCGCGACAAGAACTGCCGCGTCGTGCGTCGGCATGGCCGGGTTTACGTCATCAATAAGAAGAACCCTCGCATGAAGGCCCGCCAGGGCTAAGCCTCCGCCGCGGAGACTTCCCCGGAGGCTTGCCGCCGAGCGCAACCGACTCCATCTTGCTTGGAACAACCGGGAGCCGTCCGATGATCCAGCAACTGCTGCCCAAGGCCGACGTGATGGCGCGCCGCGATGAGATCGTGGCCGGGCTTAGTGCCCTTGTGCCGGCCTCTGGCCTTATCACCGAGGCGTTGCGCCTCAAGCCGTATGAGACCGATGGCTTGCCGGCCTACCGCCAGGTCCCGCTCGCGGTTGTGCTTCCAGAGACCACGGAACAGGTCGCGGCCGTGTTGCGGTTCTGCCACCAGAATGGCGTTCGCGTGATCCCGCGCGGCGCAGGCACCAGCCTGGCGGGCGGCGCGCTGCCGTTGGCGGATAGCGTCGTCGTGGGGCTGATGCGCATGAGCGCCATCCTCGACATCGACTACGCCGACCGGGCCGCCACCGTGCAGGCCGGCGTCACCAACATCGGCATCACCCAGGCCGTGCAGGACGCGGGCTTCTTTTATGCGCCCGACCCGAGCAGCCAGCTTGCGTGCATGATCGGCGGCAACGTCGGCATGAACTCCGGCGGCGCGCACTGCCTGAAGTACGGCGTCACGGCCAACAACCTGCTGGGCCTGCGCATCGTCACCATTGAGGGCGATATCCTCGACATCGGCGGCGCGCATTTGGACGCCGCCGGCTACGACTGGCTCGGCCTTATGACCGGCAGCGAGGGCATGTTGGCGATGGTGACCGAAGTCACGGTGCGCATCCTGCGCGCGCCCGAGGGGCAGCGGGCCATGCTGGTGGCGTTCGACGCGAACGAGACCGCTGGCCGCGCGGTGGACGCTATTATCGGCTCCGGCATTATTCCCGTGGCGCTCGAGTACATGGACCGCCCGGCCATCCACGCCTGCGAGGCGTTCGCCCACGCCGGCTATCCCTTGGACGCCGAGGCGTTGTTGATTATCGAGGTTGAGGGCAGCGTCGCGGAGCAAGACGACTTGCTGTCCCGCATCGCCGCGCTGTGCGAGCCGTTCAAGCCGCTGAGCTTGCGCGTCAGCCAGTCGGCCGAGGAGAGCGTCGCGATCTGGAAGGGCCGCAAGGGCGCGTTCGGCGCCGTGGGCCGCATCAGCCCAGACTACCTGTGCATGGACGGCACCATCCCGACCGGGCAACTGCCTCACGTGCTGCGCCGCATCAACGAGATGTCGGACGCCTACGGCCTCAAGGTCGCCAACATCTTCCACGCCGGAGACGGCAACCTGCACCCGCTGATTATGTTCGACGCCAACCTGCCGGGCAACTTCGAGGAGGCCGAGCGGTTCGGCGCCGACATCCTCAAGCTGTGCGTCGAGGTCGGCGGCTGCCTGACCGGCGAGCACGGCGTGGGCGTCGAGAAGCGCGACCTGATGCCCGTGCAGTTCACCGGCATCGAGCTTGAGCAGCAGCGCCGCATCAAGTCCGCGTTCGACCCGGAATGGTTGCTGAACCCGGGCAAGGTTTTTCCTCTTAAGGAACTGCCAGTTGCCGCTTGACGGCAGCGCGGCACCCGCGGACGAGGCTGGGATTATCGAGGCGATTCTGGCCGCGAACCGGTCTGGCGAGCCGCTGCTGATCGAAGGGCGCGGCACCAAGCGCGGCATGCTCCGTCCGGTCCAGGCCGCGCGCAGCTTGTCCACCCGCAACCTGACCGGCGTGACCCTGCATGCGCCCCAGGAGCTGATTGTCTCCGCCCGCGCCGGCACGACCATCCCGGACCTGGAGGCGAAGCTTGCGGAAGGCGGCCAGTGGCTGATTTCCGAGCCGCCGGATCTGTCGGGCCTGTTGGGCGAGGGGGTGCAGACCATTGGCGGCGTGGTGGCGACCAACCTGTCCGGCCCGCGCCGGGTCGCGTGGGGGGCGACGCGGGACCACGTGATGGGCCTGCGCTTCGTGAACGGCGCCGGCGAGCTGATCCGGGCTGGTGGGCGCGTCTTGAAAAACGTGACCGGCCTCGACCTGTGCAAGCTGCTGTCCGGCAGCCACGGCACGCTCGGCGTCATCACCGAGGTTACGCTTAAGGTGCTGCCCGCCGCCGAGTTGACCGGCTCGTTGTTAATGCCCGGCCTTGACCCGGTGCGTGGCGTGGCTGCGCTGTCGGCGGCGCTCGGCTCCCCCTACGGCGTGTCCGGCGCGGCATGGCTGCCGGCCGAGGCGGCGGACCGAGTGCCGGCGCTGGCCGGGCAGGGGTCGGTGACGCTGGTTCGCATCGAAGACTTCACCGCCAGCGTGCACTACCGCCTGGGACGCCTGGTCACGGACCTGGCCCCATATGGCGCAACGCAGGTACTGGACGACGCCGCGAGCCGGGCAGCCTGGCGCGCCATCCGCGACGCCGTGCCACTGCGTGCCGAGCCTTCGGACGCGGTATGGCGCCTGTCGGTGCGTCCTTCTGCCGGTCCGGCGGCGCTGCACGCCATCGAGGCCGCCGGCGCGCGTGGCTTTCTCGATTGGGGCGGCGGCCTGGTATGGGTGGCGGGTCCGCCTGCGTTGCACGACGCAGTCGCCGCCGCAGCCGGGCAGGGCACCTGGACCGTGCTGCGCGCGCCGGAGCCGGTGCGCGCCGCCATCCGCGTCGTCCCGCCCGAGGCCGAACCGCTCGCCCGCATCACCCGCCGCGTCAAGGCTGCGCTCGACCCAGCCGGCATCCTCAACCCTGGCCGCCTCTACGCCGGCCTGTAGGCACCCATGCAAACCAACTTCACCGCCGAACAGCTCAAAGACCCCGCGACCCTCAGCAGCAACCAGGTTCTCCGCACCTGCGTGCACTGCGGCATGTGCACCGCGACCTGTCCCACGTTCGTGCTGCTGGGCGACGAGTTGGACAGCCCGCGCGGCCGCATCTACCTCATCAAGGACATGCTCGAGAGCGGCCGTCCCGCCACCGAGGAGGTGGTGCGCCACGTGGACCGCTGCCTGTCCTGTCTGGCATGCATGAGCACCTGTCCCTCGGGCGTGAACTACATGCACCTGGTGGACCACGCCCGTGAGTACATCGAGAACACCTACACCCGCCCCTGGCACGAACGGCTGATGCGCAACGTGCTGCAGGCGGTGCTGCCGCGGCCGGGCCTGTTCCGCCTGGCGCTTATGGGTGCCCGGGTGATGAAGCCGCTGCGCGCGCTGGTGCCGGGCCAGTCGGTGCCCGCCACCCGGGTGCGCGCCATGCTGGACCTGGCCCCGCGCTCGCTGCCGGCTGTCAGCCCGATGCAGGCGCCGCAGGTGCACGCCGCCGAGACCAGCCGCCGCGGCCGGGTCGCGCTGCTGGCCGGCTGCGCGCAGACCGTGCTGGCGCCCAGCATCAACGAGGCCACCATCCGCCTGCTGACCCGCATGGGCATCGAGGTGGTGATCGCCCGCGGCGTCGGCTGTTGCGGCGCGCTGACCCACCACATGGGCCGCCACGACCCGGCCATGGCCAGCGCCCGCGCCAACATCGCCGGCTGGACCCGTGAGCTGGAGGCGGGCGGCCTGGACGCCATCCTAATTAACACCAGCGGCTGCGGCACCACGGTCAAGGATTACGGCTTCATGTTCCGCTCGGAGCCTGCCGAGTGGAAGGAGAAAGCCGAGCGGGTGTCCGCGTTGGCGATGGATATCAGCGAGTACCTGACCACGCTCGACTACTCGCCGGTCCGGCCCGCGCCCAACCTGCGCGTCGCCTACCATTCGGCCTGCAGCCTGCAACATGGCCAGCAGATCAAGAACGAGCCTAAAGTATTGCTGAAGCGGGCTGGCTTCGCAGTGATGGAGCCTATCGAAAGCCACCTATGCTGCGGGTCCGCCGGCACCTACAACTTGGTGCAGCCGGAGATCGCCGGACGGCTCCGCGAGCGCAAGCTCGCCAACATCGCCCGGCTCAAGCCGGACCTGATCGCCGCCGGCAACATCGGCTGCATCACCCAGCTCGCGGGCGAGACGCCCATCGTCCACACGGTCGAGTTGCTGGACTGGATGGCCGGCGGCCCACGTCCCGCCGCCGTTCCCGCCTGACGATGCGCCCGGTCCTGCTGGCGCTGCTGCTGCTTTCCGGCACAGCCTTCGCGCAGGCGCCGGACCGCAAGGCGCAGTTGGACAGCATGTTGAACGGCCTCCGCGCCGCACCCAGCGAGGAGGCCGCCGCCGCACTGGAGTCGCAGGTTCGTGTGCTGTGGACCGAGACCGCCAGCCCAGTGCTGCGCCTGTTGCTGGTTCGTGGCGTGCGGGAGTTGAACGAGGGCGCATCCGGAGACGCGGTGGACACGTTCGACGCGGCGCTCGACCTCGACCCGGATTTGCTGGAAGGCTGGCGCGGCCGTGCCCAGGCGCGTCTCCGCCTCGGCGACCCGGCCGGCGCCGTGCGCGACATCCAGGAGGTGCTGCGGCGCGAGCCCCGCTACTTCCCGGCGTTGCAGGACCTGTCCAGCCTGGCCGAGTCTGGCAAGGACTGGAACGGTGCGCTGGCGGCCTGGCAGAAGCTGCTGGAACTCAACCCCCGCACTCCCGGTGGCCAGGCCCGCCTGCGCGACCTCCGCCGCCGTGCCCTGGGCGAGGAACTGTAACAGCCTCCGTCAGTAACGTTTGTAAGGCAGGAACTTCCCGGACATCGTCATCCTGACCCGGTCGCCCTTCTGGTCCGGCTGCCGCTCCAGGGTCATGTCGAAATCGATGGCGCTCATGATCCCGTCGCCGAACTCCTCGTGGATCATGTCCTTCCACGTCGTGCCATAGACGCTGATTAGCTCGTAGAACCGGTAGATCAGCGGGTCCGTCGGCACCGCCGTGGGCAAGGACCCGCGGTATGGCGCTTCCGCCAGCAGCGCCACTTCGTCCTCCGACAAATCGAACAACACGCCGGCCTTTTCGGCGGTCTCCGGCGTCATGCTCATCTGGCCCAGGCAGGCCGCGCAGGTCCATACCGGCGCGTGGCCGAGCTTGTCCGCCACCTCGGCCCAGGTCCAGCCCTTCTTTTTTTTGATGCCGCGGATTTTCAGCCCCAAGGCGGTTTTCAGGTCGTTCAAGCCAATGTCTCCTTCAGTATGTGCGCCGGGCTGCATAGGCGCTGCCGGGCACCGTCAGCCTGGCCGCCCGCATGTTCGCGCCGGGTCAGTCGCCAGGAATACCTAGCCCGCCAAGCGCAACGGGCCATTTGACACATGGCGAACGGGGACGGTCTCACCGTGGTCAAGCCTCACATGAGCCTGCAAGCAGCGTGCCACCGCTCTGGTCGTCTGCGACGGCGGCGAATAGACAAAATCCGCTTGAGACACGCTCAAACGTGCAAGTAACGGGCAACTGACCAGGCAGCTTGACGCGAAAGCGTGTCGAACGCTGAGTGGCGTCCGCCGGCCTACCCAGGTTAAAATTTGGTGCGCGATTGGAGGGATCGACAATGCCACCGCTCCGCTGCCGTCCTCGGCTCATGCGTGAATAGTCAAGCCGAGCGCCCATGAGGTTCGTGGACACGCCGGCGCTCCGCATCGCCTACCAGGAGCATGGGCAGCCAGACGCTCCGGCCGCCATCCTGTTGCACGGCTTCCCCTACGACGTTTGCGCCTATGACGCGGTGGCGCCGGCGCTGGCCGCGGCCGGATTCCGGGTGATCGTGCCCTATTTGCGCGGTTTCGGCCCCACTCGCCTGCACCCGCACACGCCGCGCTTCGGACAGCAGGCGGCGCTCGGCGCGGATTTGCTGGCGCTGATGGATGCTCTGGCTTTGCCGAGGGCAGTGTTGGCCGGGTATGACTGGGGCGGCCGTGCGGCCTGCGTGGCGGCGGCGCTATGGCCGGAGCGAGTAGCGGGCCTAGTCAGCCTGGACGGATACAACATCCAGGACATCGCCGCCTCGGGCGTGCCGCTCTCGCCAGAGCAGGAGTATCGGTACTGGTATCAGTACTTGTTCCACTCGGACCGTGGCCGGGCTGGGTTGCAGGCGGACCGGCGCGGCCTGTGCCGGCTGTTGTGGCGCTTGTGGTCGCCGACCTGGCCGTTCGACGACGCGACGTTCGAGCGCTCGGCCGCCTCGTTCGACAACCCGGATTTCGTGGAGGTCGTCATCCACTCGTATCGCCACCGCTTTACCTTGGCGCCCGGCGACCCGGCACTCGAAGGGTTGGAACGCCGCCTCGCCGCGCAGCCGCCAATCGCGACGCCGACCGTGGTGCTGCACGGCACCGATGACGGCGTGGCTCCGCCCATCACGCCCGATCTGCACGGGTCTTTTACTGGCCCTTGCCGGCGGGAGGTCGTGCTAGGCGCTGGGCACAACCTGCCGCAGGAAGCGCCGGAAACCTTCGCGCGGGCCGTCCTTGAGCTTCTGCGCTAGCGGCCGGTCACGCCTCGCACCCCTCGGACCGCAGCAGGTCCAGCACCGCCGCCTCCGGCACGTCGGATGTCGTGAACGCCTGGCCGATGCCGCGCACCAGCACGAAGTGCAGCGCACCGTCGCGCATCTTTTTGTCCCGCCGCATATGCGCAATCAGCCGCGCGGCGGAGAAGCGCCGGTTCAGCATCCCAGGCTCGCTCGGCAGGCCCATCATCGCAAGGTGGTCCGACACCCGCGCGGCGTCCGCGTCGGCGCACAGGCCCAGCCGCGCCGACAGCCGGAACGCCAGGCCAAGCCCAATCGCCACTGCCTCACCGTGCAGCAGCGCGCCGCTATAGCCGACCTCCGCCTCCAGCGCGTGGCCAAACGTGTGCCCCAGGTTCAACAGGGCGCGCCCGTCGCTGGAGCGCTCCTCCCGCTCGTCCTCGCCGACCACGGCGGCCTTGAAGGCGCAGGCGCGCATCACCGCCTCGGCCTGGATGTCCTGGTCGCCGCCCGCCAGCGCCGGGCCATGCGCCTCGCACCATTCGAAAAACGCTGCGTCGCCGATCAGCCCGGCCTTCGCCACCTCCGCGTAGCCCGCCCGCAGCTCCCGTTCCGGCAACGTCCCGAGCACGCCGGTGTCCGCCAGCACGATCCGTGGCTGGTGGAACGCGCCCAGCAGGTTCTTGCCGTGCCGCGTGTTGATGCCAGTCTTGCCGCCGACGCTGCTGTCCACCTGGCTCAGCAGCGTGGTCGGTATTTGGATGAACGGCAGGCCGCGCAGCGTGGTCGCCGCCGCGAACCCGGCCAGGTCCCCCACCACGCCGCCGCCCAGCGCCACCACCGACGTGCGCCGCTCCACGCCGGCGTCCAGCAGGCCCTCGACCACGGTCTGGTAGCCCTCCAGGCTTTTGGACGCCTCGCCGGGTGGGACCACGATGGACTGCGTGGCGACGCCGGTCTGCGCCAGCCCGTCCAGCAGCGCCGGGAGGTGCAGGCCCGCCACTGTCTGGTCCGTCACCACCACCACGCGCTTCTGCTGCAGCACCGGTGCCAGCAACGCGCCCGCCCGGGCCAGCAGGTTGGCGCCGATCACCACGTCGTAGCCAGTGGACGCCAGCGACACCGCGAGCCGGCGCGGGGGCTGCCACGCCTCCAGCGCACGCAGCACCTTCGTCGTGGTCGTGTCCGGCGGCTCGTCCCCGCAATCCACCACCACGTCCGCCTCCGCATAGACGGGGTGCCGGTCCCGCATCAGGCGCGCCAGGATCTCGGCCGGGTCGCCGTCCTGCAACAGCGGACGGTTGCTGCGGCTGCTTACCCGGCGCACCAGGGTCGGCAGCTTGACCCGCAGCCAAACCGACACCGCATCTGTCCGGATGGTGGCGCGCGTTTGTGGGTCCATGTAGGCGCCGCCGCCGGTCGCGAGCACCAGCGGGTCCCCGGCCAGCAGCCGCCGGATCACCCGGCGCTCCCCGTCGCGGAAGTCCGGCTCGCCGTAACGCCGGAACAGCTCGGGGATGCTGCACCCGGCCGCCAGCTCGATCTCGGCGTCGGCGTCGCGGAACAGCAGGCCGAGCCGGGCTGCCAGCCGCCGGCCGATGCTGGTCTTGCCCGCGCCCATCAGGCCAATCAGCACGATGCTGCGCCCGGCGACCGACGCGGGCATCGTCAGTTGCAGGCTGCTGGGCTCGGTTAGCTCGGGCAAGCCGAGCGCGGTGTTGCGCGTCATTGGCCCGGACGCTAGCACATGGTTCAACTTCACGGCCAAGGGGTCCTATGAGCCGGGTTATACTCGTGGCCGCCGCCGCCATCGCGCTGTTGGTCGTCGTCGGAATAGTGCTGCTGGGCGCGTTCCCGCCGGAACCGCGGACCGAGCAGGTGCAACGTGTGCTGCCGAACGATAATTTCCAGCCGCGCTGACGCATGGACCGCCACATCGAGTCGTTCCTGGAGATGCTGGTGGCCGAGCGCGGCGCGGCGCGTAACACGATTGAGGCCTACGCCGCCGACCTTGCCGCGTTCGCCGCCTTTGCCGCGTCCCGTGGCGAGGCGCCCGCGGCGGCGCAATCCGGCACGCTGACGGCCTACATGGCCGGGCTGCACGGCGACGTGTCCGCCCGCACCGCCGCCCGCCGCCTGTCCAGCCTGCGCGGGTTCTGCCGGTTCCTGCTGCGTGAGGGCGTCCGGGCCGACGACCCGAGCCTGTTGCTGGACAGCCCGCGCCTGCCGTCGAGCCTGCCGCGCAACCTGACCGAGGCGGAGGTGGACGCGCTGCTGGCCGCGTGCACCGCCCGCGCGGGGTTGCCGGGCCTTGTGGCGCACGCGGCGCTCGAAATCCTGTACTCGACCGGCCTTCGCGTCTCTGAGTTGCTGGCCTTGCCGCAGGACGCGTTCCGCGGCGCCGCCGAGACCATCATCGTGCGCGGCAAGGGCGGGGTGCAGCGGATGGTGCTGGTGTCCGCCGCCGCCCGGAGCGCCGCCGCCACGCTGAGCGCCGCCAGCGGCCCGGGCCGCTGGCTGTTCCCCGGCCGTGACCCGCGGCAGCCCATGACCCGGCAGGGCTTCGCGCTGCTGCTGAAACAGGTGGCGCTGGCTGTTGGCCTCGACCCCGCGCGCGTCAGCCCGCATGTGCTGCGCCACAGCTTCGCCAGCCACATGCTGGCGCACGGCGCGGACCTGCGCAGCCTGCAGACCTTGCTGGGCCACGCCAGCATCGCGACCACGCAGATCTACACCCACGTCCTCGCCGAACGCTTGCAGGAGCTGGTGGCGCTGCACCACCCCCTGGCGAAGGCCGCCCCCCCGCGCTAAGCCCGGCGCCATGCGTCACTTCCTTGACTTCGAAAAACCCGTGGCCGAGCTCGAAAGCGCCATCGAGGAGCTGAGCCGCACCCAGGAACCGGGCGGCATCAACATCGCCGACGAGGTGCAGCGCCTGACGGACAAGGTGGAGAAACAGCTCCGCCTCACCTACGCCAAGCTCACGCCCTGGCAGAAAACCCAGGTCGCGCGGCACCCAGAGCGTCCGCACGCGCTGGCCTACATCAACGGGCTGATTACCGAGTTCACCCCGCTGGCCGGGGACCGCGCCTTTGCCGAGGACCTGGCCGTGGTCGGCGGGCTTGGCCGGTTCCGCGGCCGGGCCGTGATGGTGCTGGGAACCGAGCGCGGGTCCGATACCGAAACCCGCGTCCGCCACAACTTCGGCATGGCCCGGCCGGAAGGCTACCGCAAGGCGCGGCGCCTGATCGAGCTGGCCGGACGCTTCAACCTGCCGCTGCTGACATTCGTGGACACCGCCGGTGCATTCCCCGGCATCGACGCCGAGGCGCGCGGCCAGGCGGAGGCCATCGCCCGCTCCATCGAGGCCTGCCTCGACGCGCCAGTGCCGATCATCGCCACCATGATCGGCGAGGGCGGCTCCGGCGGCGCCATCGCGCTCGCGTCCGGGGACCGGGTGCTCATGCTGGAGCACTCGGTCTACTCGGTGATCTCGCCCGAAGGCTGCGCCAGCATCCTGTGGCGCGACGCGGCGCAGGCGGCGGTGGCGGCGGAGGCGTTGCGGCTGACCGCGGCGGACCTGCTGGCGCTGAAGCTGGTGGACCAGGTCATCCCGGAGCCGGTGGGCGGCGCGCACCGTGCCCCGGCCGACGCCGTGGCCGCGGTCGGCGACGCCGTGCACGCGGCACTCGCGCCGCTGCTGCTGCTGGACGCGCCCACATTGCGCGCCCGGCGGCAGGAGAAGTTCTTGGCGATGGGCCGCGAAGCGCCGGGCTGATCCGGCCCGCGCGGCGCATGCTCCTTTGCGGCGGCCGTGCTACGTTGCCGCGCCGGCCACCGCAGGAACCGCATCCGATGCCTGACCTTCCCGCTCCTGCCCCGGCGCTGTCCGACCCAGCCACGCCCGATCCGACCCTCACCGCCGACACCCGCGGCCTGTTCCTCCGGGTGTTCCCGTCCATCTGCCTGCCGATGTTCATGGCGGCGGTGGACCAGACCATCGTCGCCACCGCGCTGCCCGCCATCGCCGGCACGCTGGGCGACGTGGAGCGGGTGTCCTGGATCGTGGTCGCCTACCTCATGGCCGCCACCATCGCCGCCCCGGTTTATGGCCGGCTGGGCGACGCGCTCGGGCGGAAACGGCTGCTGTTCATGGCGCTCGTGGTGTTCATCGTGGCGTCCCTGCTGTGCTCCGTGGCGCCCACGTTGCTGGCTTTGGTGGCCGCCCGGGTGCTGCAGGGCTTCGGCGGCGGCGGGCTCATGACGCTGTCGCAGGCGCTGATCGGCGAGACGGTGCCGCCGCGGGAGCGCGGGCGCTACCAGGGCTACCTCGCCTCCATCTTCATGGTCAGCTCCACCTTCGGCCCGGTCGCGGGCGGGTGGCTCACCCAGCACTTCGGCTGGCACTCCGTGTTCTTGGTCAACCTGCCGCTCGGCGTCGTGGCCGTCGTGCTGGCACTGCGCCTGCCGGACCGGCGGCCGGCGGCGTCGCGCATCCGCTTCGACTGGCTCGGCCTCATGCTGTTCACGGGCTTCGTGGTGCCGCTGCTGCTGGCGCTGGAGCGGGCACAGCGCATCTCCTGGCCCGTGTTGCCCGGCATCCTGGCGCTTATTGCGCTGGCCGTCGCGTCGGTGTGGCTGCTGCTGCGGCAGGAGCGGCGCGTCAGCCAGCCGTTGATCCCGGTCAACCTGCTGCGGCAGCCGGCGATCTGGCGGGCGGATGCCATGGGGGCCTGCGTGGGCGCCACCATCGTCTCCTCGGTCACGTTCATGCCGATCTACCTGCAGGTCGTGCGCGGCGTTGGGGCCGGGCGCGCCGGATTGCTCATGCTGCCGCTCACCGCCGGGATTGCGCTCGGCGCGCTGTTCACCGGCCGCATGATCGCGCGCACCGGCCGGACTGCGGTGTTCCCGTCCTATGGCCTCGCGGTGGTCGCCAGCAGCTTGCTGGTGCTGGCATTCGGCGCGGCATGGGTGCCGACGGATTGGCTGCCGCTGGTGTTCATCACCCTGTCGATGTCGCTCGGCACCACGATGCCGGTGGTGCAAACGACGGTGCAGATGGTGGCAGGGCCGAAGAACCTCGGGGCGGCCAGCGCCTCGGTGCAGTTCTCGCGCTCAATCGGCGCGGCGCTCGGCACCGCCCTGGTCGGCGCTGTGCTGTTCGCCGTCCTCGCCGCCCATGACGCCGGCGTCGCGGCCTTGTTCGCCGAGGTCGTGCAGCGCGGCCCGGCCGTGCTCGACACGTTGGCGCCGGACCGCCGCGCCGTCGTGGCCACCGAGATCGCCGGCGCGTTCAGCGCGGCGTTCAGCATGATCGCGTGCTTCGCCGTGACCGGCTTGTTCCTGGCCTGGTCCCTGCCGGTCCGGCGCATCTGACCTCAGATCATCCCAAGTCCCTCCGCCCCGACCACAGCAACGAACGTCAGCACGGCGATTGCTGTCATGCCGGCCACGGCAACGGCCAGGGGACGCCAGCCAAGCGACTGCAACGCGCGCAGGTCAGTGGACAGTCCCACGCCCGCGAACGTCAGCAGGAACGCCCAGCGCGACAGTGCGGCTAGTCCGGCAGCCTCGGGTTTCGAGAACGCGCCCAAGGTCGCCAGCAACGAGACCAGCAGGAAACCCAGCACGAACTTCGGGAACTTGGCCCACAGGAACGCCGCCTTGTTGCCAATCCGCTCGCCCTCGCCGCGGGACGCCCAGTACAGCGCATAGCCCAGCACCACGAAGCCAATCGTGGCGTTGCGCGTGGTCTTGGTCAGCACCGCGTAGCGGGCGGCCTCGTCCGAAAACAGCGCCCCGGCCGCGGCAGCCTCGGCGGTGTTGTCGATTGCCAAGCCGACCCAAAGGCCGAACGCCTGGTCGCTCATGCCAACAAAATGACCGACGGCGGGAAAGATCACCAGGCTGCCGGCGCCCAGCAGCAGGATGGCGGCGATGGCGAGCGACACGTCCTCGTCCCGCGCCCGGATCGCGCCGCGGGCGGCGATGATGGCGGACACGCCGCAGATGCTGGAACCGATTGCCAACAGGCTCACGAGCTTCGGACGCAGCCCGAACCGGGTGCCGAGCCAGGTCATGATGCCGATGGACGCTGCCAGCTCGAGCGCCACCAGGAACAGCGACCCGCCGCCCAACCGAAGCACGTCGCCCAGCAGGAAGCGCACGCCCAGCAGCACGATGCCGAGCTTGAGCCAGAACTCGTAAGTCGCCACGCCCGCGCGGAAGATGCGCGGCACGCCGAACAGGTTGGTGATCAGCAGGCCGTACAGGATAGCCCACAGCACGTACTCGATGTTGGGCACCGCGACCGCGTGCGCGCGGCCCCAGGCGTTGATGGCCTGCTCGGTCAGCTTGCCCGCGTAGCCCACCGCGAACAGCAGGCCCAGTCCCGGCAGCACCGCCAACGCCCGCTGCAACAGTGGCGCCGAACGCGCGCCGAGGATTGCGCCGCTCATGGCTACCAGGGGATCACGGGCAGCAGGCCAGCCATCGCCAGCGCGGCCAGCGCGCCCGCGACCAGCGTCGCGGCCCAGTCAGCCGACGGGCCGGCGGTGGCGGCGACGGTAGGCGGTTGTTCGGTGGACATGACCCAGTGCTCCCCAGAGTTCCTGGTGCAATGGGACATTCTTCTTCCAGCGCGCAATGCGTCGCGGAAAAAAGCAACTGAGTTTCTTAAAAGCGCTGCCGCACAGTAAGAAAATACTCTAATGCCGTAATTTTCAGGGAGCTGGTTCGCCGGCGACAGGGTGCTTGCCTTGCGCCTGTATCAGCGCGGTCACCTCATCGATGCACGCTTGGAGCTGTGCCGGGTCGGTTCCCTTCGCCACCAGGGCCACGCCGCCCCCTTCGGCCCGGTAGAACGGGTAGCTGCCCAGGTCCACCTCGGGATACCGCTCCTGGATGGCGCCTAGCGTCTCGGCGATGGCGCCCTCCAGCAAGCCGATGGCATACACCGCCCGGCTCTCAACCGGCTGGCCCCCTTGCAACGTCGGCGCCAAGGTGGCGAACATGCCCTGCATGATGCGCGGCACGCCGGCCATCACGTGCACGTTGCCGATGGTGAACCCCGGGGCAATCGAGACCGCGTTCTCAATCAGCGTCGCCCCGCGCGGCATCGTCGCCATGCGCTGCCGCGCCGGGTTGAAGTCCGCGACGCCGCCGGGCTGCTGCGCATAATACTGCTCCATGCGCGCCCAGGCCTCCGGATGCGGCTCCCACGGCACGCCGAACGCCGCGGCCACGCACTCGCTGGTGATGTCGTCGTGCGTCGGGCCGATGCCGCCAGTGGTGAACACGTGGTCGAACCGCGCGCGGCACTCGTTGACGTGGGATATGATGGTCTCGGCGACGTCCGGGATCACGCGCACCTCCCGCAGCGGAATGCCAATCTGGCCCAGCCCGGTCGCGATGAACTTGATGTTGGCGTCCTGGGTCCGGCCGGACAGGACCTCGTTGCCGATCACCAGAAGGCACGCCGTCGGATTGCTCATGCGCGGAAGATTACAGGAAATCCCTTAACAAAGGGAGTAGCGGCTTGTCCGCCGGCGGCACCGGGTAGTCCGCCAGGCGCTCCGGCCGGACCCAAGCCAGCGCCTGCCCCTCCCGCCCAGCCGGCTGCCCAGACCAGCGGCGGCAAAGATACAGCGGCATCAACAGGTGGAACCGCTCGTAGGCGTGCGACGCGAACGCGAACGCCGCCAGGCAGCTTTCAGCCACGTCGATGCCGAGTTCCTCCCGCAACTCGCGGATCAGCGCGGCCTCGGGGGTTTCGCCCGGGTTGAGCTTACCGCCGGGGAACTCCCACAGCCCGGCCATCGGCTTGCCTTCCGGCCGCCGCGCCAGCAACACCCGGCCGTCCACGTCGATCAACGCGCACGCCGCCACCAGCACCAGCGGCTTCGACCCGGCCTGCGTCGGCTTCGGCGCTCCGTCTTGCTGCGGCAACTGATGCACTACCGTGGCTGTGGCGCCGGGGGGCGCTGCGTTCGGAAACAGGTCCTCCCGCGTTGCCTCGAAGCGCAGCACCGGGTGCTCGCCGCCGCGCGCCAGGAACCGCTCCCGCCCGGCGCCGACCTCGCGGAAGCCGATCCGCCGCAGCACCGCCGCCGAGGCCGGGTTGTCCACCGCTACGTGCGCCTCAAGCCGGTCCAGGTCGAGGTTCGCCAGCGCCCACCGCGCGACTCGCCCCGCCGCCTCCGACGCGACGCCGTGGCCCCAGAACCGCCGTCCCACCCAGTAGCCGAGGCTGCCCACCCGCGGTTTCAGGTCCAGCCGCAGCCCGATGCAGCCCACGACCATCTCCCGCCCGGCGTCCTCCCCGGTGATGGCGAGGTGGTAGCCAGTTCCGGCCGCGATCTGCTGCGCCGTCGAGGCGATCCAAGTGTCCGTCAGCGCGCTGGGGTAGGGGAACGGCAGGCGGGACAACATCCGCACCACGGCCCAGTCGTTCACCAGGCGGTGCACCTCGATGGCATCCTCCGGCGCCAGCGGACGGAGCAGCAGCCGTTCGGTGGCGAGGGGGGTGAAGGGAGGCTCGGACGGGATGAGGGACAGGGCCATAGCCAAGGAACCTGGCTGATGTTCCGGCAGAGAAGCAAGCTCTAAGCAGTTCATTGGATGCGTTTCTCGCTTGTGTGGTTTCCATGCCGCAGGTGGCGCGCTAGCGTAGGACGTGACGCCGGACGCGCTCACGAACCCGCTGGAGAACCTTGCATGATGCACATCCGCCGCTTGGCGCCCGAGGCCCGTTTGTCCGGCGCCGTCATCCATGGCGGCACGGTGTACCTGGCTGGGCAGGTCGCGGACGACGCGTCGGCGGACGCCTTCGGCCAGACGCTCGACGTGCTGCGCCAAATCGACCGGCTGCTGGCCGACTCCGGCACCGACAAGCAGCACCTGCTGAGCGTGCAGATCGTGTTGGCCGACCTCGGGGACTTTGCGGCCATGAACCGCGCCTGGGACGCCTGGGTCGATCCCGCGCACAAACCGGCGCGCATGACCATCGAGGCGCGGCTGGCGAACCCGGCCTGGCGCGTTGAGATCACCGGCGTGGCCGCGTTGCCCGCCATCCAACCGCGTCCGGCGCAGAGCAACGAGAGCCAGTTTGCCTAACCTGGGCCACAGGAACAGTCCGCGCGGCAAGCGGCCCTGGGTGCGAACATGGTGAGTTTCCTAACCGAGCCCGAGCCGCCGCGCGGCATTGCGCAAACGGTGCACGCCGGCATCCGGCGCGTGGTGGCCGGCAATCCCGGCTCCATGACCTATTGGGGCACCAACACCTACCTGATCGATGGTCCGGATGGGATTATCGTGCTCGATCCAGGTCCGGACGACCCGGCGCATGTCGCGGCCGTGATCGCTGCCGCCAGCCGGGTCGCGCGCATCGTGCTGAGCCACACCCACCACGACCACCTTGGCGCCACGGCCGCGTTGCGGGCCATGACCGGGGCGCCGGTATACGCCTGGCACGACCCCGATGTGCCCGGCTTCACGCCGGACATCGGCTTGCAGGACGGTGGCCGCGTGGGCGAGTGGACCGCGTTGCACACGCCGGGCCATGCGTCCGACCACCTGTGTTTCGCCGGCCCGGACGGTGTGCTGTTCAGCGCGGACCACGTGATGGGCTGGTCCAGCAGCGTGGTCAGCCCGCCGGGAGGTGACATGGCAGCCTACATCAGCAGCCTGCGACGGCTGTTGGCGCGCGACGACCGCACCTACCTTCCAGGCCACGGCCCGAAGCTGCTGGACCCGACGCCGTTCGTGCAGGGGTTGCTGGACCACCGCCTGACGCGGGAGGCCGCGGTGCTTGGCGCGCTCGGCACAGCGCCGCGCGGGTCGCGCGCCATCACCGACCAACTCTATAATCAGCTTGACCCGCGCCTGCGCCGGGCGGCGGAGCGCAACGTGATCGCGCACCTGGCCAAGCTGGTGCAGGAAGGGCGGGCGCAACTGGGCGCGGATGGCTGGGTGCGCCGCTAGAGCTTGCATTTTACGGCTTCGTCCCGCACATAAGTGGCCTGAATAGTCCGCCCGCCATCCGTTTGGCGCGGGTGCATGGCCTGGCGCGCGGGGCAGGGGTCCCGCAGCGCCCGCTGTGGCTTGGAGGTCCGCCGTGTCCGATACTGCAATTGAGAACCCGCTTGCCAAGCTGCGCAACATTGGCATCACGGCGCATATCGACGCCGGCAAAACCACGACCACCGAGCGCATCCTGTACTACACGGGCGTGTCGCACCGCATCGGCGAGGTGCATGACGGTAACACCACGACCGACTACATGGACCAGGAGCGCGAGCGCGGCATCACCATCACCTCCGCCGCAGTGACGTGCGAGTGGAAGGGCTACCGCATCAACATCATCGACACGCCGGGCCACATTGACTTCAACATTGAGGTCAACCGGTCCCTGCGCGTGCTTGACGGTGCGATCTTCATTATTGAGGGCGTGGCCGGGGTGCAGCCGCAGTCCGAGACCAACTGGCGCTTGGCCGACCGTTACAACGTGCCGCGGGTCATCTTCATCAACAAGCTCGACCGCACCGGCGCAGACTTCTACCGCGCGTTCGACACGCTGAAGGAGAAGCTCGACATCGTGGCGCTGCCGTTGCAGTTGCCAATCGGCATCGAGGACACCTTCGTCGGCGTGGTCGACCTGGTCGAGATGAAAGCCATCGTTTGGGAGGGCGGCGAGCTCGGCGCGAAGTTCCACGACGAACCCATCCCGGCCGATATGGCGGACAAGGTGGCGGAGGCGCGCGAGTTGCTGCTGGACACCGCGCTGTCGGTCGATACCGTGGCGATGGAGGAGTACTTCGAGAACGGCGACGTCTCGGTCGAGACGCTGAAGCGCTGCATCAAGGCCGGCACCATCAGCGGCGCGTTCCGCCCGGTGCTGTGCGGCACGGCGTTCAAGAACAAGGGCGTGCAGCCGCTGCTGGACAGCGTGCTGGACTACCTGCCGTCGCCAATCGACGTGCCCGGCATCAAGGTGGCCGAGGAGGAGGGTGAAGAGGAGGGCACGGTGCGCCGCATCATCCCCGCCAACGCCACTGCGCCGTTCGCCGGCCTCGCGTTCAAGATCATCAACGACAAGTACGGCACGCTGACCTTCGTGCGGGTCTATGCCGGCACGCTGAAGTCCGGCGACACGGTGATGAACACCACCAAGGACCACCGCGAGCGCATTGGCCGCATGTTCCAAATGCACGCAGACAAGCGCGCCGAAATCAAAGAGGTGCACGCGGGCGACATCGCGGCGTTCGTGGGCCTGAAGGACACCGGCACCGGCGACACGCTGGCCGCCGCCGAGGACCCGGTGGTGCTTGAGCGCATGGCGTTCCCGGTCCCGGTGATCGACATTTCGGTCGAGCCCAAGACCAAGGACGGCGTGGAGAAAATGACGCTCGGCCTGCAAAAGCTGGCCGGCGAGGACCCGTCGCTGCGGCTGCGCACCGACCAGGAAAGCGGCCAGACCATCTTGTCCGGCATGGGCGAGCTGCACCTCGAAATCATCATCGACCGTTTGCGGCGCGAGTACAACGTGGACGCCAACATCGGCGCGCCGCAGGTGGCCTACCGCGAGACCATCAGCCGGCCGCACACTGAGACCTACACCCACAAGAAGCAGACCGGCGGCAGCGGGCAGTTCGCCGAGGTCAAGATTATTTTCGAGCCAATGGAGCGCAACGCCGGCGTGGTGTTCGAGAACAAGGTCGTGGGCGGCACGGTGCCGCGCGAGTACATCCCGGCAGTCGAGAAGGGCATCAAGAACCAGTGCGAGACCGGCGTGCTGGCTGGGTTCCCGACAGTGGACTTCAAGTACAGCCTGATCGACGGCAAGTACCACGACGTGGACTCGTCCGCGCTGGCGTTCGAGATCGCGGCCAAGGCGTGCTTCCGCGAGGGCATGAAAAAAGCCGCGCCGATCATTCTTGAGCCGATCATGGACGTGGAGGTGACCACCCCGCAGGACCACGTGGGCGACGTGGTGGGCGACCTGAACCGCCGTCGCGGCGTGATCCAATCACAGGAGAGCAGCGGCAGCACCGTGATCGTGCGTGCCCACGTGCCGCTGAAGGAAATGTTCGGCTACATCAGCCAGCTTCGCGGCATGACCAAGGGACGGGCGAGCTTTACGATGCAGTTCCACCACTACGATCCCGTGCCGCGCAACATCGCGGACGAGATCATGGCCAAGAGCGCCTAGTTACACCCGGCCACTTTCCTCACGGTGGGGAAAGTGGCACGGAGGGCTTGAAGTTCATGGCCCGGGTGTTGGAGGCGGTGCGCAAAGGCATCATTCAGCTCAACCCCTCCATACCGCCATCCACGCTCAGCGCCTGCCCGCTAATGGTGGCGCCAAACGGGCTGCACAGGTAAAGCGCCATATTGGCGATGTCCTGCTGGGTCACGAAACAGCGTAGGCTGACCGTCGACATCGCGCGCTCGGTCTGCTCGTTGTCGCTCACCCCCGCGGCGGCGGCCTTGTTGCGCAGCACGCTACGGATGCGCGGGCCATCCACCAGCCCGGGCAGGATCGCGTTGACCCGGATGCCGTCGCTGCCCACCTCCATCGCCAGCGTGCGGGTGAAGCCCACCACGCCCCATTTCGCCGCCGCATATGGGCTGCGCAGCGGAAAACCAAACTTGCCCGCGGCCGAACTCAGGTTGACGATGCTGCCGCCCCCAGCCGCCCGCAGGGCCGGGACCGCGCGCCGGGCGCAATGAAACATCGCGGCCAGGTCGATTTGCAGCGTCGCGTCCAGCTCCGCCGGGGTCACGTCCTCCACCCGCGCCGTCGGCCCGGCAATGCCTGCGTTGTTTACCAGCACGTCCAGCCCGCCCAGCGCCGCCACCGCGCCGTCCACGAACCCCTCCATCTCCGCAGCCTGTCCGGCGTCCGCGCGCATGCCCTGGTGCCCGCACGCCGCCAACGCCGCCTCGTCCACGTCCGACACGAACGGCTCAGCCCCGCACGCGGCGAAGCTGTCCGCCATCACCCGGCCGATCCCGCCCGCACCCGCCGTAATGGCCACCCGGAGGCCGGTGAGGTCGAGTGGAACGGGGTTGCGTGCGCCAGTGACCATGTGCTGCGGCTCCTGTGGTAAGGCGCTACGATGGAACCTCTTTTCAACGCTGTCATCGCCTTCATAACCGAGCACCAGGCCTGGGCGCTGCCAATCGCCTTTTTGGTCAGCTTCGGCGAGAGCTTCGCGGTCCTGAGCCTGCTGGTGCCGGGCACCACCATCCTGGCGGCGTGCGGCGCGCTGATCCCGAGCGGCGCGCTGCCCTTGTGGCCGCTGCTGATTGGCGCAGTGTCCGGGGCGGTGCTGGGGGACACCATCTCCTACTGGCTCGGCCGCCGCTATGGCCATGCCATCGTCGCGGCATGGCCGCTGCGCAACTGCCCCGGCATGGTGGCAAAGGCCGAGGCGATGATCCAACGTTACGGCGTAGCCGGCGTGGCAATCGGCCGGTTCTTTGGCCCGGTACGGGCCGTGGTGCCGTTGGTGGCCGGCATCGCCGCGATGGACCGCCGCCTGTTTTGGCTGGCGAACATCTTGTCCGCGCTGGTCTGGGCGCCCGCCCTCCTGCTCCCCGGCGCTGCGCTGGGCTGGCTCGCGGCGCGCATCGACCCATCGGACCGCTGGCTGGTGGGCGCTGCGCTGCTGGTTGCGGTCACGGCCGGGGTGGCGTTGTATCGCCGCACCCGTGCCCGCAGCGATGCGCGCTGACCGTCACCGGCCCCAGGCGCTCCGGCCTACCGGTCAGTAAGCCGCAGCTCGATCCGCCGGTTGCGCGCGAACGATCCCGGCCCGTCGGTGCCGTCCAGCGGCTGGTACTCGCCAAACCCCGTGGCGGCCAGCCGGTTCGGCGGCACGCCCTCCTCGATCAGCAGCTTGACCACGTTGATGGCCCGCTGCGCCGACAGCTCCCAGTTGGACGCGAACGTGCCGCGGTTCACCGGCTGCCGGTCGGCGTGGCCGTCCACCCGCATGATCCAGTTAAGGTCCCGCGGGATGTCGGCCGCAAGCCCCTTCAACGTGGCCGCCAGCGCCCGGATTTGGTCCTGACCGGCGCCAGTCATGTCCGCGCTGCCGCCGGGGAACAGCACCTCGCTTTGGAACACGAACCGGTCCCCCACCACCTGCACGCCGGGCCGGCTCGCCAACACCTCGCGTAGCCGGCCGAAAAACTCGCTGCGGTAACGCTGCAGCTCCTCCACCCTGGACGCCAGCGCCACGTTCAGCCGGCCAGACAGCCCGGCGATTTGCGTGTCCTTGTCCCGCCCCGCCGCCTCCACGATGCCCAACGCCGCCGATACCTGCGCGACCTGTGCCCGCAGTTGCTCGACCTGCTGCGTCAGCAACGCCACCTGCGCCCGCCCGGTATCGGACAGCTTCTGCTCGTCCGCGAGCTGCAACAGGACGGCCTGCCGCCGCTGCTCCTCCGTGGTGGCGCGCGCCGCCGCCGCCTGCGCCTGTTGTTCCAGCTCGTCCCGCAACGCCGTCAGTTGGCGAACCTGGTCCGCGAGGCGCATGAGGTCCTGGAGCCGCGCCTCGATTGTAGCCTTGTCCGCCGTCACGGTGCGGTTCAGCTCGGCCACTTGCGCCTGCGCCGCCGCAAGCTGCCGCCTAGCATCCGCCAGTTGTCCTGCTACTGCCGCCGTTTCCTGCCCGGCCGCATCGGTGCGTCCTGCGGTCTCGGCCAACCGGCTCTGCAACCCCTCCAGCCGCGCCGTCGCCGACCCGGCCTGCAGCTCCGCATCCGCCAGCCGCGCCGAAAGGCGGTCCCGCTCGGTTCGCAGCGTGTCCCGCTCGGCGCCGATCCGGGCGCTCGCGTCCCGCAACGCCGCCAACTCGGTGTCGAGCGCCTGCCGTGAGGCCGTGGCGCTCAGCAGGTCCCGGTTGAGCTGCGACACCGACTGCTGCAGCTCGCCCGCGCGTCCGCGTTCAAGCGACAGCATGTCCGTCAGCTCCGCCACTTGCCGGTTCAACCGATCAAGCGCCCGGTCGCGCCCGGTGAGCGCCACCGACAGGAACGCCTGCCCCAGCACGAACACCAGCAGCACGAAGATAATGACCATGAGCAGCGTGGCCAGCGCGTCCACGTACCCGGGCCAGGGGTTCAGCTCATCGCTGGCACGGCCGCGGCGGTAGCGGGCCACTAGCTAGGCTGCCCCTCCGCGAGCGCCGCGATGGTGCGCGTCAGCACGCGGATGTCGTTGCGCAACTCGGACGTGCTCTGCACCCGGCCCTGTTCGCTCTCGGTCAGCAGGCGATGCATATACAGCTCGATGTTGCGAAGGTGCCCGCGCGACGGGTCCTCGGACCCCTCGGCCCGCCGCTCGCCCAGCCGCGTCAGCGCCGGGCCGAGCTGCGCCTGGCTCTCGGCGATGCGCAACATGAGTTGCTGGTTGGCGCGCAGCGTTTCCGACAGGGTGCCGATCTTTTCAGTCAGCGCCAGCATTGCCTGGTTGGCCTGGTTGCGCCCATCCTCGCCGCGCACCAAGATCGATTGCAGGTTCTCCATGTTCTCGGCGGTCTGTTCCAGCAACGCCTGCACATAGACCGGCACCGAGGCCTCGCCGCCCTCGCCAAGCGCCCCGGACGACAGGCGGGTCAGCCCGGCCAGCCACTCCTCCAGCTCGTTGAAGAACCGATTCTGCGCCTGCCCGGCCGTGAGATCGAGGAAGCCCAGCACCAGCGCGCCGGCCAAGCCGAACATGGAGCTGGAGAACGCCGTGCCCATGCCCTTGAGCGGCCGTCCCAACCCCGACTTCAACTGTTCGAACAGCGCGTTCAGGTCGCCAGAGCCGATGGACATGCCGCCGATCACGTCCGACACCGAGGCGACCGTCAGCAGCAATCCCCAGAACGTGCCGAGCAGGCCGAGGAAAATCAGCAGCCCGGTCATGTAGCGCGACAGCTCCCGGCTTTCGTCGAGGCGGCTGGCGAGGCTGTCCAGCAGGGAACGCATTGCCGGGGCGGACAGCGTGAAGCGGTCCTGGCCGTCGCGGGACTTGGCCTGCCGGGCTGCAAGCATACTGGCCATCGGTGCCAGCAGCCGGGGCGGGGGCAGGGTGGCGAGCCGCCCGCGCGCTGTCTGGAACGTCTCAAGCCACAGCACTTCGGGCGTAAGCCGCGTGACTTGCAGCAAGTTCCATACGACGCCGAGCAACAGCACGAACGCAATCAGCGCGTTCAGCAGCGGGTTGGAGCCGAACGCGACAATCAGCGCGTCCGCCAGGAACGCCGTCAGAACCAGCACGGCCAGCAGGAACGCGGTCATGCGGACCAAGTAGATTTTGGGCCGGGTCATGACTGGCCGCCGGGAATGTCGGACGTCACGTCAACGCGGTCCGGCGGACCATCCCCACCCGCCATGCCCAAGGCGCGCACGTAAATGCGGGTCGAGGCAATGCCCTCGTTCATCAGCACGGCTCGCGCCGCCAATGCCCGTGCCAGCGACAGCCGCCGCGGCGTGGACGGATCGTTGGCGGAGCCGGCGGCGTAGGCGAGCACGTTGATGGCAGCGGTCTCATGGCCCTTGACCCGGCGCGCGAACGTGCGGAGCGCGTCCTCCGTCGCCGGATTAAGGTCAGACCGGTCGGCGCCGAACGTCGCGCGCACGCCGCCTTGCACCCGCGCCGCCTCGCCGGGCGCATCGGCCGTGACCGGGATGGCCGGCGCTGGCTGCGGCCTAGCGACCGGGACCGAAACGGGCGGAGGCAGCGCCGCGATGGCGGGGGGCGCTTCGGGCACAGCCGGCGGCGGGACCACCTTGGGCGGCACCGGAAGGGTCGGCGGGGTTGGTTTCGCAACGGTGCGGGACGCCGGCGGGCGCACCTCTGGCGCACGAGGCTGCGGCGGACGAGGCGTGGCCGGCCGCAACTGGATCGGTTTATCCGGGGTGAGCGCATCGAGCGCGCCTTGGTTCACCGCCTGTGCCCATGCTCCGGGAGCGTGGCCCAGCAACAGGACCGCGAACAGGGCAGGCCCGGCACGCATCAAGCCGCCGTGCCCTCGGCAGCCCGGCCGCCTCCAGCCGCAGTCACGCCCTCCGCCACGACCTCGCGCAGGCGCGCGTGCATGTGCGGGTTCGCCGCCACCACGTCGTTGCCGGTGGCCTCGTGCATGACGCTCTCGGCACCGGCCGGGTCGGTCACGAAGCCGCCGGCCTCGCGCACGATCAGCACCCCGGCCGCCATGTCCCACGGTTTCAGGCCCAGCTCCCAGTATCCGTCGTACCGCCCGGCCGCGACCCAGGCGAGGTCGAGCGCCGCCGCGCCGAACCGCCGGATGCCCGCGACCTGCGGCATCAGCACGCCCAACGTGCGCGCGAACGCCAGCCGGCGCACGCCGGACACCGCCGCGAACGGGATGCCGGTGGCGAACAGCGCGTCCTTCAACTCCCGCCTGGCAGACACCCGCAAGCGACGCTCGTTCATGTACGCGCCGATGCCCTTCTCGGCCCAGAACATCTCGTCGTGCACGGGGTTGTAGATCATCCCGGCGGCGATTTCCGTGCTGCCGTCCTGCAACCGGTGCTCCAGTGCCACGGAGATGCACCAGTGCGGGATGCCGTGCAGGAAGTTGGAGGTGCCGTCCAACGGGTCGACGATCCAGCGCCAGGCCCAGTTGTCGCTGCCGGACTTGCCGCTTTCTTCCATAAGAAAGCTGTAGCCCGGCCGCGCCTTGGTAAGCTCCTCCCGCATGGTGGCCTCGGCGCGCAAATCCGCCTGGCTCACGAAGTCGCCGGGGCCTTTCATGCTGACCTGAAGCTGCTCGACCTCGTTGAAGTCCCGCAGCAGCCGCTTGGCCGCCTTCTGCGCGGCGTTCTGCATGACCGTCATGTGCGGCGAGAGGCGGAGGGCCATGACGGCTACCTGTTCACGAGCGGGCGCGCTCGACGTAGCTGGCGTCCTCGGTGCGGACCACGACGCGCTCACCCGCCTCCACGAACGGCGGCACGCTGGTCTTGACGCCGTTGGACAGCAGCGCGGGCTTGTAGGAGCTTGCGGCGGTCTGGCCCTTCACCACCGGGTCGGCCTCCACCACCTCCAGCACGACGGTGGACGGCAGGCGCACGCCAGTCGGCTCGTTCTCCACCATATCGACCGTCACGACCATGTTGTCTTGCAGGAACGGCGCGGCATCGCCCAGCAAGTCCAAGGGAATGATGGTCTGCTCGAACGTGTCCTGGTCCATCAGCACGATATTGGGGCCGTCGGTGTAGGAGTAGTTGAAGTCTTTTTCGGACGTCATCAGCCGCTCCACCGTGTCGGCGGTGCGCCAGCGCTCGTTGGTCTTGTTGCCGGTCTTGAGGTCACGCATCTCCACTTGGATGAACGCCCCGCCCTTGCCCGGCGTGATGATTTGCTGCTTCAGCACGGTCCACCGGCGCCCGCCATGGTCAATTACCTGGCCGGCTCGGATAAGGTTAGCCTGCTGCTTCATCTATAGACCTGTGCTGAATGCGGAACACAGCGTTTCTAGACCCCGGGCCGGTCCCCGGCAAGCCGATGCAACGCGCCGTCCGGGTCCCGCACCCCGCCGGCGCCGTCCAGGTACTCCGGCCCGATTGGCACCTTGCCGTGCCCGCCGGGGATGTCCAGCACGTAGGTCGGCCACGCCAGGCCCGTCACCCGGCCGCGCAGCTCCGCCAGGATGGCCCGGCCCTCGGCAATCGGCACCGTGAACCGCGCGGTGCCCGGCGCAGGGTCGAGCTGGTGCAGGTAGTAAGGCTTGACCCGCGCCCGCAGCATGGCGCGGAACAGGTCCTCCAACGCCGCCGCGCTGTCGTTCACGCCGCGCAGCAGCACGGACTGGCCCAGCACGGGCACGCCCTCCGCCTGGATGCGCCGCAACGCCGCCACGGCCCGGGGCGAGAACTCCCGTGCATGGTTCGCGTGCACCACCAGCCATAGCGGCGTTTCCGTCCGCAACGCCGCTGCCAGCGCCGAGGTCACTCGCGCCGGGTCCGCCACCGGCACGCGGGTGTGGATGCGCAGCAGCTCGACATGCGGGATGGCCGTAAGCGCGTCCAGGATGGCGCCGAGCCGGCGCGGCGACAGCATGAGCGGGTCGCCGCCGGTGAGGATGACTTCGCGGACGGCGGGATGCGCGCGGAGCCAGGCGTAAGCGCCCTCCAACTCGGCGTCCGTCAGCACGCCGCCGCCCGGTCCCACGTGCTCGCGCCGGAAGCAGAACCGGCAATAGGTCGGGCAGATCAGCAGCGGCTTCAACAGCGCGCGGTCGGCGTAGCGGTGCACGATGCCCGGCACCGGGGACAGCGCGTCGTCGCCAATCGGGTCCGCGCGTTCGTGCGAGGCGGTCAGCAGCTCGTCCGGGTGCGGGACGAACTGCAAGCCGATGGGGTCGGCCGGGTGCTGGATCAGCGCCTGCAACGCAGCCGGGATGGCGACGGCATAACGCGCCTCGACCGCATCGAGCGCCGCCTGCTGGTCCGGCGGCGCAAGCCCGGCGGCGACCAAGCCGGCGGCGGTGCGGATCATGCCGGGATGGCCCGTGCCAGGTACTGCACCGTCCGCTGCCCACCATGCACCGTGGCCGTGCCGACCGGACGGAACCCAAGCGCCGCGTGAAGTGCGTCCGAAGCCGGGTTCGGAGGCTGCTGGTTCACCTCGCACAGCACGACGTCGTGGCCGGCCGCCGCGGCCGCGTCGAACAGCGCGGCATACATCTGGCGCGCCAACCCGCGCCCGCGCGCCGACGGGGCGACCACCAGGCGGTCCACATAGACGAAGCGGGCATAGCGCGACCGCACCCAGGCGTAGTTGGGGCTGTCGTACTGCGCCGTCTGGTCCAGCGCGATTATGAACGCGTCCGCCGGGCCAAGCATCTCCGCATGGAACGCCTGCGCCACCAGTGCCCGCATCCGGTCCGCGTCCAACACCGACAGCTCGGCCGCGTGGGCGTTGTTGAGCGCGAGCGCGGCCGGAATGTCGGCGTCAGTCAGGCGCATTCAGCTTGAAAAGGCGCTGGCCGGATAGCCCTGCATGAACAACAGCGCCCGCAGCCCACAGTGTTCGATCCGCACGCGCGCCGCCTCCGCCACCACCGGTTTCGCGTGGTAGGCGACGCCCAGCCCGGCCGCGCCGATCATCTCCAGGTCGTTGGCGCCGTCGCCCACCGCCAGGCAGTCCTCCAACGGCACGCCATGCCGTCCCGCAAGCTCCCGCAGCGCCGCGAGCTTGGCGTCCCGGTCCAGGATCGGCTCTGCGACCATGCCGGTCAGCGCCGTCCCGTCGTCCAGCAGCACGTTGGCGCGGTGCGTGTCGAACCCGCACTCGGCCGCGACCCGCCCGGTGAACCAGGTGAACCCGCCGGACACCAGCGCCGTGTAGGCCCCGTGCGCCCGCATGGTGGACACCAGCTCCTTCGCGCCCGACATCAGCCGCGTCATGCCCCAGGTCTGTTCCAGCGCATCCAGCCCCAGGCCGCGCAGCATCGCCACCCGTTCCCGCAACGCCGTCGCAAAGTCGATCTCGCCGTTCATGCTGCGCTTGGTGATGGCGGCCACCCGGTCCCGCAGCCCGGCGAACGCGGCAAGCTCGTCCAGCGTCTCGGTCGTGACGATGGTGCTGTCCATGTCGGCGATCAGCAGCCGCTTGCGCCGGTTCGCGGCCGGGGTCAGCACGGTGTCAACCGGCGCTGCATCCAGCGCCGCGTGCAGGACATTCGGCGCCGGCGGAGCAGGGCAGGGGATGTCGGCGGCCTCTCCATCCGCCAACACCATAGGATCGCCGCCGTGCACCGCCTCCTGCACGCGGGCGACCACCGCCGCCGTCAGTTCGCCTGGCGGCGCAATCAGGGTAAGGACATGCTGCATCGGGCTGGCATGACAGGGGTTGGGCGTTGGAGCAAGGTGTGCCGGAGGCGCTGATTATCGCCGGGCCAACCTGTAGCGGCAAGTCGGCGCTGGCCATGGCGCTGGCGGCGCAGCACCGTGGCACCGTCATCAACGCTGATTCGATGCAGGTGTACCGCGAGCTGCCCATCCTCACCGCCCGCCCGACGCCGGCCGACGAGGCGCTGGCACCGCACGCGCTGTACGGCGTGCGCGATGCGACCGAACCGGGCAGTGCCGCATGGTGGCGTGGCGCGGCGCTGGCCGCCATGGCGGAGGCGCGCGCGGCCAGACGGCGGCCAATCCTGTGCGGCGGCACCGGGCTTTACCTGTCGGCTTTGACCTATGGCATCACCGACATTCCCGAGCCGAGCACAGAAGCACGGGCTGAGGCGCGTGCGTTGTTGGCCGTGCACGGCCCGGCCGCGCTGCATGCGAGCCTTCGCGCCGTGGACCCCGACACGGCTGCCAGCCTGCGGCCCAGCGACGGGCAGCGCCTGGCGCGCGCCTGGGAGGTCTGGCGCAGTACCGGGCGCGGCCTCGCGTCATGGCACGCCACGACCGTTGCGCCGGCGTGCTGGCAATTCCGCATGGTCCTGTTGGACCCGCCGCGCGATGTCCTGCGCGCCGCCATCGCTGCCCGCTTCGCCGCAATGCTCGACGCGGGCGCATTGGATGAGGTGGCGGCGCTGCGGGACCGGCGCCTTGACCCCGGCTTGCCGGTCATGCGGGCGCACGGCGTCGTTGAGCTGCTGGCACACCTACGCGGCGAGGCCACCCTAGCCGAGGCCGCTCAGCGGACCGTGCTGGCGACCCAGCAGTACGCCAAGCGGCAGGCGACATGGTTCCGGCACCGCAGCGTTACTGACCCGAGCCGCACGCATACGATCCATGCGCAATACACAGGTCTTGCGCAATTTTCGGAATGTAAATGGCAAGAAATAGTGCGATTCCTTAATCTTTCGCCTTGACGCGGCATGACGTAGCTGCGACCACCGCGCCCACAGGAGACAAGTCATGACAGCAGCCACGCAGCAATCCGGCGCCGACGTTCTACTGCGGGCGCTCCGCGACCAAGGCGTCGAGGTCATCTTCGGCTACCCCGGCGGCGCGGTGCTGCCGATCTATGACGCCATCTTCCAGCAGAACAGCATCCGCCACATCTTGGTGCGCCACGAACAGGCAGCGGTGCACGCCGCTGAGGGCTATGCGCGCAGCACCGGCAAGGTGGGCGTCGTGCTGGTCACCAGCGGACCCGGCGCAACCAACGCGGTCACCGGCCTGGTGGACGCGCTCATGGACAGCATCCCGATTGTCTGCCTGACCGGCCAGGTGCCCACGCACCTGATCGGCAACGACGCCTTCCAGGAGGCCGACACCACCGGCATCACCCGGCCCGCCACCAAGCATAACTACCTGGTGAAGCGGTCCGAGGACCTGGCTCGCGTGGTGCACGAGGCGTTCTACGTCGCCCGCAGCGGCCGGCCCGGCCCGGTGGTGATCGACCTGCCAAAGGACATCCTGATCGCCCGCGCGCCGTATTCTCCGGCCAGCGCCGAGCCGCATCGCAGCTACCGCCCGGTGACCCAGCCGGACCCAGCGCGCATCCAGGAAGCGGTGCGGCTGCTGCGCGGGGCTAAGCGTCCGGTGGTGTACTCGGGCGGCGGCGTCATCAACTCCGGCGACGCCGCGTCCGAGGCGTTGGTCGCCTTTGTGCGCGCCACCGGCATGCCGTGCACCAGCACGCTGATGGGCCTGGGCGCGTATCCCAGCAACGACCCGCAGTTCCTCGGTATGCTCGGCATGCACGGGACGTACGAGGCCAACATGGTCATGCACGGCTGTGACGTAATGCTGAACATCGGCGCGCGGTTCGATGACCGGGTGACCGGCCGGCTGAACGCCTTCGCGCCGGGCGCCAAAAAGATCCACTGTGACATCGACCCCAGCAGCATCAACAAGAACGTGGCGGTGGACGTGCCGGTAGTGGGCGACGCGGGCGCCATCCTGCAGGCATTGCTGGCGGCCTGGCACGAGACGGGCGGCCAGGACCGTGCGGCGCTCGCAAGCTGGTGGCGGCAGATCGACGCCTGGCGCGCGGTGGACAGCCTGGGCTTCCAGCAGGACCATACGCCGGGCGCCATCATCAAGCCGCAGCACGCCATCCAGCGCCTGTACGAGATTACCCGGGACAGCGGGCGCGACACCTACATCAGCACCGAGGTCGGCCAGCACCAGATGTGGGCGGCGCAGTATTATCGCTTCGACAAGCCGAACCGCTGGATGACTTCCGGCGGCCTGGGCACCATGGGCTACGGCCTGCCGGCGGCGATGGGCACGCAGATTGCGCACCCGGACGCGCTGGTGATCGACGTGGCGGGCGAGGCCAGCATCCTCATGAACATCCAGGAAATGAGCACGCTGGCGCAGTACCGCCTGCCGGTGAAGGTGTTTATCCTGAACAACCAATACATGGGCATGGTGCGGCAGTGGCAGGAACTGCTGCACGGCAGCCGCTACTCCGAAAGCTACTCGGAGGCGTTGCCGGACTTCGTGAAGCTGGCGGAGGCGTTCCAGGGCGTCGGCCTGCGCGCCACTAGCGTCGATGACCTGGACCGGGTGATCCACGAGATGATCGCCATCGACCGTCCGGTCATCGCCGACATCTGCGTGGACCAGAAGGAAAACTGCTTCCCGATGATCCCGTCCGGCGCCGCGCACAACGAGATGATCCTGGGCCCAGGCCACCAGAAGCGCACCGCGGAAATCACCGACGAAGGCCTGATGCTGGTTTGACATGAGCACGCATCGGACGGCCACCATCTCCGTGCTGGTGGAGAACGAAGCCGGCGTGCTGGCCCGGGTCATCGGCTTGTTCGCCGGCCGCGGCTACAACATCGACAGCCTGACGGTGGCGCCGGTGGACCAGGAGGGGCGGAGCCGCATCAACGTGGTGACCTCCGGCACCGAAATGGTTATCGAGCAGATCAAGGCGCAGCTCGACCGGCTGGTGCCGGTGTACCGGGTGGCGGACTTGTCGCGGGAGGGTCCGCACCTCGCGCGGGAGCTGGCGATGATAAAGGTGGTGAGCGAAGGTGCCGCACGGGCCGAGGCGTTGCGGCTGGCCGACGCGTTCCGCGCCCGGGTGATCGACGCGACGGTGGGCAGCTTCGTGTTCGAGCTGACGGGCAGCACGGACAAGCTGGATGCGTTCATCGACCTGCTGCGGCCGATTGGGCTGGCGGAGGTGTCCCGGTCTGGTGTTGCGGCTATTGCACGGGGGGCGCGCGTCCTCTAGTCCGCCCCACACAGCAACGGAAAGAACCACTTATGCGCGTTTACTACGACCGCGACGCCGACGTGAACCTCATCAAGGGCAAGCGCGTCGCGATCATCGGCTACGGCAGCCAGGGCCATGCCCACGCCAACAACTTGAAGGACAGCGGCCTGGCCGACCTCGCCATCGGACTGCGCACCGGGTCCGCAGGCGTGGAAAAGGCCGAGAACGCCGGCCTGCAGGTCATGGACCCGGCCGACGCCGCCAAGTGGGCCGACGTGGTCATGGTGCTGACGCCGGACGAGGGGCAGGGCGACCTGTACCGCGAGAAGCTCGGCCCCAACATGAAGCCCGGCGCGGCGTTGGCATTCGCGCATGGGCTGAACGTGCACTTCAACCTGCTGGACCCGCGTTCCGACATCGACGTGTTCATGATCGCGCCCAAAGGGCCGGGCCACACCGTCCGCTCCGAGTACCAGCGCGGCGGCGGCGTGCCGTGCTTGGTGGCGGTGGCGCAGGACCCGTCCAGCAACGCGCTGGAGATCGCGCTGTCCTACGCCAGCGCCATCGGCGGCGGCCGGGCCGGCATCATCGAGACCACGTTCAAGGAGGAGTGCGAGACCGACCTGTTCGGCGAGCAGGTCGTGCTATGCGGCGGCCTGGTGGAGCTCATCAAGGCGGGCTACGAGACCCTGGTGGACGCCGGATACGCCCCCGAGATGGCGTATTTCGAGTGCCTGCACGAGGTGAAGCTGATCGTGGACCTGATCTACGAGGGCGGCATCGCCAACATGAACTACTCGATCTCCAACACGGCTGAGTACGGCGAGTACGTCACCGGGCCGCGCATCATCAACGACGCGACCAAAGCCGAGATGAAGCGCGTGCTGGAGGACATCCAGTCCGGCCGGTTCGCGCGGGATTGGATGCTGGAGAACCGCACCAACCAGGCCAGCTTCAAGGCGACCCGGCGGCGCATGGGCGAGCATCCCATCGAGCAGGTCGGCGAGCGGCTGCGCGCCATGATGCCGTGGATCGCGCAGAACCGCCTGGTGGACCGCGCGAAGAACTAGCCGCCGGCTCAATCGTTAGGCATGGTGTCTGCATTCAGAAAGGCCGACGCCATGCGCAACACCTCGCTGATCCGATCCGCCGCCGCCTGCCTGGCGTTGCTGTCGCTGGCGGGCTGCATCGCCTACCCGGTGCCGGTGGCCTATCCCGCGCCGGGCTACGCGCCCCCGCCGCTCGATGGCCGAGGCGTGGCCGGATATGTGGGCACCACATGCAGCGCCGGCGCCTACGTGTGCCAGGTGCCGCCGGGGCCGCTCGGTTCCGAGTGCAGTTGCCCGGCGCTTGGCGCCCCGTCCTACGGCGTTATCCGCTAAGCCCTACTTCACCATGACGTAACGGAGCGGGAAACTGTTGTCGGCAAGTTGCTGCAACTCGACATTGGCCTTCGCCGCCCACAGCACGGTTTGCTGGTGCACCGGGATGAACCCGGCGTCGTCGTGGATAATTTTGGACGCGGCCTCGATCAGCTTCTGCCGCTTGGCCGGGTCGATCTCCACCGCCAACTCGTCCACCAACTTGTCAAAGGCCGGGTTAGAGTAGCCGCCGTCGTTGAACACGCCTCGCACGCCGTTGCGGCTGCCGGCGATGTTGAACAGGGTGTTGTGGGCGTCATAGGTGTTCGGCGTCCAGCCCAGCATGTAGAAGCTGGTCCGGTACTCAGGGTTGCTGATCTCCGCGAAGTACTTGAGCCGGGTCTGCGCATTGAGCGTGACCCGGATGTTGGCCCGCGCCAGCATCGCGGTCGCGGCCTGGCAGATGGCTTCGTCGTTGACGTAACGGTCGTTTGGGCAGTCCAGCGTGACGCCGAACCCGTTGGGATAGCCGGCCTCTGCCAACAGCTTCTTCGACGCCTCCGGGTCGTAGGGGTAGCGCACGTTGGACGCTTCGGTGAAGCCGTTGACGCCGGGGCCATACAACAGGCCAGTCGGGCGCGACTGGTTCCGCATGACCCGCGCCTGGATCGCCTTCACGTCGATAGCCTGGTAGAACGCCTGGCGCACCCGGCGGTCCTGGAACGGGTTCTTGCCCTTCACGTCCGACTTCAATAGCTCCGGCCGGGCCTGGTCGAAGCCGAAGTGGATGGTGCGCAGCTCCGGCGACACCAGCAGCTTCACGCCTTCGGTGCGTTGCAGACGCTCGATGTCCTGCGGCGGCACCGAGTAGATCATATCCACGTCGCCCGCCAGCAACGCGGCCACCCGGGTCGCCTGATTGCCGATGACGTTGAACGTGACATCAGTCAGGTTGTGCTGCGGCTTGTCCCACCAGTTGGGATTGTTCCTCATCGTCGTGCGACGGTCAGGCTCGCGGATGTCCAGAATAAACGGCCCGGTCCCGTTGGTGTGCCGGGTGGCGAAATTCTCATCCTTGGTTTTGGTGAGGTCGACGGCTTCAACCGCCTTGTTGGCCTCGCACCAAGCCTTGGACATAATCACCCATGAGGTAATTTCCTCCAGGAAAATAGGGTTTGGCTGGCGGGTTACGAAATCAACGGTGTAGTCGTCCACCTTGCGGACATCCTTCACCGACTGGAAGTATGCGATGAGCTGGCTGCCAGGTCCGGTAGCGCGCTTGTAGCTGAACACCACGTCATCGGCGGTGAACGGCTCGCCGCCATGGAACTTCACGCCGCGGCGAAGGTGGAACCGCCATGTCGTCGGGTCCGGCTGCTCCCACCGCTCTGCCAGCGCTGGTTCCACCTTGAGGTTGCGGTCACGCCGCACCAGCGGATCGTACATGTTCTGCGTAAACGTCAGCAGGAACGTCTCGCTCCGCGTGTATGGGTCCATGGAGTTGGAGTCGCCGTCATTGGCCCACCGTAGGCTGGCGGCGGTGGCGGGGGCCGCGCCGAGCGCCACGGCGCCGGCGAGTAAAACGGCACGGAAGGCGCTCGCAACGTTCATTTGAACTCCTGGCGGTCTAACAATGCGGGCACGATAGGCGAAGTTGCCCCGGCCGCAAATACAAAGGGCGGCCCGAAGACCGCCCTTGCTCAAAGACTTCATCAAGCGCCTCAGGCAGCGCGCCGGCCGGACAACGCGGCGGGCAACCCGGCAATCGCCCGGTCGATCAATGCGGCGTCGGCATCCGGCGTGAACGTCTGCGCGATGACCTGCTCCGCCGCCCGTGCGGCGATGTCGGCCGCTGCGAGCCGCACCTCGCTTACCGCAGCCTTCTCAGCAGCGCCGATCCGGTCCATCGCCATTTTCTCACGCCGGGCCGCCGAGGTCACAGCGTCAGCGCGAGCGGTCTCACCCAAGCGGGCCGCCTCGGAACGGGCTTGTTCGAGCAACGCGGCTGCGTCCCGCGCCGCCGTTTCACGCCGGACCGTGGCGTCCTTTAACATAGATTCCGCCTCACGGCGCAGACGGGACGCCTCGTCAAGCTCGGCCCGGATCGCAACGCCGCGCCGGTCAAGCGTCGAGTTGATGACCGCCCCGATCTTCCGCCCAAATAACACGAAGAAGATGACGAACGCGACGGCAACCCAGGTGCGCGGGTCGGCCCAAATGCTGTCATAGTGGTGCATGGCTGCGCTCCTACGCCCGCGCCGACATGACGTTGGCGACAGCGGATTCGACGGCCGGCGCCGGCGCCGGCTGCCCAGTCAGGCGGTCCACCACGACCGCCGTGGTCTCGGTCGCGACTTGACGCAGCGCGCCCATCGCGGCGTTGCGGGCGGCGACGATGCGGCCCTCGGCCTCGGCCAGTTGGGCGTCCAGTTTCTCATTGGCGAGCTGGGTTTGTTCCGCCGCTTCTGCCTTGGCCTGCGCTACCGCCTGCGCAATGGCCGCCTGCGCCTCAGTGCTGGCCCGGCGGCCACTGTCGGAAATCTCGGCCGCAGCCGCATCAGCCTCACCTTTTGCCGCACGCGCGCTGTCGAGGTCGGCGCTGATGCGGTGGGCGCGGTCGCTGAGGACTGTCTCGACCTGGGGCAGCGCCCAGCTCGACAGCAGGAAGTACAACCCCCCAAAGATGAGCGCCATCCAGACAACCTGGGCGATTGTCAGTTGGTTGGCAAAGTCTAGCTGCGGCATGCGCTCATTCCTGTGGCGAGGTCCTGGAAGGGCCAGTCCGGGAGGACCAGCCCTTGATTGGAACGCTTAGGTGAACAGGATCAGGAACGCGATCAGCAGGGCGAACAGCGCAACGGCCTCGGTCAGTGCGAAGCCCAGGATGCCAATCGGGAACACGGCGTCGCGCGCGGCCGGGTTGCGGCCCACGGTGGTGACCATCGCGGAGAAGATGTTGCCGATGCCGATGCCGACTCCCGCGAGCGCGATCACGGCCAGGCCGGCCCCGAGGGCCTTCGCAGCAAGAACGTCCATTAATACCAGTTCCTTTGGGTTAGGTTGAAAGGTGGTCCACGGCGACCCGGGCAACCCGCACTGTGCTAGTGCAGGTGCACCGCGTCGTGCAGGTAGATGCAGGTCAAGATGGCGAACACGTAGGCCTGCAACGCGGCAACCAGCAGTTCGAAGCCGATCAGCACCACGTTGAGCACCATCGGCAGGATGCCGACGGCGGTCCCTAGCACGCCGGCTCCGGCCAGCAGCACCACGAACGTCGCGAACACCTCGAACATTACGTGCCCGGCGACCATGTTGGCGAACAGCCGGATAGCAAGGGACACAGGCCGCGATAGGTAAGAGATGATTTCGATGGGGATGATAAGCGGCGCCAGCAGCTTCGGCGCGCCCTCGGGGAAGAAGTAGCTGAAGAAATGCGTGCCGTGGATGCGGAGCGCCACGGCGGTCACGACGACGATCACCAGCATCGCCAGCCCGAACGTCACCGCGATGTGGCTCGTGTAGGTAAACGAGTAAGGCAACAATCCCAGCAGATTGCCCATCAACACGAAAAAGAACAGCGCGAACACGAACGGGAAAAAGCGCCGTCCCTCCGGCCCGATGCTGCCGACGGCCATCGACATGATGCCCTCATAGGCAATCTCCGCCGCCGCTTGCAGCCGGCCCGGCACCACCGCCCGCGGACGCATGCCGTAATACAGCACGCCCAGGATCAGGGCGGCCCCGAAAACCATCATTAGATTGGAGTTGGTGAAGTTCACCGACTGGCCGATCCGGCCCAGCGAGGTGTGCAGCTCGAACTGGCCGAGCGCGTCGATCTTGGATTCGGCCGCCAACTTCCACCCTCCACAGCACGCCAGGCATGATGCCCGGCGTTACACCTTGGTCCGCGGCATCATCAGACGCCAAACATTCGCCACGCCAGCCGCGCCGCCCAGCACGATGAACAGGATCAGCAGCCACGGCGTCGTGCCCAGCCAACGATCCAGCCCGAACCCGATGGCGACCCCCACCACCAAGGCCGAGACCAACTCGATCCCAACCCGCAACCCAATTCCCGCCGCACCGGTCATCTGCGGCGCCTGCGACGTTGGAGGCGCATCCAGTGCCCGCTTGGTCCGCGCCGCCCTCAACCGTTCGTCGAACGAACCGGGCTTGTTGTCGTCGCTCCCGCTCATTCGCGCCTCCTGTTGCACGCCCGCCGCCCCAGGGGGCGTGCGTCCTGAAAGCGTGCGTCCCCTACCGGCGGCGCTCCGTGCTGTCAAGAACCACTAAGGTGCTGGAAAACGCCCTCACTCGGCAGCGACGGCCTCCACCATCCCGACCGCCTGCACCAGGTCCACGGACAGCAGCCGCGACACGCCGCGCTCCTGCATCGTCACCCCGTATAGCCGGTCCATGCGCGCCATCGTCAGCGGATGGTGCGTCACCACCAGGAACCGCGTCCCGGTCTCGGCCACCATGTCGGCCAGCAGCGCGCAGAACCGATCCACGTTGGCATCGTCAAGCGGCGCGTCCACCTCGTCCAGCACGCACACCGGCGCAGGGTTGCAGCGGAACACGGCGAAGATCAGGCTGAGCGCCGTCAACGCCTGTTCCCCGCCCGACAGCAGCGACAGCGCCGACAGCTTCTTGCCCGGCGGCTGCGCGTAAATCTCTAGGCCGGCCACCAGGGGGTCATCCGACCCGACCAGTGCCAGGTGCGCCCTTCCACCGCCGAACATGCGGGCGAACAGCGCCTGGAAATGCCGGTCGATTTGCTGGAACACCTGATCGATCCGCTCCCGCCCCTCCCGGTTCAGGTGCCCGACGCTGCCGCGCAGCTTGGCGATTGCGGCCGCAAGCTCGTCCCGGTCGCGCACCGTCGCTGCCATGGCCGCCGCAACCTCGGCCGCCTCGCGCTCGGCCAGCAGGTTCACCGGACCGACCGCGTTACGCTGCCGCAACAGCCGTTCAAGGGCAGTCCGGGCGCGGTCCTCGGCTGCTGCCGACAGGTCGGCCGGGGGCGGTCCCGACAGGCGCGCGACGCCCTGTTCCAGCCAGGCCTGCTCCGCATGGGCGCGGCCGGCCTCCGCGCGGGCCAGCGCCTCGCGCGTGGCGGCCAGTGCGCGGTCGGCGTCCAGCGCAGCGCGGGCGCTCGCGGACGCAGCCTGTTCGGCGCTGCCCAATGCGGCGCCTGCGGCCTGGAGCGCCGCATCGGCTGCAATCCCGGAAGCGCGGGCAGTCTCAACTTGTCGTGCGAGCTGGACCGGGACGGCCAGCAGCGCCGCATGGGCCCGCTCCGCCTCGGCGTGGCGGGCGGCGAGATCGGTCGTGCGCCCGGCCGCGTCGGCCGCGCGCATGTGCCAGTCCTCGCGTTCGCGCAGCAGCGTGGTGCGCCGGGCCTTGCTCGCAACCTCCTCGCGCAGCAGCGTGTCCAGTGCCCGGAGCGCCGCGGCGTCCTGCGCACGCGCGGCGGCGAGCGTGGCACGGGTGCGGTCGGCCTCGGCTCGCAGTTGCCCGCAATCCGGCAGCGCCGCCTGGCCCGCCTGGGCCGCGAGCAGCGCCGCCTCTGCGTCGGCAGCCTCGGGCGTCAACCGGGCAAGGGCATCGTCCAGCGCCGCAACCCGCGACGCTGCGCCCATGGCCTGTGCCTGCAAGGCCGATGCCGTCTGCCGGCCACGCTCGGCCCGCTGTTCCGCCTCCCGCCGGTTGGAACGCGCAGCGCCCTCCGCTGCCACAGCCGCGCGCTCGGCTGCGTCCGCCGCCGTGCGGGCCGTGCGGGCCGCGTCGGCCTCGCGCTCAGCTTCCGCCAGCCGCGTCCGGACGCCGGCCAAGTGGTTGCGCTGCCGCAGGCGGACCGCGGCGGCGGTCGGCGTGCCGGCCTGCACGGTATAGCCGTCCCAGCGCCACACCGCCCCATCCCGCGACACCAAGCACTGACCCGGCGCAAGGCCACCCTGCCGCGCATCGCCCTCCGTGCGGTCCGCCACCAGCATGATGCCGGACAGGGCGCGGTTCAGCGCCGCGGGCGCACGCACCACGTCCGCCAGGCGCTCGCCATTCGTTTGCGGCAGCAGCGCCGGCAGCTCCCGCCAATGCCGGGCCGCCGCCGGGTCGGCAGCGGCGGCGAGGTCCTCGCCGAGTGCGGCGCCCAGCGCGGCCTCAATTCCGGGCGGCACATCCAGCCGGTCCACCATCGGCGGCCAACGCTCGTTGTCCTGCACGCCCAGCACCTCCGCCAACGCGGCGGCCTCGGCGGCGAGCTTGGCGCGGGCGGCGTCCATCCGGCCCTGCCGGTCGCGCGCCGCGGTGGCGGCCGGCGCTGCCGCAGCCCTCGTGCGCTCGGCCGCCTCCAACGCCAGGCAAGCAGCCTTCAGCGCCGCCTCCGCCGCCGCCGCCTGCTCGGCCGTCGCCTGGAGCCGCCCAGGATCAACGCAGTCCTGCGCCGCACGGGCACGGTCGGCGCGCAGCCGGCCCATGCCGTCCGCGGCGCGGCGTTCACGGGCCTCGGCGTCGCGCAGCAACTGGGCCGCGGCCCCGCTGCGTGCGGTGGACTGGGCGGCGGCGTCCGATGCGGCCGTCGCGGCGGCCTCGGCCGTGCCAAGCGCGGCTCGGGCGGTGTCGGCGGCGGCACGGGCCTGCGCCACGCGGCCCGGCAGCGTCGCGGCGTCGTGTTCCAGGCGCGCAGCCTCCGCCGCCAGCCGGGCATCGGCTGCCGCCGCATCGGCCTGCGCCCGCTCCGCATGAGCCAGGTCGCGCGCCGTCTGCGCCTGCTGCGCGGCGGC
>CAXTCN010000028.1:0-49549 GCA_964242575.1 uncultured Acetobacteraceae bacterium | reverse complement strand
CCGGCGCCACGACGCAGGGCTGCATCGCGGCAGCGCTGAACGCTGCGGGTCCGCCGCCCATAGAGGCAGCGGACCAAACCGACCCGTCCCTTCCGGTGAACGCCACCCGTGATGGAGACGATGCCGACCCTGATGGCGATGACGAAACAGACGCCACCGACGACGCCCCACCCCGCCAGCCCGTCACGGCGTTCACCCCCATGCTGGACGTCACCGCCACGACGCCTCCGGTCGCCCCTGGTCAAGCAGGACGCCCGATGGAGCCGATCGACAGCAAGCTGCTGGCCGAGCTGATCGCCATCGAGGTTGCCGCCGGTGCCTCGAAGGCCGCCGCCAAGGAGAACGCCCTGACCGCGTTGGGCGAGCGGGATGCGGCCTTGGCCGGGATCGTCTTTCCTGAGAAGACATCCATGCCTGCCGGTGAACTCGGTGAACGACTGCACCGGCTCATTGCCCAACTCGCCGCGTTGGCCGTGGCCATGACATCAGAAAGGGGGCTACCGGAAGGCGGGTGGCCACTGGCCGCTGAATGACTCTGCCCCGTTCCCGTCGTCCGTGAGCCCTGGCTGTCGCTTGCCATCCCACACACGCCTGCCAGCCGCTGTCCAGGAAGGAACTTGCCTTATGCGCCATGCCTCGCGGCCGCAGTCTTGCTCGCGGCCGGCCTTGCCACCCCGGCCCGCTCGCAGGGGCCGTTCCCGACGTTCGTTTTGCCCGGGCAGGATGTGCGATCGAACAGCCCTGGTCTCCAATGCCGCCAGACCGATGGCTATTTCCCAGCCTATGATGCGCCGTCGCCTGGCGCTCGGGTCTTGCGCACCATGGCCGCCGCCATTGCCGTGACTGGCCCGGCCCGGAACGGGTTCCTGCCGATCCTTATGGGCAACGGGCAGCCCGCCTGGATGAGGGAGCGCGACTTCATACCGGTCTCGCGCTTCAAGACCTGCTTCATCCAGGGCACGCGCGAGGGGAGCCTGCGCTGGACGACGTTCAACAGCATCCAGTAAGGCAGTCCAAGCCATGACCACTTGCTCCTGCCCCACTCGGCTGCCGGCAGTCTCTGTGCGGAGCGTCGCAAGCTGTCCGTAGAGCTGCGCTGGACCGGCATGTTCCCTTGCAGAGCCGAAACGCTGCCCGCCGCGGTGGCACTTGGCTGCTCAGGGTGCAGCCGGCGAAGGACCGCTCGCGCTGGGCTTGGAGCGTCGCGAAACTATGTAGCAGGCACACCCAGAATCGTTGACGTGAACAACTACCAAGGATGCTTGAAAATGAGCGATGCGTGGCTTGAGGACGATGGCCGTCGTACATGTATGAACCAAGTGGGCGATTTTGCGGTTCAGTTTGCGGTGCGTGACGACGCTTATGATGAAGCGGGGGTTTCCCTGCTAGGTGAGCCCTCCTCCTCACATGACCGGATCGTCGGAGTGACTCTGGACCCAGAGGACAGTCTTTCAATCCAATGGCTTTCTGGCACGGCAACAGACTTTGGAGTTGTGGCACCAGCCTTTGTTCGAGCCTCACGCAAGGCAAAGGGCATCCGTTTGCATTGGCGGAACAATCAGCACAAGACCGTTCAAGAAGCAGTCTTTGCTGTAGTCAGCAAATAGCATCCAATAGGACAGTCCAAGCCATGATCGCTCGCCCCTGCCCCACCCGAATGCTGGCAGTCTCCGTGCGAAGCGTCGCAAGCTGTCCGTAGAACTGCGTTGGACCGGTGCATTCCCATCTAGAGCCGAAAAGCCAGCCCGCCGCGGCGGCACTTGGCTGCTCACGGTGCAGCCGGCAAAGGACCGCTCACGCTGGGCTTGGAGCGTCGAGCATTCCGATGGCAAAGGCCCGACACGCCATGGCGAGACGAATAGCCATAAGTTCTCCACGGGCTGCGCCGAGCACGCTGCAGCTGCCCTGGACACCGCGGACCCTCCGGGTCCTACCAACCCGGGCGATCCGAAGTAGGGTCGCCTACCCGTCGTTCTTCGCGTGTGCCAGCCACCACTTGACCGGCTGCGGACCCTTGGTGCGCGTTGCCGCCCGGGGTCGCTTCGGCTTACCCGTGCCCGCCGGCACATCCACACTCCCGGATGGTCTAACCCCTGAAACGGTGGACGAAGTCTCGTCCCGGATGCCCTGCTCGGCCGTGGCCACTGCCGCGGCCTCTGCTCGGGCAATCTGTTGCTGCAGCTCGGCCCGCAGTGCCGTGACTACGGCATCCTTGTCCTTACCAGACGCGAGCGCGGCATCCCTTGCCTGCTCGCACTGGGCAAGCGCCGCCTGCAACTTGCCGATGGTCACCTGGGCATCAAGCAGGGCCTGCTCGGCACGCTGCCGGGCCGCTCGCTCTTCGGCCAGGTCGGGTCCCACTGCATCGTCCTGCCGAGCAGGCGACGCCGGCAAACTCAGGAGCCCAGCGCGCACGCTCCCGGCAGACGATGGCGCGTGCGCAGCTCCCACGCGGCGGGAGAGCGCAACCTGGGGCGTAACAGAACCACGGCCTGGCCCGTCTCGTCGCGATTTTGCCCCGGAGCCCATCTGTTCGAGCGCTAGGCGCATGCGGGCCTCGACTTCGCTCTGCTCGCGTTCGTCGAGGTCGTCCCGCCGCAGCGGGGTGTTGGTGTCAGGCATGTGTTTGCAGATCCTCCATCGGCTGAGACCAGGCGCCCAACGCAGGCACGGGTAAGCCGGATGTGTCTCACGTGATGACTGCGCGATCCCGGGAAGCCTCCAAGATTTGGGCGACAACCTCGAACGGCAGCTTGGCTCCGGAGATATGCCGCTGCCGCTTACCCTTCAATGGCCGCGGCGGTTTCGGAACGGGCCATTCGCGCCGGGCGGGCGGACACTGATCCTCCAAGCGAGGAGAGCACCCATGTCCTGCCGCAACACCATCCTACCCCTGGCCGCGCTCTTGGCCGGTCCCCTTCTGCTGCCCATCTCGGCCAGTGCAGAAGAACCGGTGCCGGCGGTCGCCGCACGCCCTCCGCTTCCTGTGCCGGAAGTCTGGTCCGTCCCGCCTGAGGCGGTGCGCTCCGCAGCCGTCATGCTGCACTCTGCCTGTGCTGCGTGGCCCCGGCAGGTCCCGGTCGCGCCTGAGTCGAACTCACCGCCGCTCGCGCGCGACAAGCCAGCAGAAGCGACACTGTGCGAAGCCGCGCTCGATCCAGCGGGCCATCGGATGTTCCTGATGCTTCTGGGAGGCCTATTTGCCATGCTCGGCGTCGGCGCAGCTGTGGGAGCCTACGCCACCGTCGCGACTCTCTTCCGGCTGCTGGGCGTTGCCCTGGAGCGGGCGGCCTTGGCCTTGTGGGACAGGCGGCCCCGCCGCCAGCGCGGCTGGTACGAGTAACCCCACGTGGCTCCGGATGGGACCGTCGGCACAGCGCTCCGGACACCCGTGCCGACAGCACCCGCCAAAGGCGGGCTCACACCGGCTCAGGCGAGGGCTGCTGCACATGACGGCCCCATCCTGGTGCTGGCGGGTGCCGGCACGGGCAAGACCAAGACGCTGACTGCGGCTGCGGGCTGGCGCATCGACGCCTTGAAGATACCAGCGTCCCGTGTCCTTGCCGTCACGTTTACCAATAAGGCTGCCGGAGAAATGCGTGACCGTATCCGGGCCATGCTGGGCGGCGCCATCGCCCCATACTGGCTGGGCACCTTCCATGGTCTCGGCGCCCGCCAGCTGCGCCACGAGCCGGAGGTCGGGCAACTGCGTCACGGCTTCGACATCCTCGACGCCGCTGACGCCTTGCGCCTGGTGAAGCGCAGCATGGCCGCCCTCGGCCTTGACCCGCAGCCAGGTGCAGAAGGCGACGCCTACTCGCCCAAGGCGCTGTGCAAAGCCATCAGCCGCCTGAAAGACACGCTGGTCACGTCCGACCAGGTTGCGGCCTACATGGAAGCCAGGATCGCCGACGCCGACAGCAGCCGAACGCCGATCGACGCCGCCGGCGCCAGGACCACGGCCCGAGTTTATGTGGAATACCAGCGCCGCCTGCGCGATGCCAACACGGCCGATTTCGGCGACCTGCTGATGTGGCCCACGGTCGCCATGCAGCATGACGAGACCTACCGGCAGCGTTGGGCCGGGCGGTTCGACTGCATCCTGGCCGATGAGTATCAAGACGTGAACCATGGGCAGTATACTTGGCTCATGCTGCTGGCGCGTGATCATCGGCGTATCTTCATTGTCGGAGACGATGACCAGAGCATCTTCTCGTTCAGAGGAAGTGATGTGCGCTTCATACGCAACTTCGCGCAGGACTTTCCCGAAGCCATCCAGGTCCGGCTGGAAGAGAACTTCCGCTCTACGGGACACATCCTAGCCGCTGCCAATGCTGTGATTGCCGCCGACCAGACCCGCCTGGGCAAGACGTTGTTCACCAGCAAGGGTGCGGGCGAGCGGATCGAGGTCGTGGGCTTCCGCGGTCCACAGGAGGAAGCCGCCGGGATCGCGTCCGAGATGGTCCGGCGCCACGCCCAAGGCGTGCCTTGGGGCAGCATGGCGCTGCTCTACCGCGGCAATGCTTTAGCGCGTGGCTACGAGGAGGCTTTGCTGCGTGCCCGGGTGCCACACCAGCTGATGGGGGATACCTCGTTCTACCAGCGCGCGGAGATCCGCGACGTGCTTGCGTTGCTGCGCCTGGCTGCCAACCCCGAAAGCCCGCAATCGGACGAGGCGTTCCGCAGAATGGCCAACGTGCCGACGCGTGGGCTTGGTTCAAAGGCCATGCAGGCGATCGAGGCCGAGGCGCACGCCAAGGGGTGCTCGCTGCTGATCGCTGCCCGGACGGCCAGCCTGCCACTGAAGGTGCGTGAGGCGGCGTCGGCATTCGTGGACGTGGTGCTGGAGGCTGGCGCCGACTTCACCCTCACGCTCGCCGACCAGGTCTCGCTGTTGCTGGACAGGACGGGCTACCGGGAGATGCTACGGACCAGCCGTGCCGACGAGGCTGAGGGCCGGCTGGAGAGCCTGGGGGAGCTGCTGCTGCTGGCAGGCTCGTTCCACAGCGTGGGCGAGCTGCTGGAGCATGGCGCGCTGTCCGGCCAGGGATCGGAGCGGGACGACGCCGGCGAGGGCCGGGTCAAGCTGATGACGCTGCACAAGGCCAAAGGCCTGGAGTTCGACCACGTGTTCCTGCCTGGCTGGGAGGCAGGTTTGTTCCCTGCGGACTACAGTCCGCTCTCCGAGGAACGCAGGCTTGCGTATGTGGCGCTGACCCGGGGACGGCAGCGCGTGACGGTCACCTACTGCGCATTCCGCCGCGGCTTCGTGAAACCGTCCCTGTTCATTGAGGACCTGCCGGCCGAGAACGTCGTGCATGGCTGGCTGCACATGCAGGAAGGTAGCTCGACACTGCGCTGAACCCTGCAGGTTGCTCCAACTTTCTAAAGCAGGGCTGGTCGAGCAAAGACCACACCATGCAGGCTTTCTCAACTAAGGTTCAGCCTTGGTGGCCCAGAGCTATCCGAGGACGATACACCTAGATCGCCAGCGTCATCTGCTGGTTTGCCGGCGTGTCCTCGGTGTTCAGCGACGACAGCGTAACACCAAGGAGCCGCACGCCGAGCCGGACCGGCAGTAGCGGTGTGAGCAGATCGAGTGCGGTGCTTTCCAGCATCGCCACGCTCGGCACGAAATCGCTGAAGGACCGGCTGCGCGTGATCTGCTGGAAGTCGGCATACTTCACCTTCAGCGTGACGGTCCGACCGCGCGTGCCGGACCGCTCGCAATGCGCCCAGACCTTCTCGGCCAAGGGGAGCAGCTGCTCGTGCATGGTAGACAGGGTAGTGAGGTCCTCGGAAAAGGTGTTCTCGGCGCCGACCGACTTGCGGATACGGTCAGCCCGCACCGGGCGCTCGTCCACGCCTCGGGCGATCCAGTAGTAGTAGGGGCCGCTCTTGCCGAACTGCTCCTGCAGGAACGCCATGGTCTGCGCCCGCAGGTCGAGGCCAGTGTGGATGCCCATCCGCTTCATCTTGGCGGCCGTCACCGGGCCGACGCCGTGGAAGGTGCCGACGTCCAGGTTCTCGACGAACGCCGCCCCGCGCTCGGGCGGGATGACGAACAACCCATCGGGCTTGCGGTGATCGGAGGCAAGCTTGGCCAGGAACTTGTTGTAGGACACGCCGGCCGAGGCGGTCAGCCCAGTCTGCTCAAGGACGCTGGCCCGGATCGCCTTGGCGATTTGCGTCGCCGAAGCGATGCCCTGCAGGTTCTCGGTGACGTCGAGGTAGGCCTCGTCCAGCGACAGCGGCTCGATGATCGGCGTGTGCTCGGCGAACACGGAGCGGATCTGCTGCGACACCGCCTTGTATACGTCGAAGCGCGGCCGGACGAAGATCAGCTCAGGGCATTGCCGCCGCGCCACGATCCCGGACATGGCCGAGCGCACGCCGAAGCGCCTGGCCTCGTAGCTCGCCGCCGCTACGACGCCGCGCTCGCGCGAGCCGCCCACAGCAAGAGGCTTGCCGCGCAGGGTCGGGTCGTCGCGCTGCTCCACGGACGCGTAGAAAGCATCCATGTCGATGTGGATGATCTTGCGCTGCCGCTGCTGCGGCTCGGCTGACAGGTCCGGGGCTGGGTGTGTGGAGTCCATCACGGGGAGAGATTACCAGCCCAGGACGGAGCCGCGCATGGGTTTCCGTTCTGGCCGCCCTATGATCCGGCGTGGCGCCCTGGCCCGCGGCGGCTTACACTTGAGCCATGTGCGGTCGCTTTGCCCTGTATCAGACGCCTGCTGACCTTGCGAAGGTGTTCGGCACCCACAACGCTGTGCCCAACTTCCAGCCTAACTGGAACCTGCCACCCAGCCAGCCGGCGCCCGTGGTGCGGCACAACCCCAAGACCGGGGAGCGCAGCCTCGATGTGCTGCGCTGGGGCCTGATCCCGCACTTCGAGCGCGATCCGGCCCACGCCCGCATGCTCAACAACGCCCGGGCTGAGACCGTCGCCAAGCTGCCGAGCTTCCGCGGTGCTTTTGCGGCTCGCCGCTGCATCGTGCCAGCCGACGCCTTCTACGAGTGGAAACGGGACGGCAAGCTGAAGCAGCCCTTTGCCATTGCCCGTGCTGACGGGGCGCCGCTCGCCTTCGGCGGCATCTGGGAGAGTTGGACCGACCCGGCGAGTGGCGACATCATCCGGAGCTTCGCCATCGTCACCACGGATGCGAACGCCACCATGGCTCCGATCCACGACCGCATGCCGATCGTACTCGAGGCGGCTGACTGGCCAGTGTGGCTCGGCGAGGAGGAGGGCGATCCGAAGACGCTGCTCCGCCCGGCAGCCGACACCGTGCTGCGGACATGGCCGGTGAGCACGGACGTGAACAGCGTGCGGCACAAAGGAGCGGAGTTGTTGCAGCCGGTGCAAGAGGAGGCAGTAGAGGGCGGGCCAAACTCCGCATAGACCGGAGGCGAGGGCACCGAACCTGCACTACTTATCTGGCAATGGCGGCTGTGCGCCCCATCCCTGTCATTCAGACAGCTTGATCGATGTCCCGGAAGCGGACATCGAGCCAGAAGATTGCGCTGGCAGTTGAGGGTGGTAAGTGGTCATGGGCTACATTCTGAGAAACTGTTTGATTGCCCTCAAGTCGAACGTATGAGATGATACGCAAAATCCGAAACCAGACTTCCCAAATCTTCCAAATCACCAAACTCCCTGTTATGTATCTAGGGATGTGACGGTTGTAATACAGGAGATTTTGGTGACAGGTTTGGATGCAGCTCAACCAGCTTTTAGCACTAATTTGCAACTGACCGATGGATCGCTTGTGGACTTGCCTGTTTCTACTAGCGCTCCATTGTTCATCGTAGGCCCTAACGGAGCAGGCAAATCTGGGCTGATGCTATCACTCTACCGCAATAACCATGAGACAGCAGTTCGTATCGCAGCCCACCGGCAAATGTGGATGGAGAGTAATTCGGTCCCATTCTCGCCACTAGATAAGATCAACAATGAGATTAATGTGAAGGGCCAAGACCAACTACCTCATGCACGGTGGATGGAATGGAACTCGCAAGTTCGTAGTGGCCTCGTAATTGCCGGTCTGATCGACGCCGACAATGCGCTTTCTCGCAAGGTCCGCGAGAAAGTTGCCCTCGGCAATACCGCCGAAGCCGAGAAACTCGCCGCTGATTCCCCACCGCTGGATATAATCAGTGAACTTTTCTCTGGGTCTGGTATTCCCATAAAACTTTCCATCGCACAGGATAGCGCAATCGTCGCCAGCAAAAATGGCGGTCCGCCTTATAGCATTGCGTCGCTATCCGATGGCGAGCGGGCGGCGTTGCTGATTGCTGGAACTGTGCTGATCGCTAAAAAAGCTTCGTTGATCCTCATCGATGAGCCAGAGCGACATCTACATGCCTCGATCGTAACGCCGTTGTTGTTGCAGCTTTTTAGCAAGCGTCTGGATTGCACCTTTGTCGTTTCCACACACGAACTAACGTTGCCGGTGAGTTGTTCCAGTTCCAGAACTGTGCTGGTTCGCGACTCAAGAGTAGTAAATGATGATATTAGCGCATGGGACATCGACGTGCTCGATCCGGGGGTCGAGATTGACGATGCAACAAAGCAAGCCATTATCGGCTCTCGGCGCAAAATGCTCTTCATTGAAGGAACGCAAAGCAGCCTAGATAAGCCACTTTATGAGATACTATTTCCGGGCGTCACGATCTTCCCCCGTGCATCATGCCGGGATGTCGAGCACGCAGTTGCCAGTGTCCGCGATACAAGTGCTGTGGCATGGGTGCATGCTTATGGCATAGTTGATCAGGATCAGCTAACACCTGATAAGAAGGCCGCCCTTGAGGCACAGGGAGTCTTTCCGCTTTCAGTTTATTCGGTCGAAGCGCTTTATTACAATCCAAATATAGTCGAGGCGATAGCAAAACGGCAGTGCGCGGTTATTGGCGGTGATGCAGAGAAAATGGTTGCCGCAGCCTGGGCTGACCTTTTAGGGGCGATGTCCCCGGAAGTAGACCGGTTAGCCGCACGTATGACGGAACAAGCAGTAAAGGATCGGATCAGCCTCGGGATGCCAGATTGGAGGAAGATTCAAGCAGGAGAAAATGTCGCCATTACGGTTGATGCTCAGACTCTTTATAAAGAAGAACGTGAGCGACTGCAGGCTTGGCTTGACGCAAGAAATGTGGGTAGCATCATCAAGCGATACCCAATTAGAGAGACGATGGCGCTGGCAGCCATCGTGCGAAATCTACAATTCAAGAGCAGAAACCAGTATGAATCTGCCGTTCGCAAACTGGTAGTCGACGACGCTTCAATAAGAGCGACGCTAATCGGCTTTTTTGGTGGCCTACCAACAGCGGGCATTTGATCTGGGCGAATACCCACCTCGTCAGTGATGCTCTAGTCCGCGTTATTATTTTAAGAGGAAGTAGGACGAGCGGATATTTCGAAACCTGTCGATAGTCAAAGAAATTGTGTCCGCTTTGATGGTTTTCTACTGTAAAGCGGTCATTCTGCTATCGGTCCTACTCTGCCACTAGAACCTCGCCTTGCTCATGCTCGAAGCGCCGCAGGACGATGCCAAGGCCGTGACCGTCCACCAGCTCGTCGGCCAGGTCCTGCACGACGCCCATGCGTGCCCGCGCTTCGTCCTCGCCGCCGCGCTGCCGTTCCTCCTTGCGCCGCTCGATCTCGTCTTTGGCGCTGCCGTCCGGGAACACCCGCGCCAACCGCCGCCGCGCCTCGGCCGGGCCAACGCGCTGATACAGGCGCGTGCGGAGCGCCACGTCCTGCGGCGACGTGCTGAACGCCCACAGCTCGACCGGCCCGAGGCTGTTCACCAGCATCTGCTCATACCACTCGTCGTCGGCTTGGATCAGCGCCATGAACGGTGCCCCACCCCGTGTCGGCCCGTTCAGCCTGCGGCGGATCACCTCGGCGCTCGCATCGGTGACGCCGAACCGCTTGATGATGTCCTCCTTTTCCTGCTCGTCGCCGGCGCCCAGGATGAAACGGCCCGTGGACTGCGAGATCACGTAGTCGCCGAAGTCCTGCATGCGCTGGCTGCTCAGCCCAAGCTGGAGGTTGTGCTTGCCGCCTTCGCGCCCGTCCTGCTCCACCTGGCGGCGGACATAAAGGCGCCCGGCCGTGCGTTGGTACTCGTCATACTCCAGGCGCTTGTAGGTTTCGTACACCTCCGTGAAGCGCTTGCGGTGGTAGTCGCGCACCAGCTCCGGCACGAGCGGAACGTATTTGGGCCGCAGGAAGAAGTTGCGCGCCAGGATGTGCCGGCCCAGCAGGTACATCAGGTCGGTTTGCCGGTCCGCCTCGGCACTACCGGTTGGCGCCACATACTCCAGGTCCAGCACGATCACCCGCGCGGGGCCGAAGTCCAGCCGTGTCGGCCGGTTCAACGTTTCGTAGTTGTGGATGAGCGCCATGATGTAGCGCTCGAACAACTGCGGCAGCGTTTCCTGGGTGCCGGCCACCACGTCGCTGAACATATCCTGGATGGGCGTGCTGCGGGCCGCCGTCACCAGGTCCTCCAGCAACGGCACCGCATGGCGCTGGGCAATGCCGGCCAGGTGGTGCTCGCCGGTCCGGCACAGCGCATCCACCGCCTCCCACCACCAGGTGTCGCGTTCCGGGATGAACCGCGCCCGCCGCAATGCTTCATCCACGGCCGGCTCGATGCCGGGCTGGTAGCGCTTGGGCCGCTTCTTGCCGGTCGAGGCGTCGGAAAACATCCGGTATGCCTCCTCCACCACGAAGCCGATCATCTGGTCCATGCCCTCGAACGGCTTCTCGGCGTCGATCGGCATGGCGGCGAGCGACAGGAAGTTGCGGATAAACGCCTTTTCCAGCGGCAGCGGGTCGCGGCAGCCGATCTGGGTGTCGAAGATGTTGACCTCGTAGCCGTCCGCCAGCTGCATGGCGACAAAGATCGCCTCGTTGCGCCGGTGCGCCGGCAGGGCTTCCTGGATCAACAGGATCAGGCCCTCGGCGGAGGGGCCGATGTCGAGCTTGCCGATCAAGGGCAGCTGGGCGCCGTTGGTGCCCTGGGCGGCGCTGCTCAGGCACAAGCCGAGCAGGATGGTGTTGGACAGCACCGACTTGCCGAAGCGCGACGGCGCCACGAACAGGTCCATGGTGTGCTTGCGCTTCGATCCCGCGGGATCGAGCGGCCACATGCGCCCGTCCGGGGTGCGGAACAGCACCGAGCCGACCGACCAGGGCGAGGCAGGCCGCCCCCAGGGCAGCATGCGCAGCACCTCGCCGAGCGGGGCCGCCGCCGCCGGCGCCGTGGAGGCCACGGCCATGCCCAGCGCGCTGCTCATCACTCCTTCCAGCGGGTCGCCCGCGATCACGCCCGCCTGGCAGTTGCCCCAGCCCTCGACGTGCTGCGCCAGCGTGGACGCCTGCAGGCGCAGGCGGCTGACCCCGCCCTCCGGCGCCCAGGTGGCGAAGCTGGTCCGCACCTTGACCAGCACGTCGGTGTTGCTTTCGCGCAGGTGCCGCAGGGCCGTGAACGCTTGGTGGATCTGCCGGTTGGACGGCACGAAGCCCAGCACGGTGGCGAAGCCGGCCTTGAGGCGCATCATGTTCTTGCCGCCCCCCTCGACCAGCATGGACATGCGCCAGGGCAGATGGTGCTTCGCCAGCTTGGCGACGATCTCCGCGAAGGGGCGGGGGTCCTCGGGGCCGACCGCCATGTCCACGCTGGACCATTCGAACTGGCCGATGCGGACGCGCTGCCCGCCATGGGTTTCGGCGTCGCCGCGGAACACCTGGTCGGCGATGGGCGGCCACAGCACGGTGCCGGCGTCGAACTTCCCGTCCTCCTCCGGCAGGCGCGGCATCACCGGGTTTCCGGGAAGGATCGGCTTCCAGTCGCTGTCCGCGGTTTCCGGGTGCATGGCCTCGCGGACGCGCACCAGCGCCTCGGCCGGGGACAGCTCCTTGATGCCGATGCCGTGCGTGCGGAAGGACGAGGTGAGGCGGCTGACAAAGGCCGCGTGCCGGGTGCCCAGGATCTCGCTGGCCAGGAACGGGTTCTGCGTGTCCGTCATCCGCGGGGCGCCCTGGCTGACCGCGTTGCGCTCGGCCTTGCTTTGCTTCTTCTCCTCACGGGTCAGCAAGGACGGCTTGGACCAGATCACGAGGCAGCAGGACTCCCAGCGCATGATGCGCGGCCAAATGCGCTCGCGCTCGGCGAAGATGTCGGGAATGTCGAGGCCGATCTCGCGCGCCATGGCACGGCTGCCGCGCAGGTTGCGCTCGATCTCCGGCCCGGACAGGTCGGGATCGCAGGCAAACCAGCCCTGGATGGCATGGCCTGGCCCGTCAAGCGAGCCGGACAGGTCCATGCGCAGCGCCTCGGCGATGCCCTCCACGTCACGGCGCAACGTCATCTTGCGCAGGCCCTGCACCTCCAGGACGGTCACATACTCTCCCCGCTTACCCACCAGCGCCGTGCCGTCCGAGGTGTCCAGGTCGCAGAACGTGGACAGCGGCTGGCGCAGCTTGAGCGACAGCGCGGCCAAACCATTGGCGAGCAGTGCGAACATGGCAGGTTCCGATCAGGGCAGGGTGGGGAAAGGAGGCAAGGTCACGGCTGCGCCGTCCCTGGCCCAATCGCTGAGGACACCCGGATACACATCGGCGCCGTCCTGGAAGTGGCGGCCCCGGTGCAGCACGCGGGTGCCGCCCAGCAACGGCGCGCGGCGGGTGTAGGTAGCGGGCGGCATGTCGAGAAGCGCGCTGGCCAGCTCGTGGGGCGAGCTGGTGCCGATATGCAGCTCCGCAGCCGGCGCGCGCTCGGCCAAGGCGGCGTAGGCGCGCCAGGCGGCACGCACGGTTGGCGTGTCCTGGCGCGGGCGGCTGCCCTGCACCGGGGATTGCCCTGCCCCGTGCAGGACCTGGTGGATGCCGCGCACCAGGTTGTTCAGGACGGCCTGGCTCATCTCCGGCAGCCACACCAGCAGCATTTCCTGCACGGTGGTGGGCCGGCTGAGGTCCTGCACGGCGTCACACAGCAGGCAGGCGGTGGCGAGGTTGTTCGGCGCCAGGTTGGCGCTGTCGCGGTCAAGGTGGACCACCCCCTGCCGGTCCACGGCATGGAAGCCGCAGAACCGGCAGGTCTGGCCATCACGGACCAAGGCGGCATGGTGCGCCTCCCCCACCCTGTCCGTGTCCGCGTCGGCGGTCCAGGCCGTGAGGTGGGCGGACGGGACGAGGGGCAGAAGGCGCATGATGCGTTGCCCCGTTAGTTGAACATCATCTGCTTGGAGGTGCCGTTGCTGCTGGCGGCGCTGCCGGAGATGGTTTGCGAGCTGAACTGCGCGATGGACGCGAGGGTCAGGAAGAAGCCGCCAGCCAGTATGCCCGCGACGCCGTAGCCGAGGCGAGCCTGGCCGTTCGGGTTCTTGGTGTGCTGGTAGATGGTCCAGCCGCCGGCGATCAAGGCGAAGCCGCCGAGGATGAAGCCGAACAGGGTCAGCAGGGTGCCGCCGCCGGTGGTCATGTCCCCCGCGACCGCCGACATGCGGCCGCCCAGGGTATTGCCCGCACCGGCACCCTGCGCCATGGCCTGCGCCGAGGTCAGCGCCAGGAAACCAAGGGTTGCTGCCGTGGTCGCCACGCGGCGGCGCGGTGGAAGAAGCGTGTTGGTGTTGGAAGCGATGGAAAGGGTGTTGTCTGCCACGATGGGCTCCTGTGGTTGCCGAGGGTGCGCTCCCTCGACAACCACCCTCTCGCTTGAGGATGCGAACAGGAATGGCGGGCTGAGAGGAAATGCGGTCAGGCGGAACGGGATCAGGTGGACCAGTTCCGGATGATTGCAGTGGCGATGCTGTCCACGTTCATGATGCAGAAGCCGAAGCCGATCATCACGATGGACAGGCTAGTGGCTCCCTTCCGGTTGCCCTCCACGACCGACTTGAGGCTGAACACGCCGAGCAGCACGATCAAGGCGCCGTAGCTGCGGAAGAAGTAGATGAACATGCCGATGATGTTCAGCAGCGTGTCCTCGGGCGTCGTGCCCAGCAGCGTGCTGGGATCAACCGTTGGTGGGAGATAGCTGGTCATGCTGCTGTCCATCGAGGACTGCGCGCCGCCGCCCATGGTCGCAGCGCCGAAGTTGAGGAACTTGTCGAAGGACAGCAGGACGCCTGCGAACAACGGCGTGACGAATGGCACCCAGGGGTGCCGCTCCCAGAAGCTGCCGGGCTTGCTCAGGTGCCACAGGCCCCAGCCGCTGGCGACCAGGAAGAAGCCGCCGGCAAGGTAGCAGATCAGCGGGATCAGGACGGCGATGGCGTGGCCGAAGTCGGCCGCCAGGTTGAAGAAGCCTTGCATGACCCGCCCCTACTGGATTTCGCCACGGTCGGTTTGCACCACCCATGCCGTGCCACGCTGGGCGATGCTGACGATGCGTCCTATGCCCCCCACCGTTTCACCGACCCTGACTTGCAGGCCAGGAGCCTGGCCGGGCGGGACGTTCGCATCAGCCAGCACGGCCAACCCAGGCGAAGCGGCCTGGATGCGGTAGTCCTTGAGATTGCGGACAGCGCCAGGAACCGTCGCAACGGCCCGCGTCACGCCGCCGCTGGCGACGGGCGTGGACAACACCGGCGTCACAACCGGCCGGTGCCCTGCCCCTACCGCCGCGGCAACGGAGTTGCGGGCTTCGGCGAGGTTGAGGCGCTGCTCGAAGTCGGTGGTCCTGCCGTGCACTGTCTCGGTCAGCATCGCCACCTGGGCGCGCAGCGCGGCGTTCTCGTCGCGCATGTCACGCACCAGCGCCCCCATCTGCGTTACCAGGGCAAGCACGTCCACCTGCGCCTGCGGCGTCATGGGAGCGGCCTTGAGCAGGGCTGTGATGTCCACTGCATCAGGCGACCTGGAAGGAGGTGGGGATGGAGCGGGTGCCGCGCTGCTCGGCGCAGGAACGGGAGCAGGCGGTGGTGTTGGTGCAGGTGCAGCCTCGGCCGGCACCGCAAGGCGAACCGGCGCCGGGGTGGCTGCGGCAGCTTCGGCTGGAGGCGAGGAGGGCGGGGCCGCATCGCTCGGAGGCTCCGGGGATGGGAGCACAGGCGGTGCGGACGGTGCAGGCGCGGCAGCTTGCTGTGGCGCAGCGCGCAGGCTCAGGATTTCCGCGGTGTCTCCCTGCACCGGAGGCGAAGGCGCCTGCCGCATTGGAGGCACTGGCTCAGTCCTGGACGGCGCGGGCGCGGGCGGAACCGGCGTAGCGGCGTCCGTTGGTGCCTGGCCTGCCCCATTCGCTGCCATCACCTGGGACGGGCGCACGGGAAGGGGGATGACTGCCCCGTTGGAGGCCATGCTGTCAGGGGCAGAGGAGGAGCCTGCCTTGGTGGTCCAAGCGTAGTAGCTGCCTCCTGCGACGAGTACGCTCAGCACGAGCGCGGCAGCAGTGCCGAGCAGCACGTTGCGGGAGGAACGCTGCCCCGTGGCGGCGTTGGCAGCTCCATCGCCGGATGCCGTGGCGTCGGTTGCTGTGCCGTCCGGCTCACCGTCGCCCTCGTCGGGCATGGTCAGCTCGCCAGCGGGAGCCGCTCCATGCGCCACAGGAACGGCGTGCCCGGCGTGGTCCTGGTCGGAACGGGAAACGTGGTCACTTGGCTGCGGCGTATCCAGCAATGCCCCGACTGCCGGGCGGTCATCCCCCTCGTGAGCGTCCAGGTCCTGGTCATGGCGGGAACGGTGGGCGTCAGGCGGCAGCGTGTCCGAGCCTGACAGGATGTGGGAGTCCATGGATCACCTGCGCTTGTTGACGCAGGCAGTGTCGCCGGGGCCGATGCGAACGGCATCACCCCCCGAAGCGACTTATTCCGGCTCCTCCACGGTCGCCAGGAAGACCACGCCGACCGGCGTGTTGGCGTCCAGAAAGACGGAAGCCCTCTTGGGTGCGGACTGCTGCAGGGTTTGGCCGATCTGCGCGCCGCTGGCGCCGGCAGCCACGCCGAGCTGCTGGCCAAGGTTGAGGCGGCTGAAGCCGGTTGCTCCGCCAAAGGGGCCGATAACCGAGGTGGTGTTGGACTGCGCCAAGGCTTGGCCCAGGCCGGCCACGAACGCCGCCGCGGCAGGCAGGGCGAAGCGCTCCAGGTAATGCTGCTCGACGCGGGAGGCGACCGTTGTTTCCATCGTGTCTGGCGTGACCACGATGGCCTGGATCGGGATGTCGCGGCCGTTGTGGGCCAGGCTGGTCAAGCTGATGACCAAACGGTCGCCCCTCTGCTCGAACTCGCCACGCATCCGGTCGCCGGCAATGGGACCGGACTGCGCCTCGACGATCACCGGGCCGCCGCCGTCCGAACTCACCGCCAGCTTGTTGATGGCATACACGCCGCGGGAAGCCGGCATCAGCACACGCCCGCCGCGGCGTGCGGCCAAAGGCGTCGGTGCGGATGCGGAGTAGGCAGCGTCGGTGGACGAGGCGTTGCGTACCCGCGCGAGGCCGTCCGGTCCGTTCTCCGGTTGCCCGCCGCGGTCGGGATGGTTCCCACGGCCGGCCTGGTAGCCGTGCTCCGCCGTGTCCTCCTTCTTCTCCCAATGCTTGGTTTCAGCCGCCTTGCCGTTCAGGCGGCTGAACAGCTCCTTCATGGCGGCGTCATAGGCGGCCACCTGCCGCTCATCCACCCTGGGCGGCGGGGTGTTGTCCGACACGCGCTGCAACGTAGCCGGTGCGGGCGTGCTGGGTGGCGAGGTCGAAACGGTGTTGGCTTGCGTGGTCACAGCCGGGGGCGTGGCCGGCCTGGCACGCGGCACCGGCGCTGGAATGACCGGATCGGCGATGACCATGCGCGGGGTTGGCTCCGGCGCCGCGTTGCCCTCCAAAGGCGCGACATAGGAGCGGCCCGCCTTTTCCGCCTCGCGGCCCTGCTCCCTGGCCTGTTCGCGCGCCAGCTCATGGAAGTACGGCGAGCCATTCGGCCCACCCGGCAGCGGGTCGGCGTTGGGAACCTTGGCGACCTTGCTGACGGGCGGGGTCGAGTTGCCGACCAGGGCAAAGGCACCCACCGTTCCAAAGATGACGACCGCAGCAGCGCCCATCAATGCGAGCCGGCGCGGCCCGTTGCCAGCCTGGCCGCTGAACACGCGGTAGGGTGTGAATGCCATGGCCATGGATCAGTGCTCCGCCAAGCGCGCGGAGAACGAGCGGCCGTTGGCTGACAACAGGACGATGGGCGTGGTGGGCAGGGCATAGATCGACATGCCGGACGGCCCGGCCTCCGATGCCACCCACTCCGGGGAGATCACGGTGTAGCGGGTCCGCAGATAGACACGCTCCCCCATGCGCCAGGCCCGCACCTCGTCCGGCGACACGCCATGCACCACCAGCGGCACCGCCTGCGCCGGCGGCGTGCCGTCCAGCATGGCCGTCAGGTAGGCCGCTCCGGTTTCCGGGGTGTTCGAGTTCGGCCGGGTGATGATCTGCACCTTGGCATTCGGCCCACGGTCGGCGACGCGCGCATCCACGCGGGCGTCGTAGCGGTCGCGGCCGGCGATCACCATGAAGGTCAGGGGCACCGGGGCGTTCTTCAGGTAAACCAGCAACCCTCCACGCGGAGCGGGCGAGCGGGGGATGATCTGCAGGACGTTGCTGCCCTTTTCGGGCACGCTCACGTCGAAGCCGCTGTTGTCCACGTTGGGGTTGCTGTTGGTGTCCCAGATGATCGGCCACGGCTGGCCGGTGGAGTCCATGAAGGCGATGGCGGTGGGGAAGCCCTGCACTGCTTGCAGGATCGGCGTGGCGCCGCCCGGGCCGAGGGGGATGTTGACCGAGCGCGTCACGGGCAGCGCGATGCTGCCCTGCACGGCCCGCTCCTGGGCTTCGCGCACTTGGCTGTGGGCGCGGGCCAGGTCCTCGATCATCTCCGGCGTGAGCGGCAGGTTGCGGCGCCGGGCGATGCCCTGCGCCTGCCGGTCCAGGTCGGCATCCACCTCCGCTTGCGACGGACGTGGGGTGTTCTGCCCTTGTGCCCACGATTGCAGCGGAACGCAGGCCGCCAGGCAAGCGAGGGCGGCGGCAACGGGTGTTCTGGCGCGCACGGTGTTTGCTCCTGGTTCTAGGCGGGAATGGCGGTCATCTGGTCGATGGCAACGCCGTCCGGATGGTCCGGCTGGATGGTGCGGATCACCACGACGCCGACGATCAGGCGCTGGGCGTTGTTGACGTTGTCGTTCTCGAAGGTGACGATCAGCGGGATCTCGACCTTGTAGGTGTACAGGTCGCCGACCACGCCCTTGCCCCTGATGACGGCGGCACGCTCCGGCGTGGCGGTGCCGATCAGCCGGGCGCTCTGGATCTTGGCCAGGTTGCCAACTCCTTTGAAAGCGTTGGCGTAGGCGGCCCAGCCGCGGTCGGTGAAGCGTTCGCCAGCCTTGTTGAGCTGCGTGCGGTAGTCCTTGAAGTTGACGGTGAACACGGCGCACACGGCGCTGACCGTCCAGATCAGCATGTCGGAGTCACTCATCACCGGGTAGTCAAGCGGGAACACCTGGCGCGGGGTGCCCTTGCCGTCGGTGTAGAAGTACTTCGGCCGCGGCGGATGGTGGTCGCGCCAGATGCGGTCGGCTACGAGCGCCAGGATGGCCCCGCCCTGGACGGTGTTGGCCAGGAAGGAGCGGCGCAGCAGCTTTTGCGAGAACTCCGGATCGGAAAGCCTGCGGGCGACCGCAGCGGATTGGTTCTTCATGGACCCAGGGTCTCCTGCCGGGACGCGAACGGGATGCGGCGAACATGCGGCCTTCCGGGCGTCAGCCGAACATCGCGAAGCGGTGCCGGTACTCATCGGTCTTCCTGAAGGCTGGGCAGTATGAGGGGCGCGTGGTGCGCTCCGCCACGAACACCCTGCCCCACTCTTCACAGCGTCGGATGACGTGCTTGGCCCGCAAGGCTTTCGCTTCGGGGCTGTCAGGGCGGTAATCCATGACCAGCAGCTTGCGGTCGCGGTCCTTGGGCAAGCCGAGGACCTGGATCTTGGAGCGCACCTGGGCGGGAGTGAGGCCCAGGTCGCGGGCTACGGCCTTGTAATGCTGGTAGGCCAGGATGCGGTCGATGACCTGCATGGAAAGGGTGTTGTCCCAGCGCGTGCGCTTGGCTGGAACAGGCTGGGTGGGTGGTTCAGCGTAGGCGGAGACGATCGTGCTCCGGGGACGTCGCGGCAGGCCCAGCCAACGTGCCTTGGAGCGTATACTTGTTGGCGACCGTCCCAGCTTGCCGGAGATGCACTGCGAGCTGAGGTTCAGCTCCCAGTATTCAATGAGTTGCCTGATCTCCCCGATCTGCCAAGCATTGCGGACCCTGTTCGTCCGGCGGACCGCATTACTGTGAGGAGTGTATAAATTTAGAGTGACTATACGTGCCAGCAGATCAGCCAGCGGCAGGTTCAGGAATAGGCACAATGCTTCAGTGCCATGCCCTTTTGCAACCATGCCGATCAAAGTGCTGTCTTGAACACCCGTATCGACTGGCGGCCTACCCATCTTAAACGGAAAGGTTGCTGATAAAGGGAGGGCACCTTGCCCGAGGGTGGCAAGCCTGTCCCGAACAGAGGTGATGTGCATGTCGTCTCCGGCTTCTACAACCGCAGATAACCTACTGACCACGATTCTGCGTGTCACTCCTAAAAAGGCGTTTAGGGCGTTCTAACAAAAGAAATACTTTTTTCGTTTCGTAAATGCCGTTCGCATTTGCTTTAGGGACGTTCGAGGGTTTCGTCTTCGTTCTCGTAATCGAGGGCTTGGGACGCATTGAGCATGGTAACGAGCAAGGCATTGAGCATGGCGCGGGTCATTGGAGCGGACCCGTGCCTACGTTCCATTGCCTCCAGCCGCTTGTGGACTGCACTGGCTATGTGTTTTGCCGTTGTAAGGTTCAAAGCCTGACCGAGGGAGTTGAGGACGGCTTCGGATTGTGGAGGGGTCTCCCCGTGTTCCTTTCCGGTGGCCCTGCTTTCAGCACTTCTCTGGATTGGAGGCGCAGCGTAAGGGCGTGAATCGACTTCGCTTTCGTGCCGAGCCTTCTGTTCAGGAGGATCCTGAACGTCTTCCATGGGTTGAGATGGTTCAGTCCATGGAAGGTGTACCAAGTCGCTGCTTGGCGGTGGTGACAGAAGTTCCATCGGGTCCGTCCCAAGGCCCCGTGCGATCCTGGTAAGGGACTTCAAGCTGGCGTCCACCTTGGCAACTTCCAACAAGGCAATCTGCGCCTGACCGACGCCGATGCGCTCAGCCAAGCCCACCTGGGTCAGCTTAAGATGCTTGCGCAAGCGCTTCATGTTGCGTGCCAGGTTGTGCCGGTAAACCTCCGTGATATGGAGGTGGTCCCTCGGGACTTCGGTTTCCGGGTCCTGCACATCAACTCCCGAGGCTTCTTGAGCTGGCACATCGGTTTCCGATGCGAGACGTGGCTTGGTCTTAGGGTGCTTGTCCTTGGTCATGGCACGTCTCGCTTGTGGAAGGCTGAGGGCATCCGGTTAGTTCATCCGCGTTGGCGCGGTGCCTTATAGGCAGGGATGGGCACGCGAACGAACTTTGCCACTTCTTCTAGGGTTCCCGTTCGCGTTCGCGCGTCGCAGTGGATCAGCACCACTGAGTGAGGCTCCCATGCGCGCGCCAGCTATGTTGTCGTTCCTGATTATCACTTTCTTCTGCGGGCATTCTGCCAACGCTGATTTCCGCATCCAGCGCGCTGCACCAGAAGCCGCTGCCACATCCTTTCCGGACAGCCCTACTTCTGATGAACCTGCTTCCAGGAAACCGGTCCAGGTGCCGGTCCGGCCCCGGGTTCCCCTGGCCAACGGCTTCGGGCGGCAGATCCCGTTGTCCTTCGCCGCACGTCAGATCGTGCCCGCCAACCTCCCGGTCAGCTTCGCGCCCGACGTTGACCAGGACGTGCTGGTGGACTGGTCGGGCGGACGCCCCTGGCCCCAGGTGATCGCGGCCGTTGTCCAGCCGTTCCAGCTGCGCGCCGTTGTCACAGCCCGCGGTGTGCTGATCGGCCCCTGAAACTTCAATCCCGTTCGCGTCCGCGGGTCCGATCCTGTCCATTCATCACAGTGGACAGAGGACCATGCCCAACCTGAGTGCAGAAGCGGTCGCCGAATGGCTGACTGAGTGGGACCCCGACAACGCAGCTAGCCTTCTTTCCCCGGCCAGTCTCATGCCGGAGGGTGCCGAACCCCTGCTGGCCCAGCTCGGGCAGGCGTTGGATGCCGCCCAGGCACAGGACCCGCAGCGGTTGAGCCGTTTGCTGCGGGACACCACGGTGCGGGAGCGCCTCAGCCTGCTGCTGACGCATCTCGACAAGTCGAGGTGCCTACGGCTGCTGGACTGGCTGGGATCGCCTCCGATGCCGGACCACAACTTGGTCGCGGCAGCTTACCTCGTCAGCGGCCAGTCCGCCGAGGATACGGCTTTGCGCCGCAACGTGCAGGCGCTGTACCGCACCGCGTTGCTGAGCCGCATCTTCGACCGAGATCGCATCAGCAGCTTGCTCGAAGCTTGCCAAGTGGCTGGGCGGTCGGAGGGAACGGCATGATGCGCCCTCTCAGCTTGGCCGTGCTGCTGGCCTGCCTTCCTGGCCTCGTGTCCGCACAGGGAGCCTCGGACGACACAGCCGGCTGCACCGCGCTCGCCCAGGCTGCGGCGGCGGGGATGGCCGCGCGGGTGAACGCAGACGACCAATCCATCAAGCCGCCGCAAAGCGTCACCCAGCTCACCTGCCTGGACAACTTCTTTCGAGGCGTCGGCTTGAACGTCCTAACCAACCTGCTCGACCCCACGTCGCTGCTCAACGCCGTGGAGGGCAAGATCTGCTCCACCGTGCAGAGCGCGTGGCAGAACGCGATCGGGTCGGCCCAGTGCGGGCTGACCGTGACCGGGTTCAACATTGGCTTTGGCGGATTGGGCGGCGGCACATTCTGCCCAAAACTGACCTTCGGGGGTGGTGGGGCCGCAATCGGCAGTGTCGGCGTCGGTCTCGGCAACAATGGCAGTGGTTTGTACATGAACGGCAAGGCACAGGGTCCGACTGGCTACCCCCTGCCTTCCGGCGTTGGCCCATGAAGGGGACTGCAGCATGACCCGTAAGCATCTTCTCGCAACAACAGCCGGCATCGTTCTTGGAGCCATAATATCCACACGTCCTGCTTCTGCGGAGTTGCCAACCATCGACGTAATAACGCATTTTCTGCTGCGGCAGGCACAGAACATGATCACTACTGCGGTAACGAACGTGCAAAATTCTGTTGTGAACATTGGCAACTTGATTGGTGACAGAGTTACCAACATGGGCAACCTTGTTGGCGACAGGCTGACTGCTGGCTTTACACAAAGCGCCAACTACTCAAAAGCTTCCATTGGCGCCCAGCAACAGATTGCGGACGCTTCCAACACTGTTATGGCGCGCAACGCTCGGGACCTGCGCAACGCGCAAATCCGCGACGAACACGTCCTAACGCCACAGGCTTGTGCGGCCCTGGATGATGGGCAGACCATCGCAGTGTCTGCCGGGCAGTCGTGGAGGGTGTCTCAGGGCATCAGCGACGTAACGGACAAGCGTAGCCAGGGCAGACCGGACACGCCGGCTTGGGCTGGACAAGGCCAAGCTACCGCAGCGGCTAACCAGCTCCACCTGTCGCGTTACTGCTCACAAAACGAGCGACAGGCGGGTCTTTGCACCGTTCTGAATAACAACACAGAAAACAGCGACCAAAGCTCAACCAGCCTTTTCGGTCGGTTTTCTTATCCTGATCAAGACAGCATCAACGCCGCCAATGATTATGCTCGGACACTGGTCGAGCCAGTTCCACCTGCTGCGATGAGAGGCGGGCAGCTCACGTCAGTTGCCGGACAGGAAGCGGCGGCAAAGCGTCGTGGCTACAATGCCCAGATGTCGTTGGCGAATGGCGTTCTCAATGACGTCATAGCTTCACGCACCAGTTCGGTTGTTCTGACCGCTGGCCAGAAGCAGCAACTGCAAGCTCAAGGGCTGCCAGCAGCGGAAACGGCGTCTTGGGTCCAAGCCCAAGAGCTGGAAGTCAACCGGCGCATCAGCAGCGTAGGGTGGCACGCAGCCCTGCAAGCCATGCCGCAGAAATCCGTTCTGGTCGAGATCGCCACCGAACAGGCGATGACCAACTACATTCTTTGGCAGATATTCGGGGTGCTTCAGAAGCATGGTGCAGTGGAAGCGGCCCAACTGGCCGCGACCGCCACGGCAAACCTCCGGGCAGCACCTCCGATCCCTACGCCGCAGATGGCCTCGCAGTGAACACCCGGTCGCACTCCAGCAGCGTACCCCAGGGAGCACCCCACCATGTCTGACATTGCAAATGCCCAGGCCAGGCAGCAACCGATGCAGGACGGCCTGCAAGCGACGGCAACGCCAAACGAGGCCCTGCATGGCGTCGTCACCCTCATGAAGAAGGTTTCCAGCGGCAGCAGCCTCGGCTCAATCAACCCCGACCTGGCTGGCATGATCGGCAAGCTGGCAGAGCAGGCAGCCGAACCGGGCCGCCTCGATCAGCCGTCCTTTCGCACTGGCGCTGCATATGCGCTGCAGGACATCGAGAGGTATGCGGACAAGCCCGTCAGCATGCCGCCGGAGCTGCGCGCGGAGCTGGCGGCGCTCGCAGGCACCAGTCCAGGCTTGCAGAACGGACGAATGCAAGCCCTGGTCGCCAAAACGGCCGAACTGGATGACCGTGAGCTGATCCTGGACATCCGGCGGACGGCGCAGCAGGTCGCCCGCCTGGGTTCTTCCCAGGACGGTACGGAGGTGGTTGCCCAAATCGAGGCTCTTGAAAAGCGTGCCGGCATCGGCCGAGGCCAGGATGCGGCAGTGAGCAATGACGTTCCCGCCTCCCAGGCAAGGCAGAACGATGCCGTGCCGGCCGGACAGGACAAGCTCGCCGCCGAACAGACCGCGACCACCTCCACAAGCGGTGCGGCCAACAAGGAGGCACCCGCAAAGGAGTCGAACACCTCTGCTGGTGCGTCGAGCATCGAGCAGCGTGTCAGCGCCGTGCCGTCGCCTGGCAGCGGGCAGCTCCAGGCAGCGCCCGCCACAGGCGATATCCCGGCGGGCAAGCCTGCCCAGGCAACCACCGCCTCTCAGCCTGGCCCGGCAACCCCTGCCGAGCAGCCACGCCCCCAAGGGGGAGCCGCCCAGGTGCAGCCTCAAGGCGTGGCTGAACGGATCATGTCTTCAACCCGCAGTCCACGGTCCCTCGATCCCGCACCCTGGAGCGTGCCGGTCCCAGCCATCGGCCAGCGCATCGCGCAGTTCGAGCAGCGCCTGACTGACAACAGGACGGAGCGCTTCATCCAGAATGCCGAGAAGTCCGGAGCGGCCATGTTGGCTGCCATGGAACACTTCGCCAACGGACCTGGCCGCAGCATCATGGGCAAGCTGGAGGGAGCGGCCAGCCAGGACCTCGGCGGCATGCCCGCCGTCATCAGCGAGATGCGGCCAGGGGGGCGCTATGCCGCGGAACGTGTTGAGTTCGACACTGAGCTGCGGACCCCCACGGTCGGGGCGGCCTACAAAGCTGTGACCGACAGCGCCGACAAGTTCGCCGCAGACCGCTACGCGGTGGCCAACAACCTGAACAGCCGCAAGCTCGATCCAGCCGCGGCGGATGGCAGGTTCGAGCAGCTGGATGCCGCACTTGGCGAGCAAGCGTCTAAGCTGCCTGGCCGGGAGGCCGGCAAGGACGCGGTGGCGGAGATGGCGCAGAAGCTGGCCGACCTTCTGCGCAAGGCCGTGGCGAAGGTCGAGCAGGCATTCGGCGAGACAGCCGATGTCCAGGCACAAGCCACAACCCGGCCAAACCCGTCACCCAGCGCCTCGATGTAGCCGAAGCAGCCACCCCGTTCGCATCCTGGCCGCGCATCCTCGTGGAGAACATGCCCTGCGAGGATGCGATGCGCCGTTTCCGGCTTTCCCTGTTCCTGCTGACGCTGGCGTACGGGCTTGCCCAGCCCGCCCAGGCCCAGAACGCTGCGGCCACCTGGTCGTCCCTGCAGCCAGCCGACGACTGGTCAGCACAAATGCTGAACAGCGTGTTCCCGACCACCGCCGCCACCGGCGCCACCTCGATCGGCGCCGCGCAAACGGTGATCGGCGTCATGCTTGGCCAGCTCACCGGCTACGTCATGGCCCTCGCCGCTGCCTTTGTGGCCTACACCACCATCATCCAGATCGTCCGCGCTGGTGAAACCGGGCGCGTGCTGAGCAAGTCCACCAGTTCGTGGGCGCCAGTCAGGCTGTTCTTTGCCATCATCCTCATGCTGCCGGTGAGCAGTGGCTTCTCCCTGGGCCAAACCGCCGTGGTGCAGGTTGCCAAGTGGGGCATCGGCATGGGCCGGGCAGTCTATGCCAACGCCATCAAAGCCGTTGGGCCTGATGCCATGCCCATCGCGCAGCCGATCATCCCTGGGACCAAGGCCATCATTTCCGGGTTGATCCAAACCGAGTTCTGCCGCGCCATCATCAACCAGGCGTCCGGCAACCCCAGTCTGGTGCCGGCGCCAGCCGCCACCAAGGGCGGGCAACCGGGGCAAGGCGGCTATGTCACCTGGTCCTACTCCTTTGCGACAGGGAATGAAACGGCCTCTCCCGTTTGCGGCACCGTCACCGTGCGGGTGCCCGGCAGCGGCAACAACCTGGCCGGCGTCAACGTGGACATGACCGGCACCCAGCAGGCTACCCTGACTTACGTCCTGAGCGAGATCCGCGCCGATGCCGAGAGGGTCGCGGCCAACGTTTGGAAGACCCGGCAAACGTCGGCGCTGAACGACCTCATGGGCACCTACGTCAAGGCGACGAACGACTACACGCAGCAGCTCACCACGGCCGCCACCACCATCACCAGCGCGCTGAACGCGGCCATGAAGGATGTCAGCCTGGTCAGGGACGGCGGCATCGGCTTGCAAGCGGGGCAGAACAAGCTGGCTGCCCTCGGCTGGACCCAGGCTCCGGCCTACTACCTGGAAATCTCCCGCCTGAACGGACAAACCCTGTCCCTGCTGGCCGCCACGCCCACGGTGAACACGCCCAGCTACCAGGGCCTCGGCGAGGGCTTGCTGAATGACCTGCTGCCGATCCTGAACCCGGTGCGGGCCTTCCAAGCCAAGTTGGACACCTATGTGCAAACCACGGACACCCGCGACACGCCGGCCGGCAACGCCACCCTGTTCTCCGGCGTGACGCCGAGCGAGGACGGCGCGGGCGCGATCGAGCAGGTCGCGCGCAAGATCGGCTTCAACGAGGCGTTCCTGCGCAAGCTGATGACCCTCAGCCAGATGGGCAAGAACCAGTGGACCGACCCGATCCTCGCCATGATCTCGCTCGGCCACCTGATGGTCAACTCCGCCCTCACGGCGCTTGGCTTGGCAGGCCTGCTCTCGTCCACCGTCGCCAGCACCGGATTGACCGCCGCCCAGATCGTCACCTTCAACTGGGCCGGCGCCGCCGCGACGGCCACCGGCCACGTCCTGATGACCTTTCTGGCCACGCCGATCTTCTACGGCTGCTTGGCGATGCTGATCCCGGGGCTGATCCTTGCCTTCGTGCTGCCGATGATCCCGTACATCATGTGGATCGCCGGCGTCGCCGGCTGGCTTATCCTGGTGTGCGAGGCCGTGGTCGCGGTGCCTCTTTGGGCGTTCGCGCACCTGACTTGGCAGGGGGACGGCCTGCACGGGCGCGGGATCGAGGGCTATGGCCTTCTGTTCAACATCCTGTTCCGCCCGGTGCTGATGCTGTTCGGCCTGTTCCTGGGCTATTTCATCTTCAGCGCGATCAGCTGGCTGACGCTGCAGGGTTTCGGCGTGGCGGCCGGGTTCGTGCTGGGGAATGGCTGGTTCGTCTCGAACCTTCTGGGCGTCATCACCCTGGTCTGCATGTTCGTGCTGCTGCAGATGACGATCGCGCTGATGTCCTTTCGCTTGATCTCCCAGCTCCCGCACCAGGTCGTCAAGATGATCGGTCTGCAGCCCGCCAACCGGGTCGATATGGACCGCTTCGCCGCGGATGCCGGCATGATAGGCATGAATGCATCCCTGCGCGGCATCCAGGGCGGCACCGGGGCCATGCTGGAGGCTGCCACGAAGGCTAGCCGTGCCGGCGGTGCAGGTGGGCAGGCACGTGCCCTTGCCGACGGCACCAAGATGGCTGAAAACGGTGAACCCAGGCATCTTGGCAATGACAGCACGCTACAGGCGTCATCTGAGGTGACGCCTCCAGCCACTGACAGCAAAGGAACGCGCAATGGCTGAGTTGTGGGTTAGTGACTTTGCGTGGGGTTACATAGCAGCAGGGCAACCGGTGAACGACACCGCCCGCCGGGCTGCCGTAGCCCGGCAGCACCGCGCAGAAGCGGCATTGCAGGACGCCAACGATGACCGGCAGCACCTGTGGGAGAAACTCAACCAGCTCGCCGCACATGCCACCGCGCTGGAAGCGGAGAATGCAGCCCTGAGACAGGACAGCGCCAACCTGCACCAGGAGAACGCCAACCTCCGGCAACATGCCGCCGACCTCCAAACATGGGGCAGAGGCTTGCAGGATAATCTGGCTGAAGTCCGGCGGAACGTCGAGAGGGTCGTCCGCGACAACCTGCGCCGATGCCTTGCCGAGCAAAGCGGCTGACGCCGTTCGCATCACGCCCACGCATGGTGCCCTCCGAACTTGGAGAGGCACCATGCGGATCATACGTACTCCCGCCATTGCAGCGCTGCTTCTGACGCTTGCCGCTTGCGGCAGCGGCGGCAACCTCAAATCGGTGTCAGACTACACGGCACCAGCCGCGCCACCCATTAAGCACCCCTTCTACAATCCCACGGCCGCCTATGGCGAGGCCAACGCGCGGTGGCGCCCGCCGGTGGTGGACCGCAATGGAGGGATTGTCCGCCCGCGCGAGCCAGCCACCGAGTGGAGCCGGCCGGATTATGAGAACGCCCCATGGGCGACCGGGGCAGGACAGTCCCCATTCAGCGGACTGCCAGGAACGTTCTGACAGGGCAGGAAGGGATAGGGGCTTGCGCCCCTACCCGTCCGCTACGGCGCCCATCTCGATGCGCCAGCACGCCTCAACCCGGGCGCGGGCTTCCTCATGGCTCCGGGCCGCTCCCTTGGTGATGGCCATTGTCCGCCCGTCCCTGACGATGGACAGCATCCAACTGTGCTTCGGCATCTCAAAAGGTTGGGTGGCCAGGTACTCGTCGCTCAGCTCCACCAGGGTCAGCAGATAACCGAACCACTCCGTGCCTGGCGTTTCGGCGCTTTCCTCCCGAACAGCCTCATCCCCGGCCTTGCAGGGGTGGGACACCCAAGCTGGCGCATCCACGCGCCGTGGGTTGGTCCGCATCTCCTTGACCCGCTTACGCACCAAGGCGAGCGATCTCAGGAACATCTCTCCGTCGGCATCGTCCACGCGTTCCGTAGGCGGTAGTGGAGCTGCCGGCCGGGGCTTACGCACCTGGGCCGGCTTAACAGGCGCCACGGTCAACCCGGCCACCAACTTTCGTCCGTGTGAAGGAACTCGTGCGCCGTGCCGAGCCGCCGGGTGCGGATCTGCCAGTTCACCAGGGCATTGTAGAACGCCAGCAGGAAGAAGCAGGAGCAGATCGCGCCCATGCCCACCACGTACAACAAGCTTGGCGATGCGGGCAATGCCGCTGCGGCGTGGTAGAAGCCTACGACTAGGAACAGCACGGCACCTGCGAGGTAGCACAGCGTCGAACGTGCCGTTTGCCGCCGCCGGTTGGCGAGCTGGCGCTCGATCTTGGCTACCGGCACCTGCGCGTTCCAGGCCATGGATAGGACATCAAGGGTCCGGTCTCCATGCAGGCGGACCCCCGTGTCCGCACCGGGGCCTGTCCTGATGGCCTGCGCCATGTCGCCGATGTATGCGGCGTTCTCACGGATCTGCTTGGCGCCAAAACAGGCTGCAGGTGCGGCCATGACAAAGCGCACGCCCCGCCAAAGCGTCCCACGCTTTGGCTTCCCCGGCGCAGCTCCGGTGTCCTTGCCCACGGCGTCAGCCCCCGGCCGGGGCGATGGACGCGATCATGGCTCCGATGTCGCTCGGCAAGCCCTCTTGGCGGCCTTCTGAACCGTCGGCCTTGCGCCAGTAGAAGGTTGGCGTGCCACGCAGGGCCAGGGCTTCGGACACGGCCATGTTGGCTTGTAGCGTCGCAGCCGACGCGGCATCCGCTTCCCCGTTCAGCGCATTGCTGGTCCAGGCATCAACCATGTGCTCCGTTCCCTTGCTGAGCATCATTCTGGATGTCGCCGTGCTGCGAGGACCCAGGAAGGACAACGGGATTGCTGCAACCTGCACCTTGCCGGCGGCGATGTAGGGCCGCAGCTGCTCCATGGCACGCACCGAGAATGAGCAGAGTGGGTCGATGAACACCCACAGCCGCGGCGCGGTGGCCGCACCGATTGTGCCGTGGGTCGTGCTTGCGATGGCCTGTAGTGTGGAAGTGGCTACTGTTCCAGGGGCAGTCCGAGGTGCAGGTGCCGGGGTCGCGCCAATGGTCACGGTTGGGATGGCCCCGTCTACCGAGGACACCTGTTGGCGGGTGATGTTGCGGCCGGCGGCGTCCCACATGACACCTCCGATTGCCCCCTGCCCGTCTGGGGTCAGGTAGAACACCTGAAACTTCTCATCGTTGCGGGCAAACACGGTGCGCAGGCCGTGCTCGACGCCCAGGTCGGTCAGTTGAGCACCGGCAGAGGCGATCCGCCGCAGCGCGGGCACGCGGCTGATCTCCTGTGATGAGATGACATGCACGCTCAATGGCGCCGTTGTTTGTTGGAGTGGTTGGGCACTCACCACATGGGCAGCAGCAGGTGGTTGCTGGTCAGACGGCTGCACCATGCATTGAGATTGTGCCAACACAATCGAAGGCAGAAGGAACAGCGAGGTAGTAAGAAACGTGCAACGCATGAGACTCTCCCTTGAACGTTGGGATACTCGCAGAGGCGGATGCGAACGGAGTCACAGGATGCCGCTTCAGTTTCTCTCAAAGCCTCATCTGGAGCCGCTTACTCCTAGGGGGTTTAAGTTGTCCGAATTTGGGATCGTCAGGACCATGGCAACTCCAATTACTCGGCGTCGGTGTGGCAGCGGTTGAATAACTGTAATTGCTCACCCCTGCTGGTGGAGCCGGTGTGCAGAGGATGCGAGCGGGTCTACTTGCGGCCGAAGCGGCTTGCTACGTCCACATCGGCGGCTGCGACATCGAACTCGTCAGGGTCGAAGTCATAGCCGAGCCAGGCACGGCGATCGGCGTGTTCGGGATGGGTGGGATTGGCGATGGCGGCCAAGAGTTCGGCGTAGCCCCAAGGGCCGCCGCAGTCCTCCGGGGGGCAGTTACGCTTCCCTGCGACGCAGGCGGGATACCTGCCCGCGTCGAGCACCGGCTGGGTCCGCTCGATCAGCACCTGGTGCTGCCAGTTGTCGCCGAGGTCGTACGTGTAGATGAAGCGGGCGACCCCGGACCCCAGCAGGCCGTTCAAGGTCAACCGTGTCTCGTCGTCCATGTCGTCGACGACATCGACGGTCCGCGGATCCCCATACTGGCGGCCGGCGATGTCGAAGGCATGGAGATGACCGCCATGCCAGCCCATGGCCGCCTGGATGGCCTCATGCAGATCCGCCAGCGTCATTGTCCCGGGCAGAAGGAGGCGGCGCCAGACCGGCGGCCTGATGTCGCGCAGCGTCACCTTCAGGACGACGGCGATCTTGCCGGCACTGCGTCCGACGGCGGTCTTGGCCATGGCTCTCGTCTCCGGCACGGCGGGCGCCGACGGTGACGTCCCTCGCCCGGTGTTGTGCGCGACGCCTTGCCGCGCGGCAAGCGGGCTACGGACTCGCCGGCAGAGGCGCCGCATCGAGGGTGAGGCGGATCGCCCGCAGCATCGGGATGCCGCGTCGTCGGGCGGTCTCGAGCACGGATCGGACGTCGGCGTAGAGCGCGGCCCCCCATTCGGAGCGGAAGCAGTTGGTGATTTTGCGGAACACGACGCAGGGTCGCAACGCCCGCTCGGCGCCGTTGTTGGTCGGCGGGACGGCCCGGTGGGTGATGAACACGAAAAGGCTCTGGCGGAAGCGCTTGAGGATGCGCTGGAGCTTCTGTCCGGCCTCGGTCGCAGGCGTGATCGCGAGCAGCTTGCCGAGTGCGGTCTGGAGGCGGGACTGGTAGAGCGCCAGCGTCGTGTCGGCCAAGGTCGGTCGCCGCCGACCGATGCCAACCGCGCGCTTCAGCAACGCCATGACGCCGGGAGCGAAGGCTGCGTCACCAGCATCGATGGCATACCGGACGTCGCGGATGAGGTGGGCGAGGCAGACTTGATGCTCCTGCCTCGCCCAGCCTATCTGAGAGCCGAACCGGTCGGACACCCAGACTGCGGGGCGGTGCTCGCCGAGGAAGGCCTCGACCACCGACTTGCCGCGGCTCGCGGCCGTGACAAAGCAAGCGCTGTCGGCGTGATGAAAGACCCAGGTCCAGAACGTCTGCTTGCCGACCCGTGCCGAGGTCTCGTCGCACTCCAAGATCGTGCTGGAAAGCAGGCGCTGCTTGATCGTGCCCGTCTGTGCCGCAAACGCCGGCGCGCTGTCCCGGAGCATGTTGGCAAGCGCGCCCTCGCTGATCTCCACGCTGAAGAGGTCGGACAGCAGCCGGGACAACCGTTCGAACGGGATCGCCTGGCCGAAGCGCAGATACAAGATGAAGGCGCGCAGGTTCGGCCCGAACGGCGAGCCCGGCGGCAGGTCGGCGGGTGCCGCCGCCTTGAAGCGCCGGCGGCAACACGGACAGATCCCGCCATGCAACGTCACCCGCGTCACGTCCGGCGTGATCGCCGGGATCTCGATCCGGTCGTAGGCCTGGATCGCCTCCTGCGTCGCGTCCAGCACGTCAGCATGGCAATGACCGCACCATTCGGCCAGAACCTCGCGCCGCTGCGTCGGGTTCGGGTGCAACGGCCGATGCGCGCCCGCATGGGCCTTGGCTTTTGGCTTGGCTGCCGTCTCGTGGTTCGACTTGTGCCCTTGCGACGGCGGACGGCTCGAATTTTGTGGCGTCTTCGCTGGACGCTGCAACTGCTCCCGCAGCCTTGCATTCTCCGCTTTCAGCGCTGCCCCCTCGGCGATCAGGACATCAACCCGCGTCAGCAAGGCGCCGATCAGCGCGTTCTTCTCGGACGAGGACAGGGTGGAAAGATCCGGTGGCAAAGCCATGAGGAGGTTGACTCACAATCCGCCCGAGCGCGCAACCTAGAATCCACCAGCGGCCCGCTACACCGGCGCATCATCCGTCCGACCCCAGCCATCCCAAACGCACGCTCTACCCACAGGGTGAGCAATTACGAATAACTTAATCACAGAAACCCAATGGTATTGACGATCAATCAATGCTACTTCAGTCTGCTTCATCAACGAGACTACTTCTCCGCTCAGGCTATTAGGCATGGGCAAACTTATACTGCGACCATGACGGCTTCCATTAGATACTGTGAAAGTCTACAGGTTCTTATGGCGCTGCAAGCTCAGCCCAAACGATAGCGAACACCGCAGCATACCGTTTTGGTTTAGTTTGAGAGGCGAACCATTCGATAGCTTCGCTTATCCACCGCCTTAACCAATTACAAAGTTAGAAGGATTCTAAGTTATACAGTTAGAGGGCCATATCCCCCTGCCAACTCAGAGACTTAGGGGTGAGTTTCGTCCGCGATGTTCCGAACTTTTGTCCGCGATGTTCCGAGTCGTTCAGTCCGCGATATTCCGAACTTTTGTCCGCGATGTTCCGAGCTAATTCACAGGTTATCCACAGAGACTCTGGCTGCATCCGCAACAACGGCTTCTATGTTACGTGCTGGCCTGGGGCGGGTAACGCGCTTCGGAACATCGCGGACTTCGGAGGACAAAAGTTCGGAACATCGCGGACGCGGCTCAATCACGACGACAGGCCGGGCGCCGTTGGCAAGAGCCTCAACGCTCAAACGGTAGTCTGGAATTCGATCAAGCGCGATTATCTTGAGTAGATCATGTTTGAACCGACGCAAGTCCCGTGTGGTGCCCACTTTGCGGGACAGCTTCTCCAAGCTAATCTTCCACACGGTCTGCCCACCAAGATGCTTGCGGGCCAGTTCGTACACTCTACGTTCCAGCCCACCTTCCAGATCGAAGTAAGCCGGATTGATCGTCAGCACCCGCCGTTCCTTGACCAAGGCCCGAAACATCCAGTCGTTTAGCGTGATCTCAATTGCAGCCATGATCTTCCGTCCGCTAACAGTTTTCCGCTCGACCACGCGCCAAGTCTCAATCCAACCAAATCCACGACGGTCTCGTAGATCTGCTGACTCGATCGAGGTCACGATATTAGTAGAGCGGAGACGGTATAGTGCATCTAGAAGCAATTCATAGCTCCGCTTGCCTGTACCTCTGCCTGTTACTCGAAGGAGGTCATGCGCGGAAAACCGCACGGTGTGGTCAACTGTCAAGCCACGCTCAATACGTTCATTTAACAAACTAACGACGTACAATAGGATGTCCTTGTCCCAAATGGTCGCCAAACCCTTGGGGCCAGGTTCAATTTTGATTTGCGTCCTGCCATCGTCATAAACCAAAGGCTCCATACGAGGCTGTTTCTGCAAGCTAAAAAATGGGAACTCCATAAGAGCCCGATCGTCCTTCAAAGGAACCCCAACCAGGCTGTCGAGGAAGAGATCAACCTGCTGGTCGGGCATGAGTGCGTCCGCGATATTCCGAGTCCTTTTTACCTTATCGTCCGCGATATTCCGAATCCACCACTAAATGTCCGCGATGTTCCGAACGTAAGCCGACCGTCCGCGATGTTCCGAACATTGCGCCTCCCCATCCCTGACCAGGCCTGGCCAATTGCTGCCGGCACAGCCTAGGCCAGGTAGAGCACGGTCTGCTCCTCACTCGACAAGCAACCGGATCACCTCGGCCTGGCGTTGCACCTAACGACTCTGGAAAGTGACGGCGGCACATCAGTTCCGTAGTATGACCTATCGTCGCTTCTCAGATTGAATCCCTTTATGGCCAGCCAAATAGAAGACGGCCATCTGGCTGCATCTGGACGACACATGGACCGCGCAAGTCACCTCGTTTTCCTGTAGTAGTTTCTGCAGATTGAACCCAACCTCGAACCTTCTTTCCAGTTACAATAGGAACAAACCCGCTTACCTCCTCTCCTGTGACCGCAATGAAGTTTTGGGTTCTACCAAGCACCTTTGCCGAAAGGAATGGCTTTTCATAAACAGACACAACAGTCACGGTGCGACATGTTAAGCCGGGTGAATTTGAGAACCCGGCTTCAACATTGCGAAGATTATCAAGCGACGTAAATGATCCTGAGGTGCTCAACATTGTGAGTACTAAAGCTGGTATTATCATCTGAGTCCTTTATTGCTGTTAAGTCAGCCATATGGGCCTTGTCGTAACCTTGCTGCCAAAAATGCCGATCTGAAAAGTGTGTGATTTTAGTGCATCGCACTGTGAGGTGGCTCAGGAAATCTGCACAGGTTTGATGAGTGGAGTTTCTGCCTGACGACGGCCAGGATGGCTGCGGAACAGGAGAGACGATGAGCAAGCGACCACGCCGGAACCACACGCCGGCTTTCAAGGCGAAGGTGGCCTTGGCGGCCGTGAAGGGCGAGAAGACGCTGGCCGAGCTGGCGCAGCAGTTCGACGTGCATCCGAACCAGATCACGTCCTGGAAAGGCCACCTCCTGGAAGGGGCAGCCGGGGTATTCGGATCGGAGCCGAAGGCGGATGCGGCACCGATGATCGATGTGAAGACGCTGCATGCCAAGATCGGCGAGCTGACGTTGGCCAACGATTTTTTGTCCGGCGCGCTCGGCAAGGCCGGCCTTCTGAGCGCAAAGCGATGATCGACGGCGATCATGGTTTGTCGATTGCCAAGCAGGCGAAGGCCCTCGGGATCAGCCGCGGCAGCGTCTACTGTTTGCCCAGGGTGATGTCGTCGGCCGACCTTGCGACCATGCGGCGGATGGACGAGCTCCATCTCGACTTCCCCTTCGCCGGCAGCAGGATGCTGCGCGACCTGCTCAACCGGGAGGACATTGAGATCGGCCGCCGGCATGTCGCGACGCTGATGAAGCGGATGGGCATTGCAGCTCTCTACCGCAAGCCGAACACCTCGAAGCCAGCGCCGGGGCACAAGATCTACCCGTACCTGTTGCGCGGCGTGACGGTGGACCACCCTGATCCGGCGTGGGCCATGGATTTCACCTATGTGCCCATGGCGCGGGGCTTCGTCTACCTGGCCGCCGTCGTGGACTGGTATTCTCGCCGCGTTCTGGCTTGGCGGCTGTCGATCACCATGGAGGCCGCGTTCTGCGTCGAGGCGCTCGAGGAAGCGCTCGCCCGCCACGGCAAGCCGGACGTGTTCAACACCGATCAAGGATCGCAGTTCACCGGCCAGGACTTCACGGGCGTGCTGCTCAAGGCGGGGGTGGCCATCAGCATGGACGGGAAAGGAGCAAGTCCAGGGGACTGTCGCAAGATTGGGGGTTCAGGCGGCTATCGCCATTAGCGGGTATGGATCGTTAGCTGGCTGGAACTTCTGTCCGATGCCGGAGCCGAGCGTGCCATTATAGACGGCGCATTGAACCTGCAGCAGCAGGTCGGCGCCGCGTCGCGACCAGCGCATCTGCTGTGACTTGTTCATCCGGCGGTTCACCAGGAAGTTGGCGGTTCCTTCGGTGATTGCGGTGCCAACCCGCAAGCCCGCACGGTGCCGCTCGGCGTAGTTGACCAGCCAGGCGCTCTGGCCGGTCAGATAGCCGTCCAACGCGTGCAAGGCGGTCCACAGCGTTCGTGAGGGTGCGTTGGACTTGCGCCCATTCGGCTCGCCCTTGAAATGCTGCATGACCGCGCGGATGCGGTCGATGCTGACTTGGGCATCTTTGGCTTTGCCATTCCAAATGCGCCAGTGCAGCCGCTCGACCTCGGTCGCGATCACCGCCTTCGCCTCCCCTTGCGCTGGGTCGTTGGCTGGCAATGCACTGGCGATCTGCTTCAGGTGCTGGAGCCGCATGGCGGTATTGACAAGCCCCCATTGAGTGGTCCAGGCGAAATGTTAGTGCAGCAGGGTCAGGGACGGCTGATGTGACCCGGTCGGACCTGGCTGCCCGGGCGGCAGTATGGGCACGCCTGACACGACGACCTCTGGTGCGGGTGGCCGATAACCCAGGGAAGAGTGCGGGCGTACCCTGTTGTAATGCACGCGCCATTGCTCGATCAGCACGCGCGCCTCGAGCAGCGTGTTGAACACCTCGGCGTTCAGCAGCTCGTCCCGCAGCTTGCCGTTGAAGCTTTCCACGTAGCCGTTCTCCCACGGGCTGCCGGGCTCAATGAACGCTGTCTTGGCACCGACGCCGCTGATCCAGCCCTTCACAGCCATGGCAATGAACTCCGGCCCGTTGTCCACCGGACATAGCCCGGCGTGCCGCGCGCGATGAACAGGTCGGCCAACACGTCAATGACATCGGCCGAGCCCAGCTTGCGTGCCACCCGGATCGAAAGGCATTCACGGGTGAACTCGTCCACCACGTTCAGCAGCCGGATCTTGCGCCCGTCCCGGGTGCGGTCCTCGACAAAGTCGTAAGCTCAAACGTGGTTCGCCCGCTCCGGCCGCAGCCGCACGCAGGAGCCGTCGTTCAGCCACAACCGCCCGCGCTTGGATTGCCGGGCGGGCACCTTCAGGCCCTCACGCCGCCAGATCCGCTCCACCCGCTTGTGGTTCACCTACCAACCTTCAACGCGCAACAGGGCCGTAACCCGGCGGTAGCCATACCGGCCATACTGCCGCGCAAGCTCGATGATCGCTGCCGTCAGCGCCACTTCGTCGTCGGCCGCTCCCGGCGCCTTGCGCTGCGTCGAACGGTGCTGACCCAGCACCTGGCAGGCAAAACGCTCGGAAACACCCAGCTTGGCCGTGACGTGCTCGACGCACGCCCGACGACGTCCCTGCGACGACTTTGTCGTCACGGGCAGCGCTCAGAAGTTTCCCGAAGCAGCTTCCTTCAGCACCAGCTTCTCCAGCATCAAATCAGCCACCGCCTGCCGCAGACGGCCGTTCTCCTGCTCCAGCAGCTTCAGCCGCTTCACCTGGTCCAGCTTCAGCCCGCCAAACTCGGAGCGCCACCGGTAGTACGTCGCTTCCGTCACCCCGATCGCCCGCACCGCGTCCGTCACAGGCTTGCCTTGCCCAACCAGCACCTCAACCTGACGCAGCTTGGCGACGATCTCCTCCGGCTTGTGATGCTTGCTCGCCATCCCAACTCCCCTCCGTTTGCCCCCGGCCTCTCATAGCCGGTGGCCCACTTCTACGGGGGCAGGTCACGTCGGCGATCGTCAGCACAACCTCGTCCATGTGCTACTTTTCCCCAGCAGCGGGCAGCCTGCGGCGGATTTGGTTGGCAAACACCTGGCCGAACTTCAGGGCTCACTGGTGCACGGTTTCGTGGCTGACCACGATGCCGTGTGCTGCCAGCAGTTCGTCCACCATGCGCAGGCTCAACGGAAAACGGAAGTAGAGCTAGACGGCGTGGCTGATGATCTCAGCCGGGAAGCAGTAACCGGCGTAGCTCGGGCAGGCAGGCGTCGTCATCCCGCCAGCCTACCCGGCTCCAATCGCATCTCGCAAGCTGGCCGACAGCCACGTTGACAGTACCATTTAGTGCGACATCGAGCCCGATGCAAAGCCTTGGGGCGCTATTGGTTATGCCGACTTGCTCCCGAAAAGGCCGATGAGCATGACCAACGCTGGCCATACAAACACATGCTTCATCCCCCGCTAAGCCGGCCGGGTGAACAGCCCGATCAGTCCTACCTCCGATGTGCGGCCGCCGACCGCGGCCTCCACGGCCTCCACTGCCTCGCACGGTGCCCGCTTTCCACCCAACTGCCGCAACGCCGCAACAAGTGGCGCAAGTGACACCATCGCTGCGACCCCAACTAGGTGATCACTGCCGAAGGTGTGCGACTGCACCAGAATGTCGTCGAGCACGAACGCGGTCCCAGCATCACGTCGCACTGCCTCATATGGTTTTGGGAACAAAGGCTGTATGGTACCTTCGCCCGCGATGTTGAACAGCACGAGTTCGGGCTCTTGCGTAGCGACCGTCAGCTTCAGGCGGGTACCGGCCGGATGTGCAGCGGCAGCGTGCGTCACATATGTCGGGTGCAGCACATCAAGCCGCAGTTCCAGCGCCCGCACCGCGACCAGCGTGCGCAGTCGTCGCAGTGCCCGCACCCGCTCCACGGAGGCCGACAACGCGGCCGCATCCACCTCGGTCGAGAGCACGTCGCCCAATGCACTTACTGTCTCGCGCGTGGCGGGGCGCCAGATCAAGTCCACCTCGCTCTCTCCCGCCACGCTTCGGACAACATCCGGTAAACGGTCGAGTAGGGCCGAGAAACTAGATGGCTCCGGCCCTTCGACCAGGAGTCGCACCCGACGCTCGACGGCCGAGCCAGCATCGTGCGGCACTGCCTTCGATGGAGTACGCAGCATCAGTGCTGCCGGCGCGCGTCTACCGGACTCCACCCTCGGCGTTTGCCTCGTGTCAGCCAACGCCCGGACCGTGCGCAACACGTGGTCAGCAAGACCGCCCACTGCGACTCGGCCCTCAGCGTCAGCTGACACCGCGCCAAGCAAACCGCTTGCGAGGCCAACAGACAAGGCCCCGTGCGCACGGCCTTGGTGCACGATCTCCGGGACCTCTTCACCATCCATTCCGGCGGCGAAAAAATGCACCTGGTCCAGCGCAGCTAGCGGAGGCTCCGGCAGCGGCGGCGTGGCAGAGAGCGCCTTCAACAGGTCTTCGGTTGGATATGCGCCCGTCAAGGTGCGAACCGCCCGTCCCGCCTTCGCGGATGGGTCCACTCCGCGTGTGAGCGTACCCGCGTTGCAGCAGTCGGCCGCGAACATCGCGCCTACGCCCCGCTGGCCGAGCGCCGCGAGCATCAAGTTGAGCTCGTTGTCGAGCAATATTTCTTCCGGTGCCTCGCGCAGATGGAACGGCGTGAAGACCAGGAACTCGTCGAGACCGTCGGCTTCTAAGCCAGGTACCAACTCTGGCCTCCGGCAGCCATGGCCGGAGAAGCTGAACAGCAGCATGTCACCATGGCCACAGCGGCCGGCGACGTCAGCCCAGGCACGATCGAAGCCGGCGCGCGTCGCCGCGCGATCGGTCAGGGTCACGATACTGGCAGCGCCAGGGCGCAAGCTGCGCGCAAGCAGGTCGACGTCGTTCAAGCAGCCCCGGAGCGGCCTGGTACGGTAATCGTTTATGCCGACCAGCAGGCAATGTATTGCCGGCGGGAATGCAGGTGTCTGGGCAGGGATCGCGCCAGACCTGGCGAGCACAAGGCCTGAGCCGAACGCACCGGAGAAGGCAGCGCGTCGACGTATCAACGACGCACCAGCTCAACACGGCGCATAATCTGGAAAACCTGCTCGTGCGTGTAGTCGTATGGGCTCTGCAGCTGAAGCGGCTCGCGTTCGCCGCGGCCATCTGTGTCTACCCGCGCGGGATCGTAGCCGCGCTCGACAAGAAAGTCGCGGAGCGCCATCGCGCGACGGCGCGAGAGGGCTAAATTGTAATCGTCACCCCCGTCCGGGTCAGTGTGGCCGACCAGTCGAATATCCGGGCGGTCCTCGGTATCAAGCATTTGCCACAGGTCTTCGGCAGCGCGCCGGCCGCCCTCGGTGAGACGGTGGGTGTCAAACACGAACTGCACTGGCATGGCCACCGACACGGGCAGGAAGGATCGGACACGGCGCAGTGCCAGCCCACCCGGGACACCGTTTCGCGTCAGCGGAACGGCAAATGGTCCGTCCGCCAGCATCCGCGTCTGCTCGGCCTTGCGCCAAAGCTCGGCGATGGTCGCGACCGGAACGGGATCGATGATAGGGTCGGTGGCGTCGATTGCATTCAGCGCCGCCTGATAGTCCAGGCTGGCAGCAGCAAAGTCTGCTTGCCTGCCGGCCCCGCGCACTTGCTGCCGCAAGTCGCCCCGCAAGGCCAAGGCCTGCCACAGCGCTCCGTGGCGCAATGCCGTATCCAGCAACAAGAGCACCTCGTCCAACGGGCGGTGCGCCGCGAGCAAACGCTGGGCTTCCTGCACATGATGCACGGCAGTGAGGCGGCTGGCCCAGTCCTGCTGCGTTGCGGAGCAGGATGGGCTGGCATTCAGGATCCCCTGAAGTGCTTCCGTTGCTGTCGTGACGTCGCTGGCCTGCTGCATCAGGCCGACCGGACAAGCCGACGCTGCGGTTACGAGCAGGCCGGACAAGCAAACGGCAGGGAAGAGCTTGTCGCTCGTCACGGTGGCGCCACAACGCTAAAACGGCGCGCTCCGACCGCGACACTCCGCGGTGTCGCTTCTGGGGTCATGCTACGAGTCATGCCGATCAAGTCCTGAACCTCTTGCAGCAGGGCAGTGCCGGCCTCAACGCGCCCGGACCGCAGGTGGCGCTCGGTCAGGCGCTGCGCAGCGGCACCAGGTGGCAGCACGATGGCGAACACGGCTCCCTCGCCAAGAGGCGGCTGGACCTGCGTTTGGAACCCATCGGCCGGACCCGGCAACAGCATGGCCTGCCCAGCGCGTATCGTTGGCCCGGCCTGGCCGGGCATAAAACCCGCGACTCGGGTGTTTGGGAAAAGCAGCGCTAGTTCCCCGGCCGAGTTGCGGGCCAGCACAAGGAGCAGCCCATCGATGCTGCTCGTGATGCGGAATGTGGCGAAGCTGCCCACGGCCAGGCGGTTGCCTTCGCGAATGTCTATCGTCACTTGAGCTGCCAACCCCGGCGCGATACCCGGCCGAGTTTCGGTGACGCCACCGAGTTGCTCCGGCGGGCGCGGAGGCCGGGGCGACAACGGTGGGTCAGCATCCTCTCCAAGAGGCTTGGGTCCGAGAATCGGCCTTGATGCTGGCGATGGCAGACCTGCCAAGGGCGGCAGGGCCGGCGGCTGCTCTTCATGACTGAAATCTGCGTCGGCGACATACCCGCGGATCCAGCGCTCAACGCTGGCTACTGAGGCATAGGTGCCGTAACCCAGAACCGTGCTGCGGCAAGGTGGCCCGAGGCTTACCACTCCGACCTGTACTATCCCGCCACCGGCGCCGCTGATGAACAACGGCCCACCGGAGTCCCCCTGGCATGAGTCTGTACTACCGCCCCGATGGCCAGCACAGATCTGGGATGGACCAATCAGCCGCTGGAGGTCCAGCGCTGCGAACCGGTATGGAGTTCGGCATTTCTCCAAGTCCACCAGCGGGATACTCGCCCGCATAAGAACCTCGGAGGGAGGACCGTCCGGCATGGATTGGCCGAAGCCGACGACGGTTGCGCCCCGCCCCGGTCGCTCCAGCACCACACGGTCGTCGCTGGCGGCCAGCACCTGCCGCGGTCGCATACTAGCCTCGCGCAGGCGCACTAGCGCGATATCATAGGGGGCGGCGACGATGGCCTGCTGGCCATCAGGCAGCGGCACCCTCGCCATGTCGTGGGCCGGATGCACGAGGATCTGATCAACCTCGATCAGCCGCACCGCATCCCGCCGCAGGATGCGATGATCCTTCCGGCCCTCCACCACAACGAGCGTCGCCGGGTCCAGCGGTGCAATGCCACGGTCCCGTGGGTGGCTAACGCAATGGGCGGCGGTCAGCACCCATCGGGCAGCAATAACGGTGCCGCCGCACGAGTGCCCCTGGTTGGTTCCGGCATACGGCCCTCGTCGGTGGAGCGCGACCACGCTCGGGAACTCGCCGCGCCCGACTAGGCCGCCGCCTAACACGCGCATGTTCTGCACGTCGGGGTCAGCTTCCTCGTCAGCGCGTGCTGGGGCGGCAAGAGCGACGCACGCCGCCACCATGACGAGGTCAGTTCTGCACAGGCTGGGCATCATCGGGCATGATCCATGAACGGCGGCACCCAGGGCTGCAGTGGGCTGATTACGGAAGCGAAGCGCTAATCTGCCGGCAGATGCTAAAAACACGATCAGGCCTGCGTGCCAAATACCAAGCTTATGTCGTGCTCGCCGAAACGGGTGTACATCCAACGCAGCACGCCCTAAGTCGTCGTGCTCGGGGCTCAGCCGCTCAGCTGATACAAACGAGCTTTGCCGTTGCATGCTGTAGGAAAGACATTTTGGCATGGCATGAAGGCTACATCGTAAGATGAGCCACACCAATAGTGATGCTGCGGGTAGCCGACCGAGCAAGGTCAGGGTGACCGAGCTGCCCAACGCCTCGCCATGGTCGTCGCTTGGCGTATGCCGCACCGAAACTAAGCCGTGAGGCATTGCACCCGGCTTCGAGCAGCCGGATCGTCGGCACAGGTATGCCGGAATGGATTTGTTCTTAGCATCTACGACACCAGGTTGATTTGGAAAAAATGAGGGCTGCATCACAACCCCCACTGGGGAGTGTGCCATAAGGGTACTGACGGCGCTCATGCAGCCTCGGAGATCCTTGATGAGACTTTTACGGTTCGCAGTAGGAATTGCGACTACGGTCGTGGCGCCTGGCACCTTAATAACCGGCGAGCTGTATCTGTTATCGCTGGAACGGCTGGCGGGTCCGCCTTGCAAGCCGGTCAATCTTCATACTGCTTGGAGCGCCTCGGAACGCATCGCTGCGCCGTTCGGCCGCTTCAGGGATGGGACTGCCTGTGGTTGAGCAGTCATGCTCATTGAGACTGGAGCTCCGGTGTCAGCTCCGAGCGGAACCGCTCAGCGCCGGAGTGAGTTCATGACGCAAGTGGACCCGCGGACTGCGTTCGAGGACGCAGCCAGGAACGATGCACTGGATCTATTGCGCGTAATCGCCGGTCTCGAAAATGGTGAGCGGCTGCTTAATCGGGTACTGCAGCGCTTCAACGCGCGGGTGAACGCGATGCCGCTGCCCCGGCTCGCAATGGTGGCGCATGTGCGCGGTGGTGTCGGAATCGTCTTCGCGCCTAACCAGCGACGCCTAGAGGATGAGTTGGACCTGACCGAGCCGGCGTTGCTCGACCGGATCCGTTTGCAACGGGCGCTCTGCCTCGACGACGCGGCCTTCTCCCGGCTCAGAAGCGAGATCAGGGAGGAACTGCGGCACTTGCTCGAGTTGGCAATCCTGGGTGCCGCCTAGGCGCCCTGACAGGAGATCACGATGATTAAGCAGGGTGACTTTGATTTTTTAGCTGGGTTGATGGCTAGGCAGGATGCAGCAAGCCCGCGCATGCGACCGATCCCGCGCGCGCGCCTGGAGGCGCTGGCGCGTGATCCTACCGGTATGACCGAGGCGGAGATGACGTCCCTGCTGCTCTCACCAGATGCTCGCGCCAACTTCGCCGCTGCCCGGCAAGCAGCCAACGACGACCGCTACATATTGCGTGTGGTCGGGCTCGCGGCCGCTGACGGGGTGGATGCGGCATTCACCCTTGCGGCTGGCCTCACAACCCTTACGATCGAGCCCGGTCCACATGAGGCGGCGCCCTATCTTTTGGCGTTGCAGCTCGACCCCGCCGTTCCAGGTGGAGTGGCCGGCCGGCGCGTGACGCTCCGCCATTCGACGTCGAAGCTACTTTGGCTTGAGGGCTGCACCGACGCCGAGGGCGCGATCCACGCGGTTTGGGCGCATCCCGGAGTCCAACCGCGCGACAACGCCATGACTGAGGGCTTGCGGCTCGAACTCGACACAGAACCTGGGCCGTGACAAGGCCAATCCAGATCGTTGCGCCGGTAGTGCCGAAGGATGGAGCCGGTAACGGACAACTGCAGCGCTATCTTTTCAGCCGCCATCTCAACGCGACTGACAAGGCAATCACAGCCTGGTTCGCTGATCCTGGTCAGGAGAAGCCGTTCAGCGTCGTCGCGACCAACTTAAGGGCGCTCGAAGCGGCACGGCTCGGCGACGGCCTGCCCGAACACTTCGACCGGCGCATCGATGTCACTGTCCTCGGCAGCATAGACGTGTCCGGCAACAGCACCATGCTCGCGGCGGCGGCAGGTTTCGTCGCAGCACGGGCAGTGAAGGACGGTGCTGCGCTGGGGACGCTGGTGGCCACGGGAACGCTCGGGTTCGACACGGGACTGCTGCCTATTGGTGAGGCAGTACGCGTGAGCCCGGTTGCAAGGCTACCAAGCAAGCTGGCAGCTATACTCGACGATGCCGATTTGGCTCGTCCGCTTCTGGTCGCCATTCCGGCCAGCGACCACGACGACGATCTCCCCTATCAAGCGCAGATCGATGGCCTGATTGATGTGCTCCGTCAACGCGGCGACACGGTTCTGCGTGTGCCGACCCTGGCGATACTGCTGGCCCACTGGATACCGGGCGAGGCGTGGCAGACACCCGAACTTGCTGCACAGTACGCGGCCATCAATGACGTTCACCCGCCGCCGCCGCCCATCAACCAATGGCGGCGATGGCTGCCGCTCGTCGTCGGGGCAGCTGCACTCACCATAGGCGTCGCCTATACTTATCCACGCTACGTCGTGCCAAGCTCGGCCGCGGCAAAGTGGGCGGCAGACCTAATACTGGCCGACCCGGATCAGCATTGCGGCGCCGAGGTGCTGTACGTCGAGCACGGCCCGGGGCGCGACCGTGAGCGATCGGCAGCGGCGGCCGGCGCGTGCGCCGCGCTTGCCGCTTGCGACGCCGCCGCCGGCCATGCACTCGACCCGGATCGCCAGGCTGCTGGCCGTAAAACCGGAGTGGGGTTCGAATTCCTGCGCGACGCGCCTCGCGCGGCTGTTGCACGCAGGGCCTGCGACGAGGCTCTGCGACTCGCCGACGGCTCGGCGAAGGCGCGTTGGCACCTCTCCCGCGTGCTCGAAGCGCAAGGCGAGTCGACTGCGGCCGACACGCTTCGGCAGGATGCCGCTGCACGGGGCGAGCCGATGGCGCGCTTGCGACAGGCGGAGGACCTGCTGGTGGCCGGCGAGGCTGCTGCGGCGCGCGCTCAATTGCGACTGCTTGCGGATCGCCCCCATTCGGTGCCGCAAGCGGTCTACGTGCTGGCAGGATTACTACGCTGCGGTGTCGGAGGTGATCCCGAGCCGCATGGAAGCATGGCACAGGCCGGGCGGCTGCGCGATCTTGCTCGCGATTACGCCGGCAATGCCGATTTTCCGGACCGGGCCTTGAGCCTTGCCACGGCGATCACAGCCGCCGCCGATGACCCGGCCGTACCAGCCTGGTGCCCCGACTTCCGCCACTTAAACAAACCGGGAGAAGCACGATGACGCTGAAGACAATGCTGCCGCGTCGCGCCCTGGCCTTGCTCGCCACGGTGCCGGCGTTGGCCCTGGGTCGCGTCATCGCAAGCCAGCCCGTCGTCTCCCGTACGCCAAGCTCGATCGGTGGCGTGGTTGGCGAGATCGACCGTGCAACGGCGGTCGTGCCGCCGGAGGTAACCCGGGGCATGCAGCCGGAGCTGCTCGGGTTGGTACCGCCAACCCAGCCTGGAGCGCTGCCCTTTCCAGGCGAGCTGCGGGCGTGGCTCGATCGTGCAGATGCGCGCTACTTTCTCGGCGGCACGGCACAGATCGGTGTCGAGAGCACGGTCCCGGCCTTCGTCCAAGCCCTGGGCATCAACGCCAAAGGCCGTCCGACCTGGCTGTTCCCGCCTGATAACTTGACAGACACGTCGGCAGTTGTTCCTTCCGAGGCGGCGTCGATCCGTCCCGGGGAGCCGCTTCTGATACCGCAACCGGACCTGCACGGCTTCGTACTGCGGCTTCGCGCACCGGTCGGCGCGGCGCTCATTTTCGTCATTGCAACAACCAAGCCGCTTACGCGGGACCTGCGTCTGCGCTTGCAGGCGAGACTTGAGGACACTTCTGACCCCGCTGCTTCACATCGCGTTTTACGCGCCGAGCTGGGAGCGATTGCACGAGAGGAGTCCGATCTGAGATTGGTGCACTTGGGGCTGCCTTACGTGTCGGATGACGCTGCGGTAGTAACACTTCCCGAACCGTCCCTAACGACAAGCGGGCGCGCATTCGACTGGCTTCGGCCAACGCCCAACTGGGCACGCAGTCTTAGCCTCGCTGTGGAAGGAAGCGTCTTCCACGCAGGAGAACGCCTCGTCTTGAGGCTTCGTACGGAACGCGCGTGCGAGCTGCTGGTATTGGCCCTTGGCAGTGGAGGCCAAGTCGATGTACTGTATCCCAACTCGCGGCAGCACGGGGCTCTGCTTGCTGGCGGCGAGCTCCTTCTGCCGCCGGCTGGCGGTGACCTGCGGTTCCGGCTTCGGGGACCTCGCTTCGCGCAGCCTGAGCAGGAACGCGTGCTGGCAATCACTTGGCCCGTAGGCCTTCCTTCCCCAATTCTAGCGCTCGACGCCGGGCGGGCTGCAACCCTGACCTTTGCTCCAGACAGCGTCGAAGGTCGTGCCCTTGAGGCGGTCCTGCGTATGGCCGAGCCGAACCGCGTGGTGGCAGAACTGCATTATCAGGTCAGCCCGCCGCGAGTTAGCACAATAAGGCGTCGGTGATGCGCAGCCCGGCGGGAATGTCAAGGTTGCAGTGCGTGTTTCGCGGTGACGCAGTGACTGGGTTGGCAGTATCCGGCCCAGCGTGGAGCCGTTCTTACCAAGGCCCAGCTTCTGTTCCGTGATGGAGCAGATGGTTAGCTACCAGGGCGACATCAGCCAGGGACGCATAGGGCAGGATGCGCTCGGCATCTTGTCCAAAGTCGCGCGGCGTTAACGCACCCAGACCTCCACCCGTCGGTTCAGGTTCGTCCCACCTGGATCTCCATCGCAAGCTACCGGAGATAGCGTGCTATAACCTTTGGCCAGCAGCGCCGGACCATTAGCGCCTCTTGACCTTAGAACTTGCCCGAGTTCGCGAAGAAGGCGATCTGCCCTGGCTTGACTTAGAGCTAGATTGCCCTCGAAGCCACCACGGCCGTCAGCGAAGCCTACCAGAAACAATCGTCCGCCTGACGCCGTGAGCGTCTGAGCGTAGCGAGCGAGACGCTGTAAATCCTCTCGCGCCCGGCTGTCGAGTTCGTCCGATGCAGTCTGGAAGCGGAACGTGACCGATAAGCGCCGGGCACCCGCGGTTTCCCAAGCGAGCTCGTTGAGCATCTGCGCCTCTCGCCGAGGGCGGACACCAGGCGCTGGCGCGGTCGCTGAGACCGGTCGGAAGTCAGCGTCAACTTGAAGATCGACAAAGCCACTGCGAGAAACGACAGCTTGTCCCTCAGTCGATAGCACGTAAGCTACGAAGTCCTTTACCGGCCCAGCAGCAGGCTTGTCCGACGTGTAGAAGAACAGCCGTCTAACAAACGGGTACTCTTCCGTCTTCACATTAAACGTAGTTGGCTGGTGTATGAGGTCGGGGCACGCGTAGGAAGCGATTGCCACCGGCCTCGCAGGGTGGGCATAGGTAAGACTTACAAATCCAATGCCTGAGAGATCCCGCGAGACAGCCATCGACAGCTCCGTGCTGCTGTCGTATCGTACTGCGTGGGGAGACAAGAGGACCCTCGCCGGATTTAGGACGAGGGTCCGGAAAATATCGAGCGTGCCCGAGTCTTCGTTACGGGCGTGAAGCGAGATACTTTGTTCCAGTCCACCTAAGCTCCGCCAGTTCATCACCTTCCCGGAGAAAGCGCCAGCGATTTGGTCGCTGCGAAGGGCAGTAATCGAATTGGCTAACGGGACGACAACTGCGACACCGTCAAGCGCGACAACGTGCTCTGCCACGCCTTGTGCCCGGAGGTCCTCGCGCTTTTCTCGCCGGTGCGCCTCCCACTCTCTGTCATCGACAGGACGCGATGACATGCCGATGTCCGCAGCACCAGTCCGCAGCGCTGGGAACGCGGTGTCCGATCCACGCGAGTGCACCTCGAAGGTCAGCTCGTCCGATCCGGTGGGTGTTCGGAAGACGATCTCTCTCGCAGCTGTTCCAAGCTGTACGTCCTTGTGGAGGACAAGGCCGCGCGCTGCTGCAAAGGCGTTCGTGAGATCGGGCACGAGCTGGCTGCCAATGGTTTCTGAACCATGCAGCTTTATGCGCTTCCCTGCGGATAAATCGGCCGTCCCGCTCAAGAATACTTCATGATCGACCGAATCGCTCACCCAGGGCTCCTGATCTGCCGTAGCCTGCTTGACAGCCTGTCTGACCCTGATGAGCGCGGATTGTACGCTGAGGTTAGGGGTGGGCAGGTGTTTGAGCAGCGCTGATGCATAAGGGCTATGCCCGCCTCTCGGACCGTCATCAGCAACGCTGTTTGCGGCAGACGCAAAAGAGATCAGGATTCCGCCTGCGCGCGGTCCAGAGGAGATGCGCTCCAGGCCTCTGTCGCTGAAGCCAGGCGTGACGGTTCCACGGGTGCGGCTTTGAAGTCCCTGTGGGGGTGAGGTCCTGCAGGCGTCAAGAAAGATGAAGGCGTCGCTCGCCCCACGACTTCCGTCGCGCGCGGCGGCGGCGACACGGTCGACGCGGACGGACCAATCCTCCATCCCGAGCACACTGCCCGAAGCCGGCGCGTCTTTTGGGATCAGGTAGTTCCGGCCCTCAATCTGCATTCCATGACCGGCAAAGTAGAAAACCGCGATCGCAGCTCGGTCCGCGCGATCCTGGAACGAGCCCAACTCCCGCACGAGGTCGCCGCGATCCACGTTTTCCACCAGGCTCACCTCAAAGCCGAGGTCACGTAGCATCTGGCCCACGGCCCGTGCATCCCGCAAAGGGTTCTCTAGCTTCGGCCAGTGCGCGTAATTGGCTATCCCGACGACCATGGCCACGCGCTGCCCCGCTTGCGCCCTAGCGGGTTCCGAACTTTGAACACTTAAAAGCAGAGCCACCAGGAGCGTTACAGGGTAAAGCCAATGCATGCTGCGCGTTCTCAATTTTGTTTTTGGTGGGTAAAGTATACCGGGACTTGGCAACGCCGTGCTCAGGCAGCGTGTTGGACCCGCATGTAAGCAATCATAAACACCATCGTCGAACGTGACATCTTGGGCCACTTTGGGCAACTGGTTCTCGCCCTCATGCACCCCTTCATTCCGTTTTAGTGACGTATAAGAGCCTGTTGCACAATCGCTTTCGGGAACGTCGCGATGGTGCGTTTTGGTGTTGACGGCTCTGACGAAGCACGATTCGATCGTTGCCCTCCCACGACACGGACCGAGCGATGGCGCAGCACTTTCGGAAGCCGGAACGACGTCAGGCCTTCCTGCTTCCGGCCGACATGATGGACTGGCTGCCTGAAGGCGACATCGTCCACCTGGTCGTTGACGCGGTGGCGATGATGGACCTGGGCGAGTTCGAGGCGGGCTACAAGCTGGGCCGTGCGGGGCAGGCGCCGTTCGCGCCGCAGGTGCTGCTGGCTTTGCTGATCTACGCCTACTCGCACGGCGTCCGCTCGAGCCGGGTGATCGAGCGGCTGTGCGGCCGTGATGCCGGTTACCGCTTCATCGTCGGCGACGCTGTCCCCGACCACACGGTGATTGCGCGGTTCCGCCAGCGCCATGTCG
>CAXTCN010000027.1:0-50527 GCA_964242575.1 uncultured Acetobacteraceae bacterium | reverse complement strand
CTCTGCGCATAGCCTCGCTCACGCCAACTCGTAGGAGAGGTTGAGCAGCTACCAGGCGAAACGTTCCCGTGATCCTACCCAGCCATGATCTATGTTCAAAACGCCGTCCCTGTCCAGAAACAGCGCGGGACGGAGCAGCCGCTGCTGAACTTCCACCTGTGCCCGAGCTAGTTGGGACGGGAGACCGATGTCGATGAACCAACCCTCGCCGAGAATACCACTCAACCGGCCATTCGCTGCGAGAGCTGGCAGCAGGCTTTGCTCCAGGAAGCCAACTGGCTTTAAGGTGTCCAACAATCTATGGTCGAACACGTAAACGCCAGCGTTGATCAGCCCAGATGTTTCTTCCGGGGCGGGCCGATCCCGGAAAGCGCTTATTCTGTCGCCTTCCAGATCAACGACGCCGAACCCGGACACATCGGAGACCCGGCGCAGCATGAGTCGTCCAATCACGCCAGGCTCAATAGTGGCTGACAGCGCCGTCGCCAAATTGCAGTCAAATAGAGAGTCTCCGTTTAGCAGCAGAAAATGCTTGTGAAGATGCGCGCTGGCGTGAAACAACGCCCCCATCGTGCCAGCCTGGAAGGGTTCCTTACTGAGGGTGATACGAAGCGGGCACGGCACCGTCGCTAATATTGGAGTGATGCTGCTCGCTACCACGTCCGACAAATGTCCCGTTAGCAACACAACGTCGGTGATGCCGAACCGTGACACTTCCCGTAGCAGCCAAGCCAGGAATGGCCGGCCAGCCACGGGCAGCAGCGGCTTCGGCACATCAGAGGCCAGGACACCGAGGCGAGTACCCAGGCCACCAACCAGGATGACGCACTGACGCACTCTGGCCGGGAGGGGCACGCCTTTTAAGATGTCTGGGGAAATACGGCCCGCTCCACCAACGCGCAAAGTAAATGGCCCGCTGTGATGTGGATTTGTTGGATGATTGGGGTCAATGTCGACGGTGCGCATAGCAAGAGGTCTGTGCATTCAGACATAGAACCTCCGCTCGCACCGGTAAACCCAATGGTATGTAACCCAGTTTGCTTCGCAGTTCGCAAGGCGCGTAGTATGTTCTCGGATTTTCCTGACGTTGAAAGGCCAAGTAGGACATCTCCCGGCTTACCTAGCGCCCGTACTTGACGCTCAAACACGAAGGCAAACCCGTAATCATTGCTGATTGCTGTCAAGGCCGACGTATCCACATGCAGCGCCATGGCCGGTAACGGGGCCCGGTCATAGAGCATACGGCAGGTGAACTCCGTTGCAATGTGTTGGGCATCTCCGGCGCTGCCACCGTTGCCAGCAATCAATAGCTTTCCACCAGATTGCATCGTGCTGACCAGCAAGCCAGTCATGGCGTGCAGCAGGTCAATTTGATGGGCTGACTGCGAGTACGCCTGCAACGCAGCAGTGGAGTCAACGAGGAAGCTGTCGATGAAGGCCCGGTCCACTGGAAGCATTAATCCTGTCCTACGTGACGGCGCCGAGCCAGATCTTTCGGCAAAACGGCACCACTGGCCACCTATGACGCAACAAATATCTTCATGACCACTTTCGCAATCAACAGCCACAACCCAACCGACAAAGCAACCATTACAAAAAGGGACACTCCAAGCGGCAAACGATATGTTGGCGACCACTCCTGCCTGCGAAAAGGCAAGGCGTCCTGGAGAGTAGGGTTTGTTGGGGATACGACTGACGACATGATGCGCTCCATTCAAGGATCACCATTCTGTCAGCCAAAAGTTAAAATCGTCTAAATAAAGATTTTAAGCATGGTTTTGCACAATGATCTAAATTTGCGCCCCTGAGCGCACGAGACGCACCAGTAGACCGCCATATACGATTGCCGGCACCAGGGCAGCGACACTGAAGCTGCCTATGGCGAACGCCCGCCGCGCAAAAGGCGTTGCCGCACCAATCATCGACACTCCGCCCACTACGGGAAAGCCGAGATCGCGCACGTCCTCGATCGAATGAAACGACTGATCCATCTGAACCAGCAGCAATGCCAAGGCAACGCCAGCGGCAATTCCGGCTGCCAAAACTCCAGATATAAGCAGCATGCGTTTCGGTGCCACTGGGTTTTGTGGCACCTGAGGTGGATCGACAACCTGTATCTTGATCTTATCGCTGTCCACCTCAGCGGCCGTGGAAATACGCATCGATTCCCGTCTTGCCAGTAGATCCTCGTAGTTCTTCCGCAAGACGTCATAGTCGCGGTTCACGTTGACAAACTCGGCTTGGAGACCCGGCGCACCACGGGCGATTTCTTCCAGACGATCACGCTCCTTGAGCGCGTCCGTTGTCTGCCGTTGGAGCGATGCGATTGCAGAGTCGTTCTCGACGAGCCGCACCTTCAGTTGCTCATAAACCGGGTTCGGAAGAGACCGGTTCCGCGCAGCGGATCGCGACGCCGCAGTGCCGCTCGGCTCCTCAGCCCCTGCCCGACCGGCTCGGATCGCCCCAACTAGGTTCCGCGCGGCCACGACCTCGGGATGCTGGTCAGTGTAGCGAAGCCGCAGTTCCTGGAGCTGGCGCTCCGCCTCGCGCAACCGGCCGCCGGCAGTGCCGCCGGCCGCGTCTGTTTCAGTCACGACAAGCTGCGGCGTGCTCGCGAGTTCTTTGGCCAGGGTTTCACGTTTGGCTAGTGCGTCAGTAAGCTGGCCTTGGAGGGCCCGGACACTTCCTTGCGCGTTCTCCAACCGAGTAGTGCCTTGATCTCCGGGCAGCAAATCAATGTACCGGGTCCGGAACTCAGCGCGCCGACGCTCCGCCTCCCGCAGTTGCCGCTCATACAGTGCGATCTGCTCCTGAAAGAACTTGCCCGCATTTTCGAGGTCTGTGCGATTATTACCGGTCTTGCTTTCGACGAATGTTGCCAACATCACTTTGACAACGTCGAAAGCTAGCCGGGGAGACTCGCTACGGAAGCTGATTGTAAATAGATTGCGGGTTTGTGGCGTAATCCGGATTGCGCTGGCAAGTCCCTGAACCAGCAACTCACGATCTGCTGGACCTCGAAGATTCAACTCCAGATCGGTCTTGGAAATTAGCTTCTCAAGATTAGGCCGGCTCAGCAACGTGCGCTGCAGGGTATCAAGTTGGGTTGCTGACGAACTATCGACGGCCAAGCCCCGCAGCAAAGGCGTAAGCACTGCGTCCGCATCCACGAAAAGCCGGGCGCTGGCCTCGTACTGATTAGGGATCAGGAAGGTCAGCCCCCAGCCGAGAGCGCAAACAAGCCAAGTGAACAGGACGGCAGGCCAGCGATAACGCCAAGCGGCCGAAAGTTGCTTGCGGACCATAACCTGTAAAGCATGCATCGCGGCTCGCCCTCAGAACCAGCTCTGCGGAATGATGAGCGTATCACCCGGCAGCATGGCAATGTTTTGCTCGATGTCGCCATCCTTCAACAAATCACTCAACCTCACCTTTATTGTTTGACGCTTGTTGCCTATTGTCCGCACTATCACGGCGCTGTTGCCTGCGGCGTAGCGGGTTAGGCCCTTAGTCTGGATCATTACGTCTAAGACCGTCATTTGGTCCCGATAGGGAAACGCCAACGGCTCGGTAGCCTCGCCGATCACGCGGATTTGCCGATCAAGCGGACCGACAAACCCATTCACGATGACGGACACGTTCGGTTGCTTCACAAACTCTTTCAGCCGCTCTTCGATGTCTTTGGCCAGCGTCGTTGGCGTTTTGCCTGCAGCCGAGATGTCGGGGATCAATGGCATCGAGATGCGGCCATCGGGACGTACGGCGAGGCCGGGAACACTCAGCTGAGGTGACTGGTAAACGAAGATGCTAAGCTGGTCGCCAGGCCCTATCAAGTACGGGCTGCTAGCAACCGTAACTGGCGTAGCGACAGTCACGGTTTCCGGAACTGAGTTTTGGCAGCCAGCTAGCAGCGGTGCCGCAAGGCCCATGGCCATCCAAAACTTTGTTGCGCGGCTCAACATGCATGCCCCATTTTGTTCAAAGACATCGTTATGCCTGTTCCGGTTTGCAGCGGTAGGCGCGGAAGGAGTCGAACCCCCGACCTCTGCCATGTAATGGCAGCGCTCTGCCACTGAGCTACACGCCTCAACCGCATTCGCGTCTGATACCACCGTGGCCTACTCCGGGTAAAGCGTTCCCGCTTTGGCTTACATCTGTGTCCTGCAACGCCCCCAGACCCATGCTTGCGATCGTCTTGCGCAAGCCATCCGACAGGGATGTCCCAGCCTGCGCGCCAATCGCCGCATGAGCTCGGACTGGCGAGCCAACGGACCGGTTGATGTCGCCGGCTCGCGGAGGCCCATAGTGGACGTTGGCTAAACGGCCACATAGCTCGCTGATGGTGGAAACCAAGTTTAGAATTGATGTCTCTAAGCCAGTGCAGACGTTCAGCACATGGCAGCCAGCGTCTGCGTGCAGGGTACGCATGCCTACTACTAAATGTGCGACGACATCCGCGACAAACACGAAATCCCGTGTCTGCCGCCCGTCGCCATGCACCGTCACGTCCTGCCCTGCACTTATAGCATTCGCGAAGATAGAGATTACGCCGCTGTAGGGCGATGCCGGGTCCTGCCGTGGCCCATACACATTGAAAAAACGAAACCCGACTGATGGAACGCCGTGCACAAGCGATCCTACCTTGGCATGCAATTCAGACGCGAGCTTATCCGCCCCATAGGCGGTACGTGGCGCAGGCGCCGCATCTTCGGTGGCGATGCCGCTCAGTGTGCCGTACACCGCCGCAGATGATGCATATACAACCGGCATACAACCTAATGCTCGGGCGGTGTCCAATACGGCGACAGTCCCGGCGAGGTTGACGCGGCTCGTTCCCGTCCAGTCCTCGTTCCCACGCGCAACCGATGCAATTGCTGCAAGGTGGAAGCATCCGGCTGCCCCCGAAAAAACAGATGTCAACAGGGCGCGGTCACAGATGTCGCCCTGGAACACCTCGCAATGCGGATTCAAGTTAGTTCTGCGTCCAGTAGAAAAGTCGTCAAGCACCCGAACCTGATGGCCCGCCGCTAGCAGCGAGTCTGCAAGGTGGGAGCCGATGAACCCGGCACCGCCTGTCACGACATAGATGCTCAACGCCTGTCGCCCTACTCGACTGTGACGCTTTTGGCGAGGTTGCGGGGCTGGTCCACATCCGTGCCACGGAGCACCGCAGTGTGATACGCCAGCAGTTGAACCGCGACGGCATAGAGGATCGGGGCCACGAAGGGATCAACGCTCGGCAACTCAATCATTTCGGCCGAAATTCCGCGCAGCTTCGCGCAGCCGGCGGCATCACTCAGCACGATGATCTGCCCACCCCGCGCCCCTGCTTCCTGCACGTTGGACGCCGTCTTCTCAAACAACGGACCGGACGGCACGATTGCCAGAATTGGCACTTGCCGGTCTATCAGCGCGATTGGTCCGTGCTTCATCTCGCCGGCGGCATACCCCTCAGCGTGGATGTAGCAGATCTCCTTTAGCTTCAACGCTGCCTCAAGCGCGATTGCATGACAGGTGCCACGTCCCAGGCAGAGCACATCCCGAGCCTCGGACATGCGGGTCGCAAGCTGCTTTATCGGTCCGGCATTGGCCAATACCTCTGCCGTTCGTGACGGCAGTTCGAGCAACGCCGCCACCAGTTCCGCCTCCCGCGCGGCCGTGATGGAACCACGGGCGCGACCCGCGCCAATCGCCAAGCATGCCATTGCCGTGAGTTGCGCGGTGAACGCCTTCGTGCTCGCAACGCCGATCTCGGGACCCGCCACCGTTTCCAACACGACGTCGCTCTCGCGCGCCATCGTGCTTTCTGGCACGTTCAGCACTGACAGCACATGCTGCCCGGACGCACGCATGTAGCGGAGCGCCGCGAGCGTGTCGGCGGTCTCCCCACTCTGGCTGACCAGCACGCCGACCCCGCCTTGCGGCATGGGCGGCGCGCGGTAGCGCAGCTCGCTGGCAAAGTCGATATCCGCCGGCACACGAGCCAACTCCTCTAGCCAGTGCCGCCCTGCCAACCCGGCGAAATATGCCCCGCCACAACCGCTGACGCTCACCCGGGGCACGCTCGACCAGGCAAACGGCAGGTCTGGCAGCGTCACGGCGCGAGTGGACGGGTCCAGCATCCGGGCCAGGGTTTGGCCGATTGCAGCCGGATGCTCGTGCAGCTCCTTTTCCATGAAGTGGCGGTAGCCGTCTTTGCCCACCACGGCGCCAGTTTGCACAGTAAGCCGGACCTCGCGGTTCACCGGAACGCCAGCCGGGCCAAAAAACGCGGCGCCGTCCCGGGTGACAACGACCCAGTCGCCATCCTGCATATACGCGATGCGCCGGGTCAATGGCGCGAGCGCCAGGCTGTCGCTGCCCAGGTACATCGCGTGGTCACCGAACCCCACGGCCAGGGGCGCCCCATGCTGGGCTCCCACCATAAGGTCGGGATACCCGGCGAACACCAGCGCCAGGGCATACGCGCCCTCAAGCCGGCGGAACGTCTCGCGGGCCGCGTCCACCGGCTCCAACCCGCGGCGCAGGTGCAGATCGACCATCTGCGCGACTGTTTCCGTATCGGTCTCCGTCTCGAACACCTGGCCCTCGGCCTCCAACTCGGTGCGGAGCTCTGCGTGATTTTCGATGATGCCGTTGTGCACGACGCTGACCCGTGGGGTGCCGTGCGGATGCGCGTTGCGTTGGGTGGGCGCGCCATGGGTGGCCCAGCGAGTGTGAGCGATCCCTGTCATGCCGGGCAACGGGTCCAGGTCCAGCACCTCGGCTAAGTTCACGAGCTTACCCGGCGCACGCCGCCGCGAAATCCCACCGTCCACGAGGGTAGAGATGCCCGCACTGTCATAGCCTCGGTACTCGAGCCGCCGCAGTGCTTCCAACAGAAGCGGCGCTGCCGGTTCCGATCCGATCACTCCCACGATGCCGCACATGTCTTACCCACCCCGTCGTTCAGAAAATATCTGGTCCTGGCAGTTTCCCGCCGGCCGGTCAGCGACCCTGATTACCTTATCTTTACGGCAGGACAGTGGTCGTTGTGTAGGCCCAGATGGCCGACTTGATCATTCCTAACCCGGACCAGGCCGTCCATTCGGTTCCCGTGCTGAACATCTTTACCGGGGAAAGCTTAACGCTTCGTAACCGGCCCGGATGGATTTGCGCACTGCGCTGACTTCTTGCCTAGCCAAGGTCAATAAACCTCCCAGGCGACGTGGGTTTGCGAGTATCAAACCCACTCTTTGCCGGCGCACCCCAGTCCACAACCTTTTGTAATCATCATCCCCACGACCAAAATCGAGATCAAAGACCTGATCGCACTCTAGTAGCTTCTGGATCACATGGGCTGTTAGCGTGGTGCCTGGAGAGAGTGTTTTAAAATTCTCATCATGCGCCAGCTTTAACACTGTCGCAGCCTTACGTAGTACTGTCCAGTATTGTGCTGCCACAGCTCGCTCGCCAGACCACATAACGCCGATACGCACCAGTCCCGCACCAGCTAGCCGATGCAGCAATGCTGCATTGAATCTCGGGAATGGCTCCGGCTGCTTCCAACTGCGGGCGTAAACATCCTCGTACGCACCGAGCGCCTGGCCGATGTCGGCTGGGTCGCGCACGATTTGAAGCCGTACTTTCCCGTCCCGCGCCGCCAAGCGGGTTTTGCGGCGGATGGTCTCACGCAACTGCCCCGGGCGTGCTGCGAGGTAGTGCTCCCATGAGCAATCCCGGACCGGTTGATGCCAATTGCCAAATTGGTCGAAGCGGCGCGTGCGTATTCCGCTTTGTGCAAAGCCTTCGCACAAAGGCGTCAGCCCGTCCCAGCCCGGATCGAGCGCCTCCATCGTCACTGTTGGCCAGCGGCGGCAATACGCCCCGAACGCGGCTCCGATCTGTTGCACGGCCTGGCGTGTCAGGCCGTGTGCGACCAGCGGTTGATACAGCACAGTATAGGGTGAGGTCAGGCTGGTCAGCTTGCGGCCGGGACCGGCCGCCATTGGGAAAAGCGCTGCGGGCGTGTTGCGAAGCCGTATCATGACATAGAGCGCCGTCGTCCCGCTCGGCAACGCCGCCTCGGCTGTCGCATCGAACCACGGCCGGCTGGATTGCACGCCTGGCCCGTGCGAGAACAGCGCGTCCCACTCCGGGGAGACTGCCGCCAGCTCGCTTACGGCTTCGACCGTCGCGAGCGCGCTGCCTGGCGCCGGCGTTTTCACCACAACGTTCGCAACTTGTAGAACAGGATGCCCAGCCACTCATGCAGCGCGTAGTAAGTGGTCAGCCAACTCGATGCGGCGGGGACGAACTCTGACGCCTGCAAGGCCGGCCACCGATCCCGGCGAACTGGGGCGGGCACCGCCGTGATCCCAGCCTGCTGGAATGCCAGCAACGACCGCCGCATATGCCAGGCATGGGTGACCAGGAACACGGTGCTGACGCCGTCCGCGGCTAGAAGCGCGGCGCTTTGCTCGGCATTCTCCCAGGTGTCGAAAGATACTGCCTCGATCCATCGCACCGGCACGGAAAAGTCCTCCACCATGCTGGCCGCCATGAGCGTGCCGACTGCCAAGGGCGTCTTGTTCACGATACCCCCTGACAGAAGGACCGGGAGGCCGGTTTTCCGGTAAAGGACCGCACCGGCGCGCACCCGTTCCAAGCTCAGCGGACCCAGCGTGACGCCGGGCGCGTCGTTAATCTTTTGCACATCTCCACCGAGTACAACGATGGCGGCAGGCGGGATGGAGGGTGGCGCCAGTGGGCCGGGATCAAGCGAGGCGAGCAGGAACACAGCCGTGACCGGCAATGAAAAAACCAGGAGGCCCATGAGCGCCAGGATCGCCACCGCACGGCCGGCGCGCTTCTGCCCGGCGATGAGCAGCGCCGCCAGTCCCACCCCCGCTAGGTTGACCGGCGGCAGCAGGAGAACGGTGAACAGCGTGCGCAGCACGAAACCCTCTTGCGGTCAGCAGCGGCCGGACCCTGCCTGATTCGCACCGCTTGGGATAGGGAGGCTGGAAATGCGGCGGCGAACAACCCGGGCTATGCACGCCCTCTCATACAAAGCGCAGGCTCCCCTGTCATGCCGTCGTGTTCGCGCATGATCGAGGCGCGCCTGTCCCGCCCTTACTTAGACAGCGCGGGCGTACGGACGCTTGGGGAACGGTGGCGCGAGTTGGAGGCCAAGGCGGCCGGGTCATTTTTCCAGAGCTGGACCTGGGTTGGCTGCATGGCCGGGGAACGTTTTGTCCGGCCGGTGTTGATTGAGGTGCACGACGGCGCGGAGTTGGTAGGTTTGGCGTTGCTGAACCGCCGCCCCCGCCTGTTCGCACCGCAGCTTTGGCTACAAGAGAGCGGTGACCCCGTGCTCGATTCTGTATTCACCGAGCATAATGGCCCGCTGGTGGCCCAGGTCGCAGACCCGGCGGCGCTGGACCGGGTCCTGTCATCGGCTCTGGGCACAGGCCGCCATCAGTTGCTGATTTCCGGATGTGGGAGTGCGGTGTTATCTGCGGCAAGGCGGATTGGCGGGGCTTCGGTAGTGGAGGTGCTGCAAACGCGCGATGCGCCCTATGTCGAACTGTCAACCATCCCTAACACCGTCGGCTATATCGACCAGTTAAGCCGCAACACCCGGCAGCAACTGCGCCGGTCCGACCGGGCCTATGGCGCCGCGGGCCCGCTAGAGGTGTCGCGCGCCGCAACGGTGGCCCAGGCGTTGGAGTGGTTTGCCGAACTGGTTCGGCTGCATGAGGCGACGTGGCGCTCACGCGGCCAGCCCGGAGCATTCGCCCATCCGCTGATACGCCGCTTCCACACGGAGTTGATCGACCGGGGCGTGCCGCAAGGCGAGGTGGACGTGTTGCGTGTGAGCGCCGGCGCCGGCGTGATCGGCTACCTCTATAATTTTGTGCGCAATGGCGAGGTCTCGGCATACCAGAGCGGCTTCGACTACGCGGGCGCCAACGCGCACCAAAAGCCCGGCATGACCTGCCATCGCCTGGCAATTGACTGGTACCGTGCATCAGGCGCCGTGCGTTACGACTTCCTTGCGGGCGCGAGCCGTTATAAGAACAGCTTTGCCAACCAGACCCGGCCCTTGCACTGGCTCAGCGTGTCGCCGCGCTGGCACCCGCGCGGCATCCAAGCCCGCCTCCGCCGCTTGCTTAGCCGGTGACCTATTGCATCGATTGCGCGGCGCGCAGCAGGTCGGCAGCCGTGCCAGTTGGGTCGGCAAGCGCCAGGGTGACGAGGAAGCGGCCCAGGGTTGGCGCCGTCGCGGCGGGCACGCAGGGTTCAAGGCTTAGCGTCCGGTGTCCGTTCACTTGGTCCAGCAACGCTTGGTTGTCCGACGGCGCCACGTGCAGGATCACCAGCCGCGCCGCCGGTGGCGCGAAAATCGCGGTGTGGAAGCCAGAGCCGCCCACGCCCATCACCACCCGATCCGATGCGAACAGCGCGACCTGTTCGCTGAACGGCATAGCTTCCGGAAACAGCAACTCCACGCCCATGCGCTCCAGGGTCTCTGCGAGTGCCGCTTCGTTGGAGAAGTTCTTGACCCCCGCCGTGAGCTGCGTGCGGGCGAGATAGGCTGGAGGGCGTGGCCCGGATTTGACCGCGAACGGCGCGCCGATGCCGCGGCACAGGCGCTGGAAGGCAACGTGAACGCAGTGTCCCTCCTCGAAAGCAGGGGCGGGCACAATCAGCCGGCGGATGCGCGTGGGCCGGGTGAAGCGGACGAAGCGGTCCGGCGTAAGGCCCAATGCGCCCAGGGTCGCGGTGATATAGGGGTAGTCGCGCACGGCTAAGGGGTCGCAGTGCGCGTGCCACAGGAACTTCGGACCGTGTGGCGCGCCGCCGGCGTAGGGCCAGAACCGGGACAGCGTCGCGAGCAGGAAGTGCCCGTAATGCAGGATGAGCGGGCCGGCGTAGATATAGGTCTCGTCCGGCGCATCGGCGATGTCGGCCGGGGCTGCCATGTGCGGCCGCTGCCCGACGGGCGTGCGCGCCGGGCCGCGGCAATAGGCGGCGTCCTGGGCCAGGGCACCACCCTGGTCATAGATGCCCCACTCGGTATCGGCGTCGATGCCGTTCGGGCCGAACGGCATGTACAGCGCGTCCCGGTGCTCTCGCAGCGATGAGTCGGCGGCCACCACCTGTCCGGCGGCTGGGTCGATGCGACGGAGGGCGGATGTCACCGTGCGTCCCGCCAGCGGCGCAACGCGACCGCGGCCCATATCGCCTCCACGACCCCGAACGGCCAAGCGCCTTGCAGGAACCCATAGGCCGACCCCAGCCCGCACGCGCCGGCGAAGCCCAGCACCCAGCCTCGGCCGTGCCGTTCCATGGCGTAGCACAGCAGCATCAGCGACACGGCCAACAGGCCAAACAGGGTCAGTGCGTCCATCGGCTCCACATGGCATAGACCGTCAGTCCTTGCCGCATCATAGGCGGCAAGGATAGCGCCCCAACCCGTGACTACGCCCGCACCTGCCGCCACTCCATCCATTGCCAGGCCATGAGGATCGGCACTCCCAGCGCCAGGTCCCGCGCCCGGCGCAGCAGGGACACGCTGAGCGCCACCTCTGGCGGCACCCCGAACGCGGCGCCCAGCCCGACATACCCGGCCTCCTGCACCCCCGCCGCGCCAGGCACCAGGAACGCCGCCGCGATCAGGGCGTCCAGCAGAGCCTCCAGCGCCAGCACAGCCAGCAGGTCCGCCTCCCATCCCAGCAGGCGCAAGCTGATCCAGGTGCCGACTCCGGTCATGAACCAGCCGGTGGTGTGCAACAGCAGCCCAAGCAGCAGGCGGCGTGGGTCCTGGTACAGCCGGGCCAGCTCGGCCTGCAGCCGTTCGAGTCCGGCCTCCCCGCGGAACCAATCCCCCAGCAAACGGTCAGCGACCCGGCGCAACGCGCGGCCGAGGCGCATCCGAAGCTCCACCGCCAGCGCCGCCGCCAACACAACCACGCCCAGGCCAAAGCCAAGCGGCCCCGCCAAGTTCGAACCTGGCTGCAACAGCAGCAGCACCGCGAAGCCGAACAGGGAAAACAGCAGTTGCGCCACGATCTCGACCGTCACGTCCACCACAGTGCCCGCCGCCGCAAGCGGCCAGGCGACGCCCTGCAGCGCCAATGCCCGCGCGCCCAGCACGAAGCCGCCCACCGGCGAGAACGGCAGGCACGTCGTGGCGGCGTCCCGCACCATGCGGCCCCAAATCAGCACGCCGCGCCGCACCTCCGGCAGCACGCAGGCCCAGGCCAAGCCCAGCACCAGGAACGTGGAGGACTGCCACAGCGCCAGCAGCCCGAAGCCCTGCCAACCCACGGACACGGCCGTGCCCAGCACCGCGCCAGCGTCGAACCAGGCCACCAGCAGCGCCGACACCGCGACCCCCGCCAACGCCAGCGCGATTGAGAGTTGTTTCATGCCTCGCCGTTCATATCGGCAGGGGCACTACACCAGGGTGGCCGGTCCAGGCTATAGAGCGGTTCCGTCCATGGAGGACCGCAGTTGCCGCTACCCCCCGCCCGGGTCTCCGGGAAGCCGCTCTATAACCCACCCCCGCGCAACAAGCCCATCTACAACCCGCCTCCCGCGGTCCCGCCGCCGCCGGTGCTGCCCACGTTGGTGACCGGCGCGACTGGCTTCGTGGGGTCCGCCGTCGCCCGTGCGCTGCAGGGCCGCGGGCACACCCTGCGCTTGCTGGTGCGCAAGGGGTCGGACCGGCGCAACGTCGAGGGCCTGGACGCCGAGCTGGTCGAAGGCGACCTGCTGGACCCAGCGTCCCTGGCCGCCGCCGTGCAAGGGTGCCGGTTCGTGATGCATGTCGCGGCGGACTACCGGCTCTGGGTGCCGGACCCGGCGCCCATGCTGGCCGCCAACGTGGACGGCACCCGGGCGTTGCTGCTCGCGGCACGCGATGCCGGAGTGGAACGGGTGGTGTACTGCAGCAGCGTCGCGGCGCTCGGCCTGGTGGGCGACGGCACGCCGGGAACCGAGGACACGCCGGTGCATCCAGAAGAAATCGTCGGCGCTTACAAGCAGTCCAAGTACCAGGCGGAGCAAGCCGTCCGCACGCTGGCGCGGAACGAGGGCGTGCCGGTGGTGATCGTGAACCCAGCCGCTCCGGTAGGCCCGCGCGACATCAAGCCCACGCCCACCGGCAAAATGGTGCTGGACGCGGCTGCTGGGCGCATGCCGGCCTACGTGGACACTGGGCTCAACATCGTGCACGTCGATGATGTGGCGGAGGGCCATGTGCTCGCGCTGGAAAAGGGCCGGATCGGCGAGGCCTATATCCTGGGCAGCGAAAACATGGGCATGGCGCATTTGCTGGCAATGATCGACGACGTGGTGGGCCGCAGCCCCGTCCGGCGGACCAAGCTGTCCACGGGCCTGCTGTGGCCGCTGGCTTGGGCGGCGGAAAAGCGCGCTCGGTTCTTCGAGCTGGAGCCGCGGATGTCGCGTGAGATGCTGGCGATGGCGCAGAAGCGCATGTTCTTCAGCTCGGACAAGGCGCGCTCAGAGCTGGGCTACCGGCCACGCGCGGCGCGGCTCGCGGTGGTGGACGCGGTGGCATGGTTCCGGGCGAACGGAGCGCTCGGCTAGTGCTTTGGCTGGCCGTCGCGGCGTCGCTGGCCTGGCTTTACCTACTGGCCGCGCACGGCCGCTTCTGGCAGCGCGGCCCGGTGTTGACGGCGACCCGGCTGGACACCGCGCCGGACATCGACGTGGTCGTGCCCGCGCGGGACGAGGCGGAGGGCATCGACGCCGCGCTGCGCTCGTTGCTGGCGCAGGACTATGCCGGGCGGCTGCGGGTGTTCGTGGTCGATGACGGCAGCACTGATGGCACTGGCGACATCGCGCGTGCGCTGCATGACCCGCGCCTCGTGGTGCTGGACGGCCAGGCGCGCCCGCCGGGTTGGTCCGGCAAGCTTTGGGCGGTGTCGCAAGGCGTCGCGCGCACCACATCGGACCTCGTGCTGCTGACCGACGCGGACATCGTGCACGCGCCGCCCCACGTTTCGGCCTTGGTGGCGAAGGCCGAGCGGGATGGGCTCGACCTCGTGTCCGAGATGGTGGCGCTGCGTTGCCATAGCCTAGCCGAGCGCGCGCTGGTCCCGGCGTTCGTGTTCTTTTTCCAACTGCTGTTCCCGTTCGCCTGGGTGAACGACCCCACCCGCGCCACCGCCGCCGCGGCCGGGGGCGCCATGCTGGTGCGCCGCCGGGCGCTCGACCGCATCGGCGGCATCGCGTCCCTTCGTGGGGCGCTGATCGATGACGTGGCGCTGGCGGCGGCGGTCAAGCGCGGCGGGCGGATTTGGCTCGGCCACAGCGCTTACGCCGCCAGCGTACGACCATATCCCAGTGCCACGGATATTTGGCGCATGGTGGCGCGCACGGCCTATGTGCAGCTACGGTTCTCGCCGTGGGTCCTGGCCGGCACCATCGCGGGCCTGGCGCTGGTCTGGCTGGCGCCGGTGTCGCTCGTGCTATTCGGGCACGGTGCTGCGCGCTGGCTGGGGGCGTTGGCCTGGATGGCTTCCATGCTGTCATTCCTGCCGACCTTGCGCCGGTTCCGGCTGTCGCCGCTGTGGGCGCTGGCGTTGCCCGGCATCGCCAGCTTCTACCTGGCCGCGACGATCGGCTCCGCCATCAGCCATCACCGCGGCCACGGCGTTGTTTGGAAGCGCCGCGCCTACCAGGGCGCCGGCCAAGGGGTGGGAACGTGAGCGCGTCCGTCGAGGCGCCGTCCGGCAAGGGCCGCAACGCCGAGAACTTCCCGGTTGGCTCCATCCTGATCCGCCCGGCGTTGCGCCCGCACGTCCATGCCTTCTATGCCTTCGCCCGCAACGCCGACGATATCGCCGACGACCCGGCGCTCGACCCAGCCGACAAGGTCGCACGGCTCGACCGCATGGAGGCGGTGCTGCTCGGCGACGCCGGCAGCGGCTCCCCGAGCGCCAGTGCCCTGCACGCCAGCCTCGCGCAGACCGGGGTCACCCCGCGGCACGCCCAGGACCTGTTGAGGGCATTCCGGCAGGACGCCACCAAGCGCCGCTATGCCACGTGGGACGAGCTGCTGGACTATTGCCGCTACTCCGCCATGCCAGTCGGGCGCCATGTGCTGGACCTGCACAACGAGGATGCGGCCACCTATGCCCCGTCCGACCCCCTTTGCGCTGCGCTGCAGGTGCTGAACCACCTCCAGGACGGCTCCAAGGACCTGGCGGCGCTGGACCGGTGCTACTTGCCGGACGATATGCTCGCACAGAATGGCGCTGCAGTGCAGGACCTTGCGCGGCCTGTTGCGACGCCCGGCTTGCGCGCGGTGTTCGACGGCCTGCTGGACCGGGTGGACGCGTTGCACGACCAGGCCGCCGCCCTGCCCCGCGCCACCCGGGACCGGCGGCTGCGGATTGAGGTCGCGGTGATCCTTGGCCTGTCCCGCCGCCTGGCCGCACGGCTGCGCCAGGGCGATCCGGTGGCGACGCGCGTGCGCCTGCGCAAGGCAGACGCGGCCGGCGCGGTGCTGGCCGCCTTGCGGTTTGCCGCATGACGCCGTTGGGCGCAGCGCAATCCGACCTCGATGCGGTCGAAGCCGTGGTGCGAGCCGCCGGCACCTCGTTCCACCGCGGCATGCGCATCCTGCCGCCCGACCGGCGCGCGGCGATGTATGCCATCTACGCCTTCTGCCGGCAGGTCGATGACGTGGCGGACGAGCCCGCGCCCCTGCCGGACAAACGGCGCGACCTCGCGGCCTGGCGCACCCGGATCGCGGCGGTGTTCATGGGCCAGGGCGACGACCCGGTGACGCGCGTCCTGGTGCCAGCCACCGCGGCCTACGCCTTGCGGCACGAGGATTTCATTGCTGTGATCGATGGCATGCAAATGGACGCGGAAACCGCGATCGTGGCGCCCGACCTCGCGACGCTGGACCTGTACTGCGACCGGGTGGCGGCGGCGGTGGGACGCCTATCGGTGCGGGCGTTCGGGGACCGTTCAGCCGACGCCGACCGGGTTGCGTGGCACCTCGGCCGTGCGTTGCAGCTTACCAATATCCTGCGCGACGTGGCGGAGGACGCGCGACGGGACCGGCTCTATTTGCCGCGCGAGTGGCTGGACGCGGCCGGCGTTCCGCCCAGCCCGGCCGCGCTGCACCACCCTAGCCTGCCCGGGGTCTGCGCACAGGTTTCGGCACAGGCCCAGCGACACTTCAACGAGGCGCACGCCGCCATGGCGCTGTGCGACCCGCGCGCCATGCGTCCCGCCCGGCTGATGGGCGCGACCTACGCCGCGTTGCTGCATCGCCTGCAACGCCGTGGCTGGACGCGGCTCGAGCATCCGGTGCGCGTGCCGAAATGGCAGAAGCTGTGGATCGCGCTGCGGTTCGCCGTATGAGGCACGTGCACGTGGTCGGCGCTGGCCTGGCCGGGCTGTCCGCCGCGATGACGCTGGTGGAGGCTGGCGTCGCGGTCACCGTGCACGAGGCTGGGCCGGCGGCCGGCGGCCGATGCCGGTCCTACTTCGACCGTGAACTCGGCTGCCGCCTGGACAACGGCAACCACTTGCTGCTGTCCGGCAACCGGGACGCCTACGCATTCCTGGACCGGGTTGGCGCGCGCGGCACCCTGGCCGGGCCGTCGGAGCCGGTGTTCCCGTTCATGGACGTAGCGACCGGCGAGCGCTGGACCGTGCGGCCCAACCGGGGACGGCTGCCGTGGTGGGTGCTGAGCCCCAGCCGGCGCGTGCCGGGCGCGCGCTTGCGGGACTTCTTGCCCGTCGCCCGCTTGGGCCGGGCCGGGCCGGACGCGACCGTGGCCGGGTCGTTGCCCCAGGGCGAGCTGTACCGCCGCCTGCTTGAACCCCTCGCCATTGCCGCGTTGAACACCCCGCCGGAAACCGCCAGCGCAAGGCTGCTGGGCGCAGTGATGGACGAGAGCCTCAGCTTGGGCGGCGCTGCGTGCATTCCCGCCTATCCCCGGGATGGCCTATCTGAAAGCTTCATCGACCCGGCGGTTGCCTGGCTGCTGGCCCGTGGCGCCACCGTTCGGCTCGGGCATCGGATCGCGGCATTGGCCGACCTCGACCTGGGCGCAGACGAGGCGGTGGTGGTCGCGACGCCAGCCCCGGTCACCATGGCGCTGGTGCCGGGCACCACGGCGCCGGACCGGTTCGAGGCCGTCCTGAACGTGCACTTCCGTTGCGATGCCGACCCAGGCGAGGCCGGGTTCACCGGCTTGGTCGGAGGCACCGCCGAGTGGGTGTTCGTGAAGCCGGGCGTGGTCAGCGTCACCATCAGCGCCGGCAACGCCCGCGTCGATCTGCCTAGTGAGGCTTTGGCGCAACAGGTGTGGCAAGATGTGCGCGCCGCGTTGCGACTGCCTGCACCTTTACCGAAATGGCGTGTAGTCAAGGAGAAGCGCGCGACCTTCGCCGCGACGCCTGCCCAGGACCGCCTCCGTCCTGCCGCCCGCACTAGCAACCCCAAGCTGGTCCTCGCAGGCGACTGGACCGCCACCAACTTGCCTGCAACCATCGAAGGTGCGATCAGATCAGGGTGCAGTGCAGCAAAAACGCTCCTCGCGGCCTGATCCCGCACCGCCCAGTCGAGTAAACTGCCGTATGCCCCCCGACCACATGCATTGCGAAACGCTGCCCTACTCTGTTGCGCCCCACGCCGCGCAGGCGTTGGAACTGGCCATCGGCCAAGCCGTCGCCGCGCTCGACCGGCGCCAGAAGCAAGACGGGCACTGGGTGTTCGAGCTTGAGGCGGACGCCACCATTCCCGCCGAGTACATCCTGCTTGAGCACTACCTCGACCGCATGGACCCGCAATTGCAAGCCAAGATCGCGGTCTATCTTCGCCGCGTCCAGGGCGCGCACGGCGGCTGGCCGTTGTTCCATGGCGGCAGCTTCGACCTATCAGCCAGCGTGAAGGCGTATTACGCGCTGAAGGCCATCGGCGATGACCCGGTGGCGCCTCACATGCAGGCCGCCCGGAACGCAATCCTGGCCGCCGGCGGCGCGGAACGGTCCAACGTGTTCACCCGCATCCAGCTCGCGCTGTTCGGCCAAGTCCCGTGGCGCGCCGTACCGTGCATGCCGGTCGAGATCATGCACTTGCCGCGCTGGTTTTTCTTTCACTTGTCGAAGGTGTCTTACTGGTCCCGCACGGTCATGGTGCCGTTGCTGGTGCTGATGGCGCTCCGGCCACAGGCGCGCAACCCGCGCGGCATCGGCATCCCCGAGCTGTTCCGCGTCCCGCCCGACCAAATCAAGGACTGGATACGCGGCCCGTACCGCTCCGCCTGGGGGCGCGTGTTCAAGGCGGTGGACGGCGTGGTGCGCGTCGCCGAGCCGGCGTTTCCCGCCAGCGTCCGTGCCCGCGCCATCGATGAGGCCCGGCGCTTCGTGTCCGAGCGGCTGAACGGCGCCGACGGCCTGGGTGCGATCTACCCGGCCATGGCCAACACCGTGATGATGCTGGACGCGCTGGGCCATGACGCTGCGCATCCAGAGGCCGCGACTGCCTGGGCCGCCATCCGCAACCTGTTGATGGTCACCGACACCGAAGCCTACTGCCAACCTTGCCTTTCGCCCATCTGGGACACGAGCCTTGCCGCGCACGCCATGGCGGAGGCCGAGGGCGCCGCCGCTCCTGCCGTGGATGCGGCCTGTTCTTGGTTGGTTGAGCGCCAGGTGACCGAGTTGCGCGGCGACTGGGCCATCATGCGTCCCGACGCACCGCCGGGCGGCTGGGCATTCCAGTACGAAAACGCGCACTATCCGGACGTGGACGACACGGCCGTGGTCGGCATGCTGCTGCACCGCAACGGCGACCCGGCGCACGCCGATAGCATCGCCCGCGCCCGGGATTGGATATTGGGCATGCAGAGCACCAACGGCGGCTGGGGCGCGTTCGACGCCGACAACACGCACGAGTTCCTGAACCACATTCCATTTGCCGACCACGGCGCGTTGCTGGACCCGCCCACCGCCGACGTGACGGCGCGCTGCGTGTCGTTCCTGGCGCAGGTCGGGCACGATGCGCCCGAGCCTGCCATGGCACGGGCGATCGAATACTTGCGCCGGGACCAGGAGCCGGACGGCAGTTGGTTCGGCCGCTGGGGCACCAACTACATCTACGGAACCTGGTCCGTGCTGTGCGCGCTGAACGCCGCCGGGCTGCCGCACGATGACCCGGCCATCGCCCGCGCCCGTGAGTGGCTGCTGGCCCGGCAACGCGACGACGGTGGTTGGGGTGAGGACGAGGAGAGTTACGCCGCCGCTCCGCCTGGCAAGTTCCACACCAGCACGCCGTCGCAGACCGCCTGGGCGTTGCTGGCCTTGATGGCCGTCGGTGAAACCGGGCCGGCGGTGGCGCGCGGCGTCGACTACCTGGCCCGCACGCAGCGCGCCGACGGCGAATGGGATGAGGCGGCCTACACCGCGGTTGGGTTCCCGCGCGTGTTCTACCTCAGGTATGACGGCTACCGGCTGTTCTTTCCCCTGCTGGCCATGGCGCGCTACCGCAACCTGCTGCGCGGCAACAGCCGCCGCGTGACGTTCGGTTTCTGACGCCTTCTGCGCCAGCCTACGGCGTCGTCACCGGCCTTGAGGCCGAGGCGCGCATTGCCCGGCGCCTTGGCCTTCCTGTTGAGGTCGGCGGGGGCGGCCCAGCGGGCGCAGAGGTCGCTACCGCCAGGCTGGTTGCGCGGGGCGTCGGTGGACTGGTCAGCTTCGGCTTGGCGGGCGGCCTCGACCCAGGCCTGACGCCCGGCACGTTGGTGGTGCCGAGCTGGGTGCTGGCAACGGACACGCGCTGGGCCACCGATGCAGCCCTGTCGGCAGCATTAGGAGGCCCAACTGACGGGGCGCTGTTCGGGGAAGGAACGGTGGTTGCGACGGCGCAGGCAAAGCACGTCCTATGGTCCCGCACCGGCGCGGTCGCAGTGGACCTGGAAAGCGCCGCCGTCGCCCGTGCCGCGACACGGTACGGGCTGCCGTTCGCCGTCCTGCGCGCGGTATGCGACCCGGCGTTCCGCGACCTGCCGCACGCGGCGTTGGTGGCGCTCGACAGCCAAGGCCGCATCGGGGCGTTGCGCGTCGCCGGCGCAGCGCTGTCCCGGCCGTGGCAGCTTCCGGGTCTCCTGGCGTTGGCTGCGGACGCTGGCCTGGCCCGGCGGGCGCTGCTCGACCGGGTTGACGCCATACGCTAGCGTTCCGCCATGGACGCTTTGAAGCCCGCCTCGCACTACCCCGCGATGTCCGACCCTCAGTTGCAGCCGCGCTATGTCGGCATCCCCACGTTTTTCAGGACGCCGCACACGCAGGACCTCACGGCGGTGGACATCGGCCTCATCGGCGTCCCGTTCGACGGCGGCGTCACCAACCGGCCTGGCGCGCGGCACGGCCCGCGCGAGGTGCGCCACCAATCCAGCCTGCTCCGCCCCGTCAACGCCGCCACCGGCGCGCAGCCTTTCAGTGACTTGCGCATCCGCGACCTGGGCGACTGCTGGATCGAGCAGCCATACGAGCTGCGCGGCGCGCTGGCCGAGATCGAGGCGTACTACCGCCGGGTGGTGGAAGCCGGCGTGGTCCCGGTGACGGTCGGCGGCGACCACTCGATTGCCTGGCCTATCCTGCGCGCAGTAGCGGCCCAGGAGCCGGTCGGCATGGTGCACATCGACGCGCATGGCGACACCGGCGACGACTACATGGGCAGCCGCTTCCAGCACGGCACGCCGTTCCGCCGGGCCGTGGAGGACGGTCTGCTGGACCCCGCCCGCGTCATCCAGATCGGCCTGCGCGGCACCAGCACCGTGCCCGGCAGCATGTGGGGCTTCAGCGAGGACAGCGGCATGCGGGTGATGCCGATGGACGAGGTGCACGACCGCGGCTGGCGCTGGGCGGTCGAGGAGGCGCGGCGCGTGGTGGGCGCTGGGCCTTGCTACGTCTCATTCGACATCGACAGCCTGGACCCGGTCTGGGCACCGGGCACTGGCACGCCCGAGGCCGGCGGCCTCACGATGATCGAGGCGCAACGGATCGTGCGCGGACTGATGGGACTGGACGTGGTGGGAGCGGACTTGGTCGAGGTGTCGCCGCCCTTCGACGTGGGCGGCCTCACCGCGTTCCATGGCGCGTCGATGCTGTACGAAATTCTGTGCGTCGCGGCAGCCGCGCGGATGGCACGCGGCTGACGCCCATCAGTCTGCTGCGTCGGCTACCTGCGGCTTGCCCCGCGGCTTGTGCTTCAGGTCCGCCATCTTCTCCTGCACGTGCCGGCTGAACACGTACTCGGCCGGCCGTTGCTGGCTGAGGTCGATCTCCGGCGCCATCGGGCCGTCCAGCTTCGGGCCGCGCAACGCCGTCATCATGGTCTTGAGCGGCGACTTCACCGCGTCCATCACCGCCGTGCTCTCATAGCCCGAGTGCACCATGCAGTTGGCGCACTTCTCATAGTTCCCGGTGCCGTACTTATCCCAGTCCGTGCTGTCCATCAGCTCGGTGAAGGACTTGGCGTAACCCTCCCCTAGCAAGTAGCAGGGACGCTGCCAGCCGAACACGTTGCGGGTCGGCTTACCCCACGGCGTGCACTTGTAGTTCTCGTTCCCGGCCAGGAAGCTCATGAACAACGGCGACTGGGTGAACTTCCAGCCCTTGCCACGGCCACGCTTCAGGATATCGCGAAACAACTGCTTGGTGTTCTGCCGCGACAAGAAATGCTTCTGGTCCGGCGCGCGCTCATAGGCGTAGCCGGGGCTGGTCATGATCCCGTCCACGCCCATCGCCATCACGTCGTCGAAGAACTTCGCCACCCGTTCCGGCTGCGCGCCGTCGAACAGCGTGCAGTTGATCGACAGGCGGAAGCCGCGCTCCTTGGCCTTTTTGATCGCAGCCACCGCTTTGTCATACACGCCCTCTTGGCTCACCGCCCGGTCGTGCATGTCCTTGTCGCCGTCCAGGTGAATGTCCCAACTGAAATACGGGTTCGGCTTGAACTGGTCCATTTTCTTGTCAAGCAACAGCGCGTTCGTGCACAAGTACACGAACTTCTTGCGCGCCAGGATGCCCTCGACGATCTGCGGCATCTCCTTGTGCAGCAACGGCTCCCCGCCCGCGATCGCCACCACCGGCGCGCCGCACTCATCGACCGCCGCCAGGGCGTCAGCGACCGACAGCCGCTGGTTCAGGATTTCGGCGGGGTAGTCGATCTTGCCGCAGCCGTTGCACGCCAGGTTGCAACGGAACAGCGGCTCCAGCATCAGCACCAGCGGGTAGCGCTTGCGGCCCAGTACATGCTGCTTCACGACATAGGCGCCAACCTGTAGCACCTGCCTCATCGGAACGGACATCTATTGCTCTCCTCGGCCTAACTTAGCTCGGCCGGAAACTTGAACTTCACGTCTTCCGCAACGCCGGCAAGCGTGGACACATCCACGTCCCTGAACCGCCGCAACCCGGCAAGCACGCCCTGCACGAGCATCTCCGGCGCGCTGGCCCCCGCAGTGACGCCGACGCTCCGAACATCTTGGAACCACTCCGGCTGCAACGCGCTCGCGTCGTCGATCAGGTAGCTCGGCTTGCCCAGCTCCTGCCCGATCTCCCGCAGGCGGTTGGAGTTCGAGCTGTTCTTCGACCCCACAACCAGGATCACGTCAACCTGCTTCGCCAAATCGTGCACCGCTTGCTGCCGATTTTGCGTGGCATAGCAGATATCCCGCACGTCCGGGCCGACAATGCTCGGAAAGCGGGCGGATAGGGCGGCGATGATGCCGCGCGTGTCGTCCACCGACAGCGTGGTTTGCGTGATGTAGGCCAGCCGGTCCGGCGTGCCGACGTCGAGCGTCGCCACGTCCTCAACTGTTTGCACCAGGTGCACCCGGCCCGGAATTTGGCCGATGGTGCCCTCCACTTCCGCATGGCCGGCATGTCCCACGAGCACGATCTCGCGCCCCTGCGCGGCATAGCGCCGGCCCTCGGCGTGCACCTTGGACACCAAGGGGCAGGTCGCGTCGATCACCGGCAACCGGCGCTCCCGCGCGACCTCCTCTACGCGCTTGGCCACGCCGTGGGCGCTGAAAATGGTCATGGCGCCGGGCGGAACCTCATCGATTTCGTCCACGAACACCGCGCCGCGCTTGCGCAGGTCCTCGACCACATGCCGGTTGTGCACGATCTCATGGCGCACGTAGATCGGCGGCCCGAACTTAGCGATGGCTCGTTCGACAATCTCGATTGCTCGCTCCACGCCAGCGCAAAAGCCTCTTGGTTGAGCCAAGACAACGCGCATCATCCATTCGTTCTCCAGAGGCTCGCTGCCATCGCCGCGCCTCAATGCTGCAATCAATGCGCCTCATCATATCGCAAGTGGGACGGCGGGGGAGCGATGTGTCCGCTATGGCTCCTATGTGTGATTTTAATGCAACATTTCGCTGTCTTGCGCGCGGTGGTATGGCACGCTTGGGCTGTCAGCGTTAGTGTTCGCTGGAGTTACAGAGTTAAGACAGCCCGTCCCACTCTGGATTGCCCCGGAAAAAGCGACGTGGTTGTTACGCCTTGACTAGCCCACAGGAACCCAAGAACGTCCGCATGGCGTAGGCCGCGCGGGGGGAGCACACAAGACCCATGAACGCGAGCATTTCGCTCCCAGGCCGCCCGGTCACCCCAAACCTCGACCGCGTGAACGTGCCCTCCGACCTCAGGAACTTCTCCGCCGAGCAGCTAAGGCTTGTGGCCGACGAGCTGCGGGCCGAGACAGTGGACGTGGTCAGCACCACTGGCGGACACCTCGGCGCATCGCTCGGCGTCGTGGAGCTGACGGTTGCGCTGCACGCCGTGTTCGACACTCCGCGGGACCGCCTGCTGTGGGACGTCGGCCATCAGGCTTACCCGCACAAAATCCTGACTGGCCGGCGCGACCGCATCCGTACCTTGCGCCAACCTGGAGGCCTCAGCGGCTTCACCCGCCGAACTGAGAGCGAATACGACCCGTTCGGCGCGGCGCATAGCAGCACCAGCATCTCCGCTGGCCTCGGCATGGCTGTCGCGCACGACTTGCTGGGCGAGCAGTCCCGCCACGTGGTCGCCGTTATCGGCGACGGCGCGATGAGTGCCGGCATGGCCTACGAGGCCATGAACAACGCCGGAGCGCGGCGGTCCCGCTTGTTGGTTATCCTGAACGACAACGACATGTCGATCGCGCCGCCGGTCGGCGCCATGAGCGCCTATCTGTCACGGCTGATGAGCAGCCGGTCGTTCCTTAGCCTGCGCGACCTTGCGGCCCGGATGGCGACACGGTTCCCGAAAGGCATCCAGCGCACCGCGCGCCGAGCCGAGGAGTACGCGCGCGGCATCCTGACGGGCGGCACCCTGTTCGAGGAGTTGGGGTTCTATTACGTGGGGCCAATCGACGGCCACAACCTCGACCACCTGTTGCCGGTGCTGCGCAACGTGCGCGAGGCCGAGGAGAGCGGCCCGATCCTGCTGCACGTCATCACGAAAAAGGGCCATGGCTACGCCCCAGCCGAGGCGTCGCCCGATAAGTACCACGGCGTCAGCAAGTTCAACGTCATCACCGGGGAGATGGCCAAGGCGCCGCCGGGTCCGCCGCAGTACACCCGCGTGTTCGCGGACGCGTTGATCGCCGAGGCTGCGGCGGACGACCGCATTGTCGCCGTGACCGCCGCGATGCCCTCCGGCACCGGCCTCGACCGGTTCGCCAAGCGGTTCCCGGAGCGCACCTTCGATGTGGGCATCGCCGAACAGCACGCCGTCACGTTTGCTGCCGGCATGGCGACCGAGGGCATGCGGCCGTTCTGCGCCATCTACTCCACATTCCTGCAGCGCGCTTACGACCAGGTGGTGCACGACGTCGCTATCCAGAGCCTGCCGGTCCGCTTCGCAATTGACCGCGCCGGGTTGGTCGGCGCGGACGGCGCAACTCACGCCGGCAGCTTTGATCTCGCCTACCTCGGATGCCTTCCAGGCTTCGTCGTGATGGCGCCGGCTGACGAGGTCGAGCTGATGCACATGGTCGCCACCTCCGCCGTGATCGACGACCGGCCCAGCGCGGTGCGCTACCCGCGCGGCGAGAGCACCGGGCTTGAGCTGCCGGAGCGTGGCAGCGTGCTGCCCATCGGCCGGGGGCGCATCATGCGGGAGGGCACGGCCGTCGCCATCCTGTCGCTCGGCACGCGGCTCGAGGACAGCCTACGCGCGGCTGACGAGCTTGCCGCGCGGGGACTGTCCACCACGGTCGCCGATGCCCGGTTCGCCAAGCCGTTCGACATCGCCATGGTGGAGCAACTCGCCCGCCACCACGCCGTTCTAATCATCGTGGAGGAGGGCTCGATCGGTGGGTTTGGCGCTGCGGTACTGCAACACCTGGCGATGCGCGGCTTGTTGGACGGTGGCGTGCGCGTGCGCTCCATGACGTTGCCGGACCGCTTCATCGACCACAATACGCCGTCGGCGCAGATCATCGAAGCCGGGCTTGGCGCCAAAGACATCGTGCGGACGGCGATGGACGCCCTGCGACGCGATGCAGCCCAGCCAAACCGGGTGGCTCCCGTCCGATGATCGCGCGGCGCACCGCTATGCTGGCCAGCCTGGCTCCGCTCTGCCGTGCGTGGCCCGCCACAGCGCAGGCCGCCGACGCTGAGGTCGCCGCCCCGATTGCCGCGCTGAACCAAGCCTTGCTCGCGGCCATGCGGGCTGGCAACGCCCAGCCGTTTCCACAGCGTTATGCTACCTTAGCGCCAGTGGTGGAGCGGGCATTCGACATCCCCGCCACGCTACAGGCGGCAATCGGGCCTCGCTGGTCCTCGTTGCCCCCCGCGCAACAGGCACAGTTGCTGGACGTGTTCCGCAAGTTCACTGTCGCCCGCTACGTGGAGAACTTCGAGGAGTTCTCAGGCGAGCGGCTGGAGGTGTTGCCCGGCACCCGAGCGGTTGGCACGGACCAGGTGGTCGCCACCCGGATCGTGCCCGAGGGGGGTGAGGCGGTGCGGATCGACTACGTGATGCGGCGCGGCAGCTCCGGCTGGCGCGCCGTGGACGTGCTGTTGAACGGCTCCATCAGCCAAGTTGCGGTGCAACGCTCCGACTTCCGCGCGCTGGTCAGCAACGGAGATGCCGGGCCGTTGATCCAGAGTCTGCAGCGCAAGGTCGCCGAACTCTCTGGCGGCACGCTGTCCTGACCCGATGACCGGGGCCTGGCAACTTCTCGCCGCTCTGCCGGCGGGCGTTGCGGTCGCTGGACTGGTTCAGGGGGCAGTGGGTTGGCTGGCATTTGAGCGATTCCAGCACCGCGCGGCGCTCGCCACCAGCGTCCGCCCGCCCATCACCGTGCTGAAGCCGCTGCATGGGACTGAACCGTTGCTGGAGGACGCGCTCGCCAGCTTCTGCGCCCAGGATTACCCAGCGTTCCAGATCGTGTTCGGCCTGCAGGACCCGGCCGACCCCGCGCTCCAGGCGCTTGACCGCCTGCGCGTCCGTTTCCCCCACCTTGACATGACCATCGTGGTGGATGCGACGCCGCACGGCGCCAACCGTAAAATTTCCAACCTCATCAACATGCTGCCACAGGCACGCCACGATATCCTGGTCATCGCGGACAGCGACATCCACGCCAGCCCGGACTACCTGGACAGCTTGGCGTCAAGTCTGCTGACGCCAGGAGTGGGCCTGGTGACCACGCTGTATGCCGGTCTTCCCGCCCACGGTTCGCTGACCGGACGGTTCGGTGCGGCGCAAATCAACCACAGCTTTCTGCCGGGCGCCCTGATGGCGCGCGGCTTGGGACGTGAGGACTGCCTTGGCGCCACGATGGCGCTCAGGCGGGAGACGCTGGACCGCATCGGCGGCTTGCCGGCGCTGTCCGATCACTTGGCGGACGATGCGGTGCTGGGCCGCCTGGTGCAGGCGGAGGGGCTGAGCGTGGCGCTCGCCAGCACCGTGCCGGCCACCACGGTGCCGGAGACCCGTTTGCCAGAGCTGTTGCAACATGAACTGCGCTGGGCGCGCACCATCCGCTCGCTGGCGCCGGTTGGGTTCGCGCTGTCCGCGTTGCAGTATCCGCTGTTCTGGGCCGCCGTCGCGCTGGCCATGTATCACGCCCCCTGGAGCGGCGCCGCGTTCGTGGCGGCGTGGACGTTCCGGGCCTTGACCGCGCATGGGATGGACCAGGCGCTCGGGGTTGCCCGGCGATTGCCCATCTGGTGCCTGCCGTTGCGGGACGCCTTGTCCGTCGCCGTCATGCTGGCCAGTTACCGGACAGACCGGGTGGCCTGGCGCGGCCGGATCATGCGTGCGACCCGGCCCGCGTTGGCGCCGCATGTGCCCTCGTTTGGTCCTGATCTCGCTGCGCCGCGTCGCTTCGCACCTCCTAACCGCCCCGCCTCCCAAGGAGTTTCGCCGCCATGATGAAAACCCTGTTCCTGCAACCGCCCTCGTTCGGCGGGTTCGACGGCGGCGCCGGGTCGCGTTACCAGGCAAAGCGCGAGATTAAGTCGTTTTGGTATCCAACATGGCTGGCCCAGCCGGCGGCACTGGTGCCCGGCGCGAAACTGATTGACGCGCCGCCGGCCGGGCTAGGCATGGAGCCTGTCTTGGCCTCCGCCAAGCAGCATGAATTATGCGTGATTCACACCAGCACGCCGTCGTTCGCTTCGGACGTCAAGGTCGCGCAGGCGATGAAGGACGTGAACCCTGGCCTGAAGATCGGCTTCGTCGGCGCCAAGGTGGCGGTGCAGCCGGCCGAGAGCCTGCAGCAGGGTGCGCCCATCGACTTCGTGGCGCGCAACGAGTTCGACTTCACCTGCCTTGAGGTGGCCGAGGGCCGGGACTTCAAGGATATCGACGGCATCAGTTACCGCGACGGCAATGGCCTGCTGGCGCACAACAAAGACCGCGCCATCCTTGAGGACATGGACCAACTGCCGTTCGTCACCGATGTGTACAAGCGGGACCTGCGCATCGAAGACTACTTCATCGGCTATCTGATGCACCCCTACGTCAGCATCTACACCGGCCGCGGCTGCAAGTCCCGCTGCACGTTTTGCCTATGGCCGCAGACGGTGGGCGGACACCGCTACCGCGTCCGCAGCCCCGGGCACGTCGCGGCGGAGATCAAGCAGGCCATGCGCGATTTTCCGCAAGTGCGGGAGTTCTTTTTTGACGACGACACCTTCACCGACAACCTGCCGCGCGCGGAGGCAATCGCGCTGGAGCTTGGCAAGTTGGGCGTCACCTGGTCTTGCAACGCCAAGGCGAACGTGCCGCGCTCAACGCTCAAGGTGTTGAAAGACAACGGCTTGCGGTTGCTGCTGGTGGGCTACGAGAGCGGCAACGAGCAGATTTTGCACAACATCAAAAAGGGCCTCCGCATCGACGTGGCCCGGCAGTTCACCAAGGACTGTCACGAGCTCGGCATCAAAATCCACGGCACCTTCATCCTGGGCCTACCCGGTGAAACGAAGGAGACGATTGAGGAGACCATTCGTTACGCTGTCGAAATCAATCCCCACACCATGCAGGTCAGCCTGGCGGCACCCTACCCCGGCACGTTCCTATATGACCAAGCCGTCGAGAACGGCTGGTTGGACGCTGAACACGCGGAGCTGATCGACGAGCGCGGCGTGCAGATCGCGCCATTGCACTATCCCCATCTGCGGCACACCGAAATCTTCGACAGCGTGGAGGAGTTCTACCGCCGGTTCTACTTCCGTGCCCCAAAAATCGCCTCCATCGTTGGGGAAATGGTGCGCAGCCCGCAAATGATGAAGCGTCGCTTGCGTGAGGGCGTGGAGTTCTTTGCCTTCCTACGGGACCGCAACAAGGCCGCTTGAAGCGCGTCATCATCTCGGCCGACGACTTCGGCCTGTCAGAGAACGTCAACGAGGCCGTCGAACTCGCCCACCGCAATGGCATCCTGACCACGGCAAGCCTAATGGTCGCAGGCCCGGCCGCGGCGGACGCGGTGCGGCGGGCGCGGCGCTTGCCCAGCTTGCGTGTGGGCCTGCACCTGGTGGTGATCGAGGGCGACGCCCTGCAGCCCGCCGCGGCGCCGGACATCGTGGACGCCGCGGGCCGGTTTCCATCCGGCCAACTGCGCCTGGGCATCGACTACTTCTTCCGAAGGCGCGTCCGGCAGCAGCTTGCAGCCGAGATTGCCGCACAGTACCGCGCCTTCAGGGCGACGGGCCTGGAACTCGACCACGCGAACGCGCACAAGCACATGCACCTGCACCCCACGGTCGGCTCCATGCTCATCCGCATCGGGCTCGAGCACGGGCTAAGAGCGATGCGGGTTCCGGCCGAGCCTCCAGAGATCATGCGGGCCTGCAACGAGCCGCAAGGGCCGGGCGCACGGGCGCTGTTCGCCTGGACGCGGCTGTTGCGCCGGCAGGGCGGCCGCGTGGGGTTGCGCATGAACGACAGCGCGTTCGGCATTGCCTGGAGCGGTCATATGACGACGGCGCGTTTGTTGCGCTTAGCGCCGCAGCTTCCGGCGGGACTGAGCGAGATATACTTCCACCCGGCCGTCACGCAGGACGCGCAACTGGCGACGTTGATGCCGGGCTATGAGCCTGCGGCGGAGCTGGCTGCGCTGTTAAGCCCGGCTGTGCGTGCGGCGTTGAAGGCAGCAGGCGCTGAGCCTGGCGCCTATTGCGGCTGAACCGGCAGCGGCGCGGAGGGCGGCATGACATGCGCCGAGGGCGTTGACCACAACGCGGCCCACCCCAGCAACAACGCCGCAATGATTGCAAAAGTCCGCACGAACGCCATGACGAGCCAAAACTCCGGTGCCAGGACCACCCTGGGATTACGCACTTATCTCATGGCGGTGTGACGATAATGTGGCGAGCAACGCGGGCACGAAAACCAGGCTCGCCAACAGCGTGCACCCCAGGCTCAACAGCAGCAACGCGCCCATGCTGGCGGTCCCGGGATGCCGGGACAGCGCCAGCGAGCCGAACGCGGTGGCCGTGGTGAGCGCCGAGAACACCACCGCCCGCGCGGTCGGCGATTGCAGGTGGTTCCGGACGCCCCGGCGCCAGTTCATGATGAAGTAAATATTGAACGACACGCCCACGCCCAACAGCAATGGCAGAGCGATGATATTGGCGAAGTTGAGAGGCAGCGGCAGCAGCACGGCTGCCAGCACCGTCAGCAGCGCCGACAGCAGCAGCGGCGCCAACACCAGCGCCACGTCGAGCGGACGGCGCAGGGCCGCGAACAGGATCATGGTGATAGCCAGCACCGCGCCCAGCGCCGCGCGCTCGAACGCCCGTATGATGGTGGCCGCGGTGGCGACGATGGTCACGGCGGAACCGCCGGCGTCCGGCGCGACCGACTGCACCTGCTCCACAAATTGACGCAGGCCTGTGCTGCCGACCGCCTCGGGCTTGGCGGAGATTTGCACCCGCACGCGCCCGTCCGGCAACAGCCAATCCCGTGCAGTATCGGGCGGGATGTCGGCGGTGGTCACTGGTCCCGCGCCCAAGCTGGTCCGCAGCCGCTCGATCTGCAGCGGCAGGAACCGGGTCAGCGCCGCATCGGTGGCCAGCAAGACGTTGTCCGGCGCACCCTCCAGCACGCGCAAGTCGGCCGCGATCGCCACGAGGGAATGGTCAGGCGGCAACCGCGGCACCGCGCGGGCGAGCTGCGACAGCACGGTCCGGGCCGCAAGGCGCAAATCCGCCACGCTGACCGGCGCGGCCGGCGCGCGGGGGGCCAGCGTGGGCGCAAGGATGCTGGCCGCGTCGGCGATCAAAGCGAGCTTTTCCGTCTGGTCCTGCGGCACAAAGCTGGACAGCGTGATGACCTGCGCCACCAGCGGCAGCGTCCGCGCGCGCTCCGCCAGGGCGTCCGCCTGCGCCGCCGGCACCAGCACGTCGATGCTGTAGGGGTTGGTCAACGGGTTGGCCGCGAGGTCCATCAGGGTGCGGTACGCCTCGGTCGACGGGTCCTTGGTGTGCAGCGGGTCGCTGTCGAACTGCAGCCACGGCACCACTGCGAGGCCGAGCGCGCCCAGCACCGCGAACCCGGCCAACACGGCCCACCGGCTGCGCGCAAGCCCACAGTCCAGCGGCGCCGCGGCGGCGAACCCAACCTCGGCGCTCGCCACGCGCGGCTGGAACAGCAGCAGCGCCGCCGGCAGGAACACCAGCGTGCAAACGAACGCAATCAGCATCCCGCCGCCGGCGATCAGGCCGAGCTCCGCCACCCCCACGAAATCCGTGGGCACGAACGCGAGGAACCCGGCCGCCGTGGCCGCCGCTGCCACCAGGATTTGACCGCCTGCGCGCCGTGCCGTGCCGGCCAGCGCGGCGTCGATGCCCGGCTCTGCCAGTTGCTCGCTCCGGAACCGCACGCTGAACTGGATGGCGAAGTCAACCGCGATGCCAACGAACAGGATCGCGAACGCGACCGAAATCAGGTTCAACGGCGAGCTGGTCAGCGTCGCGAACCCAGTAGTCAGCAACAGGCCCAGCAGCAGCGTCATCACGATAGGCGCCACCAGGCGCCAGGACCGCACCGCCAGCGTCAGCAGCACGACCACCAGCACCAGGCTGCCGACCAGCCCGGCGACCGCGCCCTCGGCCACCGTCGCGAACTCCTCGTCCGACAGCGCCACCGACCCGGTTACCCGCACCCGCGCCTGGCCACCCGCCACGAACTCCTGCGCGGCGGCGGCGGCACGGAGCGCGTCGGTCGCCGTGGCGCCGGGCTGCAACGCGCCGTAATCCAGCGTGGGCTGCGTCAGCACGAAACGGTACGGGCCGCCCAAATCCGACACTGCCCCGGACAGCAGGCGCTGCCAGGACAACGGCTTGGCGCGTCCTGCGGCGGCGTCCGCCAGCGTCGTGTGGAAGCCGCGCAACGCCGGCTCGAACGGGCCGAGGTTCTGCCCTTGCTCCACCCCCATCGCCACCAGCGACAGCGCGGCGAACAGCCCCCGGGCGCTAGGGTCGGCCACAAGCTGCCCCAGGAAAGGTTGCGCGTCGATGGTCTGGTCCATGAGCGCCGCCAGCACCGGACGGTCGAGGAACAGCAGCCCATTGCGGTCAAAGAACGGCGAGGCGTCCGGCCGGCGGACAGTCTTGAAGTGCGTGGGATCAGCCCTGAGCGCGCTCGCCAGCCCCGCCGCCGTAGCGTCCGCGGCCTCCGGCGTGTCCGCCTCGATCACCGCCACCAGCAAATCTGCGTTCTGCGGGAACAGCCGGTTCAGCTCCGCCTCGCGTTGCTTCCACGGCAGGCTGGCGGCGAACAGCGTGTCGATGTTGGTGGTGACGCCAAGCCGCGTGGCCGCCAACCAGCCGCACAGGCCGGCAAGCACCAGGCCAACAAGGACCACCGAGACAGCATGGCGCGTGGAGGCAAGGACGAGGCGGGGAAGGACGTTCATGCACAGGGCTAAAGCCGATGCAGGACGCGGCTGCAACCCCGGCGCTGCTTGTGCAACGGCCGCCTGCGTTGTTTTCCGCTGGTTGCGTCGATTGGCCGAAGGAGTGCTGCAAATCAGGGCGGCAAGAGCGCGTCGACCAAGGCCTCCATCTCCGCCGCCACGCCGTCCGCTGCCAACGCGGCCCGGATGGCGCGGCGCTTGGCGGTGAAGTGCTGCGCTTCGGTCAGTTGGACCGCTGCGGCGATGGTTTCGGCGTGTGTGGCAGCGGCGGCGAGGTCGCGGTGGAGGGGGTCTTTGTCGTCATACTCGGGGATGGGTAGGGTCCAGACGAGGTTGTCGAAGTCGCGCTTGTCCCGCTGGCCATGTGGTTGGAGGTCGGTCACTTTGGCTAGGACGGCCGCGCTGTTAATGACCGTCACCAGATACGCTGCCTCGTTCGCAGAGCGCGCCGATGCCCAATACGCCTTGTGATCGACCAGCGCATCATCTGCGGCGATGACGGCAGCACTGAGCCGAGTGCCGGCCTTTGTATAAAGGACCCCGGATCGTTGGCTGTCCGGTTTGGCCGGAGAGTTTGCGCATGTGGTCGATCTGCGCGAGCAGCGTCATCCGTGGCTGGCCATCGGCCTTTTTGTTGCAATGCTCGGCCCACTTCGCTTCGATATCCCGAAGCCACGCCGCCAGGTGACGATGACCGGCGTCGCTCGCGATAGCGGCGTTCAGCAGCTTCGATCCTTCAAGCGGGATCACGGCGGTCACGGTCTCAAGCAGGCGGAAGGGCGCAATCGTCTCCCCGAGTACGATTTGTCGGAGAAACTCAACCTCCACTGGGCCACGCGGAGGCTCCACGGTCGTCCATGGATATTTGTCGAGCGCCCCTGCCCGGCCGCGCATGCGCGGTGCGTCGCGCCGGCCGCCCAACCGGCCTACCGCCTCCAGCTCCACGATGAAAAATCGCCTCGGATAAATCGTTGCGCCATCTCGAAAACGCTCCCGATACGGCGACACCCCGATGAGCGTCCGAGCGCGCGGCCAAGGCACCCGGCTCTGGGTCAGCGCACGCGCCGCCTGCGCCTCGTCGGCATCCCGCCGCGGCAGATGACCCACCCACCGGTCCACCTCGGCCGGATGCGCGCCGGGATACTCCCGCCGGCCGAACAGCACGCAGGTGCTGGTGGTGCTGCTTCCGGACTACGCGCCGAAAATCGGCCACACCCGCTCCAGCGCCCAGCCGCCCGTGAGCCGTACGGCCGTCTGGCCCATCCGCCCGGTACGCAGCGCAGCGAACACCGGCACGTTCAGCACGGCATACGGCAGCACGAAGGCAAGCCGCCCGCCCATCGCCAAGTAGCGTTCCGCCCCGCGCGCCCAGAACAGCCCGCACATGTCCTGCTGCGTCGCCAAGTTGCCGCCGACCCACAGGTCGTATTGCCGCAGCGCCTCCCGCATCCGGTCCTTCATGCCGGGGCTGAGGTGGCGATAGACGATCCAAGGGGGGTTGCCGACCAGCACGTCCGCCCGCTGCTCTGGCCGCGACAGCCAGACGGGGCGCACCAAGTTGCGGAACACGAAGGTCCAGATGCCGTTGCGCCTGTCCTTGTACAGCCCCTGCAACCGCGCGAAGGTCGTGACCAGCGCATCGGCGTCGGCGGGCGACGCGCCCTCGATCCGCCGCAGCGCCCGGCCCACCGCCTCTGGCGTCAGTCCGTCCGTCAGTCCCCGGTTCAGCTCGTTCAGCCCCTGCTCGAACACGGCCTGGTCCTCCGCGAACCCGGCCGGGATTTGCAACGGAGGGTCGCCGGGCACCTCCACCAGCACGTCTGCGCCGCCCACATAGCGGCGCAGGTTCCACTGCATCGCGTCGCCCAGGAACACCGGCACCGTGAAGTTCGCCGGGCGCTCGGTCACCAGGTTGCCGAGCGCCAGCAGCCACGTCACCCGCGCCAGGGTGACCGCCACCGGATGCACGTCCAGGCCCCTCCCCTGCTCCGCGCACGCCTCCAGGATGCGCGGACCCGGCCACCCCGCCGCACGGCCGGCCGCAATCAGCCGCCGCACCACGTGGAACAGGAACGTGCCGGAACCGCAGGCCGGGTCCAGCACCCGCTGGGTCAGCGGCGCGTCCACCGCCGCCGCGACTACCCGGCCAGCCAGCCAGTCCGGGGTGTAGTACTCGCCCAGGTCGTGCCGCTGGTCCGGATCGACCAAGCTCTCATAAAGGATTTTCAGCACGTCCGTCTCAACGTCGCGCAGGCGGAACCGGGCGGCCTGCTGCGCAACCTGGCGCACCAGATCCGCACCAGCCGGCCGGCGCAACGGCCAGTCGAAAAAGTCCGCCTCGACCGCGCCCCGGATGCCCTCGTCCTCCAGGGCACGGCCGGACAGCAGGGCGGCCGGGTCATCAACCGGCAGGTCCAGCACCCGCGCGGCAATCGCCTTGACCACAATCGTGAGATAAGTGTGCTGCAGGAACAGCGCGTCCTCGCCCACGTCCTCCCCGTAGGCCTCGCGCAGCAGGCCATCCCACAGGTCACGCTTCAGCCGCACCTCCGGGTCGTCCCGCAACGTCGCCCACAGCGCGTCCAGCGCCAGCCGGGCGCGCCCGAACGTGAGGCTGGCGCGGCCGAATGCCTGCACGACGGCGCGCGGCTCCGGCAACAGGTCCGGCCGGTCGGACAGCAGCAGTTCCAGCCACGCCAGCAGTTCGTTGGGCCGGTCCGCGTCGGTGGCGTAGCGGGCCAGCTCCTGCAACGCGCCGTCGCGCAGGGCGTAAGCGATGAATGTCGCGCCGTCCGTCGCGAGCCCGGTCACCGGGCGCGGGCTGCGCGACCGGGCAGCGGCGTCAGCCAGGTAGGCTGGCAGGCGGGCGAGCACGTCGTCCAGCTCGCGCCGCAGGTCGCTTTTGAGTTCGATGACGATGGCGCCCCACATCGTGTCGATGCGGCCCTTGCCGTCCAGCAGATAGACCTCGTGGCCGATCTCGTCGTGCGACGCGTCGAAGCCCTCGCGCAGCAGCTCGGTGACGTGGCCGCGCAAAGCCTCGTGCCGGGGGCGGCTGGCAAGTGAGCGCACCAGTTCGGGAAGTTTGTCGCGGTGCCAGGTCACGGCCGCATGATGCGTGCATGGGCCGGGTTCGCCAAGGCTGGGCCGACTCGAAACCGGCTGCTAATGGTTAGTTCATGTCCGCATCGCAGGCTGACCTGTTCGGAACCATATCGGCCGCCACCGAGCGGCCTAGCGACGAGATCGTTTCGCTGGTCCGCGCCCGGCTGCACGCCACGCTGGCGCTGGTGAAGTCGGCCACGGCCATGCCGTGGACCGACCGGCTGGCCATCATCCGCGAGGACAACGCGTTCCGCTTCGGCAAAGACGTGCTGCCTGCGGCCGAAGGCGCGCCGCTGTGGGCCGAGTTCGACGTAGAGATGGACCGGCTTTATGCGATCATGAACGAGGGCAAGGAGCCCGACCTCGGCGACTGACTGCTGCCCAGATTGCAGGCAGAATAATTGACACGTTCCCGGGAGCGACGTACTGCTGCACGCATGACGAGGCCTGCGCGGGATGCGGGCACTCCTGGGAGAATGGGCCATGCATCGCCGCTTCGCAGTCATGCTCCTAGCGGCGGCGGCGCTTGGCGCCAGCCATGTCGCGCAGGCGCAAATCCGCATTGGCGTCACGATTTCCACCACCGGGCCGGCGGCGTCGCTGGGGGTGCCGCAGCGCAACTCCATGACGCTGCTGCCGACCGAGATCGCCGGGCAAAAGATCGAGTACACCGTGCTGGACGACGCCTCCGACACCACCAAGGCGGTGGCGAACGCGCGCAAGCTGATTGACGAGAACGCGGTCGATGCGCTGCTGGGGTCCAGCATCACCCCGGCGTCGCTGGCGATGATTGACGTGGCGGCCGAGAAAAAAGTGCTGATGATCAGCTTTGCAGCCTCCGCCCGGCTGATTGAGCCGATGGACGCGCAGCGGCGTTGGATATTCAAAACTCCGCAGAACGACAGCCTGATGGCCGACGCCATCGCCGAGCACATGGCGGCGAACGGCGTGAAGTCGGTCGGCTTCGTCGGCTTCAACGACGCCTACGGCGACGGTTGGCTCAACGAGGCGACGCGGGCCTTCAAGGCGCGCGAGATCGAGTTGGTGGCTGTGGAGAGGTTCGCCCGCGCCGACACCAGCGTCACCGGGCAGGTCCTGAAGCTCGTGGCAGCAAAGCCGGACGCCGTGCTGATCGCCGGCTCCGGCACGCCGGCCGCGCTGCCGCAGAAAACGCTGAAGGAGCGCGGCTACGCCGGCAAGTACTACCAGACGCACGGCGTCGCCAACTCGGATTTCCTGCGCGTGGGCGGGCGGGACGTCGAGGGCACGGTGCTGCCGGCCGGGCCGATCCTGGTGGCGGCGCAGTTGCCGGACAGCAACCCGATCAAGGCGGTGGCCGGCGACTATGTGCGGCGTTACGAGGCCGCATACGGCGTCGGGTCGGTCGCGACGTTCGGGGCGCACGCGTTCGACGCCGCCATCATCCTGCAAGCCGCCATCCCGATCGCGCTCAAGGCCGCCAAGCCCGGCACGCCCGAGTTCCGCTCCGTATTGCGCGACGCGATCGAGGGGCAGCGTGAGCTGGTGCTGACCCACGGCATCTCGACCAACAGCCCCACCGACCATAACGGGTTCGACAAGCGCGCCCGGGTGATGGTCACCATCCAGAACGGCGCCTGGAAGCTGCTGCCCTGAACCCTGCCGCGCCGCGCGTGCCCTGAATGGACGCGGACATTGCCCTGATCCTGCTGCAGGACGGCGTGGTGAACGGCGCGATCTATGCGTTGCTGGCGCTGTGCCTCGTGCTGGTGTTCGCCGTGACCCGGGTGATCCTGATCCCGCAGGGCGAGTTTGTGGCATACGGCGCGCTCACCTACGCCGCGCTCGACGAGGGACGGTTGCCCGGCAGCGTGTGGCTGCTGTGCGCGCTGGGCGCGGCGGCGTTCCTGGCCGGGCTTTGGGCCGTGCGGCGCACGGTGTCGGCGCAGGACACGTTGCGGCTGTTTTTGGAAACGCTGGCGCTGCCGGCCGTCGTCACGGCGCTCGCGCTGTGGGTCGCGCCGCAAAAGCCGGGCGTGCTGGTTGCGGCGTTGCTGACGCTCGCCATCGTGACCCCGATGGCGCCCTATTTATACCGACTGGCGTTCCAGCCCTTGGCAGAGGCGTCCGTGCTGGTGCTACTGATCGCGAGCGTAGGGGTGCATCTGGCGCTGGTCGGCCTGGGCCTGGTGTTCTTCGGTCCCGAGGGCTACCGCGCGCAGGGCTTCTCGGACGCGCGCTTTAACCTCGGCAGCCTCATCATCCCCGGCCAGGCCGTGTGGATCGTCGGCTTGGCCGGCGCGCTGATGGCGGCATTGTTCCTGTTTTTCGAGCGGACGCTGGCGGGCAAGGCCTTGCGAGCCACGGCAGTGAACCGCTTGGGCGCGCGGCTGGTCGGCATCGCCACCTCCTTGTCCGGGCGGATCGCCTTTGCCCTTGCGGGCGGCATCGGCGCGCTGTCCGGCGTGCTGATCGCGCCGCTCACGACCGTGTACTACGACAGCGGGTTCCTGGTGGGGTTGAAAGGGTTCGTGGCCGCCATCATCGGCGGGTTGGTCAGCTACCCGCTCGCGGTGTTGGCGGCGGTGCTGGTGGGCTGCATCGAAAGCGTCAGCTCGTTCTATGCCAGCGCATTCAAGGAGGTCATCGTTTTCACGGCCATCATCCCGGTGCTGCTGTGGCGCAGCCTGCGCAGCACAGCCGAGGAGGAGTGACCCGCGTCCTGCCACCCCTGCTGCTGGCCGCGTGGCTGTGCGTGCCGTTCGTACCGGGCGTGCCGAACTTCTGGATCACGCTCGCCAACTACGCGGGGATCGCCAGCATCGTCGCCATCGGCCTGGTAGTGCTGACGGGCTACGGCGGCATGACCTCGTTCGGCCAGGCGACGTTCATGGGGTTCGGCGCGTACCTCACCGCCTGGCTGACCACGCAGGCCGGGGCGTCGCCGTGGCTCACCCTGCCGCTGGCGTTGCTGTGCAGCGGCATCGCGGCGTTGTCGATAGGCGCAATCACTTTGCGGCTATCCGGGCATTACCTCGCGCTCGGCACCATCGCCTGGTCGGTCAGCCTTTATTACATGTTCGGCAACCTCGACGTGCTGGGGCGCAACGACGGCATCTCCGGCATTCCGCCGCTCTATTTCGGCGACCTCGCCTTGACCTCCAGCCGGTCGTACTTCGTGGTCATCTCGCTCGCGGTGGCAGGGTCGTTGGTGCTGACGCAGCATCTGCTGGACAGCCGGGTCGGCCGGGCCATCCGGGCGTTGCGCGGCGGCGCGGCGGCGGCGGCGAGCTTCGGGGTGGACCTGCCGCGCACCCGCATCGTGGCGTTCACCTATGCGGCCGTGCTGGCGGGCCTGGCGGGGTGGCTGTACGCGCACATGCAGCGCAGCGTGAACCCGACGCCGTTCGGGCTTAACGCCAGCATCCAATACCTGTTGATGGCGGTGGTGGGCGGCGCAGGGTCGGTATGGGGCGCGCTGCTCGGGGCCGGGTTGGTGACGGTGGTGAACGACCAGTTGCAGAACCTGCTGCCCCGGCTGCTGGGGCACCAAGGCAACTACGAGGTGGTGGTGTTCGGCATCCTGCTGGTGCTGGTGCTGCAAACGTCGCCGGACGGGCTGTGGCCGCATATGCGCCGGCTGTTCGGCACGCAAGGAGCGCGACGCCGGGCGGCGTTGGACGCGCCGCCGCTGCCGTCCCGCACCCTGCCCGCTTTGGGCGCGCCGGTGCTGTCCGCCACCGGGCTGCGCAAGACGTTCGGCGGCCTGGTGGCGGTGAACGACATCGCGCTGCACGTGGACGCGGGCGAAATCCTGGGGCTGATCGGGCCGAATGGCGCGGGCAAGAGCACGACGTTCAACCTGTTGACCGGCGTCGCGACGCCCACGGCTGGGCAGGTCCGGTTCCTCGGCCAGGACGTATCCCGCAGCACGCCGCCGCGCGTTGCGCGCCTGGGCATCGCGCGCAGCTTCCAGCACGTGAAGCTTGTGCCGGGCATGTCGGTGCTGGAGAACGTGGCGCTGGGCGCGCACCTGAGGGGGAATGCCACCGTGGTGTCCGCCCTGTTGCGGCTGGACCGGGCCGAGGAGGCGCAACTGTTCGCCGAGGCGCGTCGCCAGGTGGACCGCGTTGGCCTTACCGAGCAAGTGGACCGCCCGGCCGACAGCCTGCCGCTCGGCCAGCAGCGCGTGGTGGAGATCGCGCGGGCCTTGTGCCTGGACCCGGTGCTGCTGCTGCTGGACGAGCCGGCGGCCGGGTTGCGCCATGCGGAAAAGCAGGAGCTTGCGGCCCTGCTGCGCCGGCTGCGCGCCGAGGGCGTGACGGTGCTGCTGGTCGAGCACGATATGGACTTCGTGATGAACCTGGCCGACCGCCTGGTGGTGATGGAGTTCGGCGCCAAGCTGGCCGAGGGCCAGCCCGCGGACGTGCGCGCCAACCCGGCCGTCATTGAAGCCTACCTAGGGTCCGTCGCGTGACCGTGCTGGAAGTGCGGGACTTGCACGTCGCCTATGGCGGGATCGGCGCGGTGCACGGCGTCAGCTTGCAGGTGGAAGCCGGGCGGATCGTCACGGTCATCGGCCCGAACGGCGCTGGCAAGACCACGCTGCTGAACGCGGTGATGGGCGTGCATCCGGCACAGGGCAGCGTCCGGTTCGAAGGCGCCGACGTTGGCCGCCTCAGCATCGAGGCCCGGGTGCGCGCCGGCATGTGCCTGGTGCCGGAGAAGCGCGAGCTGTTCGGCTCCCTGTCCGTTGAGGACAACCTGCGCCTGGGCGGTTTCCGGCACCGGCGCGAGGGCACGGCCGCGGCGCGGCGGGGCATGGACGAGGTCTATACGTTGTTCCCACGCCTGCTGGAGCGCCGCACGCAGCACGCCGGCACGCTGTCCGGCGGCGAGCGGCAGATGCTGGCCCTCGGCCGGGCGTTGATGGCGCGGCCCGCTTTGCTGCTGCTGGACGAGCCGAGCCTGGGCCTGGCGCCGCTGATCGTGCGGGAGATCTTTCGCATCATCGCTGGCCTGCGCGCGAGCGGCTGCGCGATCCTGCTGGTGGAGCAGAACGCGCGGGCGGCGCTCCAAGTCGCGGATTACGGCTATGTGCTTGAGACCGGGCGCGTGGCGCTGGAAGGGCCGAGCGCCGGGCTGGCCGGGGATGCACGGGTCATTGAAACTTATCTCGGGATCGGCCAGGCCGCAACGGGTCCGCACGCTGCATAACGTCCTGCTGGTGTTTGAGGGCCTGGCCGGGGCCGGCCTGGTGGCGGCGGTGTTGTCGGACGTGTTCCGCTCCGTCGTGCTGCCGAGCGCCACTCGGCGCACCCTTCGGGTCGGGCCGCTGCTGGGCATGCTGCTGCTGCCGGCTTGGCTCGCTTGGACCAAGCGGCAGCCGGCGACGCGGCACGCCGTGCTGGGGGCGCTCGGCCCGCTGCTGCTCATCATCGAACTGGTGATTTGGGTGACCCTGCTCATGCTTGGGTATGGGCTGGTGCTTCATGCGCTCCGCTCGGGCATCAAACCGGAGCCGGGGTTGCTGGACGCGCTGTATGCATCCGGGGCCGCGTTCCTGACGCTCGGCCTGTCCGGGCAGGAAGCGGTGACGGCGCCGGTCCGCTTCGTCGTGATCCTCGCAGGCGGCACGGGCCTCACGATCGTGACGCTGGTGGTTACATTCCTGCTGTCCGTGCAAAGCGCGCTGCACCGGCGCGAGGTCCTGGTGGTCCGGTTGCGGGAGCGGACCGGCCCGCACCCATCCGGCCTCACGCTGTTGGAGCAGCATGCCAAGCTGTCCCGCGAGCATGATGCTGCCCTGCGCGAGTTCTTCAAAGGTTGGGAGGAGTGGTCCGCGGATGTGCTGCTGACCCACCGCGCATTCCCCGTCCTGGTGTACTTCCGCTCCACCGATGAGGATTGCGAGTGGCTCACGGCGCTGGGCGCGGTGCTGGACGCGGCGGCGCTGGCGGCTGTCGTGCAGCATGACGGGGCGGCGGAGCACGCGATGCTGTGCCACCGAATGGGCGCCCGGCTGGCACGCGAGCTCGCGGACCAGTTCGGCATGCACCCGGCCGACACGCCCGGCCTGGATCGCGCCGCGTTCATAGCCGGGCTGCGGCGGCTGGAGCGGGCAGGTTACTGCCCGGGGCAGGACGAGGCGACGGCTTGGGGGCAGTTCCAAACGCTGCGGGCCGGGCACCAACCCTCGCTCCAGGCGCTCACCCGGCGGTTCGGCGTGGCGGCGGCGGCGTGGTGACCGTTACAGAACATGACTGGCCGGAGCCGGCTGGCTCCGCTATGACAAAGTAAGCTAATTCCGGAGAACCGATATGCGTAAATTTGTGCTGGCCGTCGCCATGTTGGCGAGCGTGTCATTTCCTGGCGTTTCAACGCCTGCCGCTGCGGCGCCGAGCGGCCATGACGCGCTGGCGTCCATCCTGGCCCAGACCAGCAGCGGCATCGAAACCGTTCAGGCTGGCGAGTATCGTCGCCAACAACGGTTCCGCCAGCGCCAGGCGGCGCGCCGGCGCGAGTTCCGGCGCCGGCAGGCCATACGGCAGGCGCAGCGGCGCAATTACCGCGGTTACTAACTGCCTGCCTGATTAGGATTGCGGACGCAGGCAGAGTAGGACGGGTTCACGCTTAGGGTCCAGGTATGACCACGTTCGTGTTGCTGCACTACTTCGGTGGCTCAGCGCTGTCCTGGACGCCGTTCATGGACGCGCTCGGGGCGCGTTGCATCGCGCCGGACCTGCGCGGCTTCGGCGACGCACCGGCCGGAGGCGCCATGGACATCTCGGCCTATGCCGATGATGCCGCGGCGCTGGTCGGTGGGACTGGCCAGTTCGTGCTGGTGGGGCACAGCATGGGCGGCAAGATTGCGACAGCGCTCGCGGCCCGGCGTCCGGCTGGCCTGACCGGCCTGGTGTTGGTGGCCCCTTCGCCGCCGGGTCCGGAGCCCATGGCGGAAACTGCGCGCGCCAAGCTGTTGGCAAGTTGGGGCAACCGCGCCGGGGCGGAGGACATTGCTGCCGAGAGCAGCGTGCACCGGGATGGCCCGGTGTTCGACCGCATGGTGGACGACCACCTGCGCGCTTCGGAGGCCGCGTGGGAGGCCTGGCTCCTGCACGGGTCGCGGGAGGACATACGGCCGTTGACGTCGATGGTGGCCGTGCCGGTGCTAGTGGTGGCCGCGGACGGCGACGCGGCGCTCGGCCCAGCGGTGCAGCAACGGGAGACGTTGCCATTCCTGCCAGCCCCGACGTTGCAAGTGATTGCGGGCAGCCGTCACGCCATCCCACTCGACCAGCCTGGACGCCTCGCGGAAGCGATCCGCGCCTGGACAGCAGGACGAGCTTAAGTATTGGTACTCAGTGGCACAGTCTTGAAGGGCGTGCCTAGTAAGTGAAACGGCGGAGTTCTCGCACCCAGTCCACTAGCTCACCGCGCGTCAGCCGACCAGGAACCACCAGCGGAACACCAGCGTCTCCTGCCAGGTCTGCCGCTGCATCCCGTGCAGGTGCAACGCGGCCAGGCGCTGGCGCAGTCCGCCATGCAGGCCGCGGTGCACCACTTCCAGCGCCGCCGCCGCCGTGGGGGACAGCAGGTCCGGTTGCAGCCGCAGCGCCGCGACATGCGCGCGCAGCACGCCCATGAACACGTCCGGGCCGCGCTGCATGGCGGCGACCGCGCGGCGGCGCATCGACCGCGGCGCGCCTACCACGTTGCCGTCGTGCTGGCGATACATCACCGTGGGCGTCGGGTCCGCCACCAGCCGGCCGCCGCTCGCGGACACCACCAGGTAGCTCCACCAGTCATGCAGCGAGCTGGACGGCGGCCGGCTGCGGGCCACCAGCCCCGCCGCCGCTCGGTTCAGCAGGACCGTGCAGCCGGTCGCGACGTTCTGCGTCAACGCGGCCGGGAACGGCGGCGGCGGCGGGAGCGGGGCAGACTCGCCAAGGGGGCGCAGCTCCGCATCGACCAGCAACTGCCGGCTGCAATACAGCGTGGGTTCGGCGCTACGCTCCAGCGCGGCCAAGCCAAGGGCGAGCTTGTCCGGCAGCCACACGTCGTCCTGGTCAGCGAACGCGACCGCGTCCGCGTCCGCCACCGCCCGCAACAACGCCATGAAGTTGCCCGTCGGCCCCAGCCGGCCCGGCGTCGCTTCAACCTGCACGCAACGTCCTGCCCCGGCGCCCGCAGCGAACTGCTGCATCACGGCCGTCGTGTCGTCCGTTGACCCGTCGTCACGCCAGTACAGCACCCAGTCTGCCATGGTCTGCGCCGCCAGGCTCTCGAGCTGGGCTGGCAGGAAACGCGCGCCGTTGTACGTGGCGAGCAAGACGGCGACCCGGGGCGGAGCGGCATCCCCAGCCACCGGTTACTCCTGCAGGGCAGGCGCCAACAGCTCGTCCACGGTTCGGGACACGCTGCTCCGCCAATCCGGCAGGCGCAGGCCGAACACCGCGTGCAACCGGCTGCAATCCAGCCGGCTGTCGGGTGGCCGCCGCGCCGGGGTGGGCCAGTCCGCCGTGGCGATGGCGTCAACTTGCGGCACTGGATGCCCGTGCCGGCCAGCGTGCTCGAACACCGCCGCGGCTAGGCCGTGCCAAGTGGCGCTCCCCTGCCCTGCCATGTGGAACACCCCGGCGTACTCTGGGCGCCAGCCTTCCTCCAGCGCGCGCACGATGCCAAGGATGCCCACGGCCAGGTCCCGCGCCGCGGTCGGGCAGCCGCGCTGGTCCGCGACCACGCGCAGGCGATCGGTTTTCTGCGCCGCGCCCAGCATGGTGCGAACGAAGTTCTTGCCCACGGCCGAGTAAACCCAGCTGGTGCGCAGCACGATGGCGCGCGGGCATGCCGCCAGCACGGCCTGTTCGCCCTCCAGCTTGGTGACGCCGTACACGCCGGTCGGGCTGGTCCGGTCCGCCTCGGTGTATGGCGCGCCCTTGTTGCCATCGAACACGTAATCGGTCGAGACATGGATCAGCGGCGTCCCCGCGTCCGCGCACAGGGCCGCCAGGATGGCCGGGCCATCCCGGTTGGCGCGGGCGGCGCCCTCCGGATCACTCTCGGCAGCGTCCACGGCGGTCCAGGCGGCGGCGTTCACCACGAACGCGGGACGGACCGCCCGAACGGTCTCGGCCAGGGTGTCGGGCCGGTCGAAGTCGAACGCGGGCCGGCCGACGCGGTGAACGGCCGCGCCGCCCGCTTGCGCCAGGGCCGTCGCGAGCTGTCCAACGCCGCCGGTGACTAGGATGGGTGACATGCGTGGAAACCTAACAGAATCGGTAGAAACACTTGGTCAAAACAGCGGCGGCAGGTCCGCCCAGCGTGGGAGCGCGCGGTCCTTGTCGGACAGCACGGCCTCAGTCTCGCTGACCGGCCAGGGCAACGCGAGGTCCGGGTCGTTCCACGCCACGCCGCGCTCGCTGTCCCGGTCGTAACGGTCGGTTACCTTGTACATGACCTCGGTGTCCGGCTGCAGCGTGCAGAACCCGTGCAGGAAGCCCGGCGGCACCCAAAGCTGCGCCCAGTTCTCCGCCGAAAGCTTGGCCGCCGCCCACTGCCCATAGGTGGCCGAACCCCGGCGCGCATCGACCGCCACATCCCAAATGGCGCCACGCACGCAGCGCACCAGCTTGCCTTGCGCCGACGGCGCGATTTGGCAGTGCAGCCCACGGATCACGCCGCGGTCGCGCGATAGGCTGTGGTTGTCCTGCACGAACGGCAACGCGATCCCGGCCTCGGCGAAGCGCGCCTGGTGGAACGTCTCGGAAAAGAACCCGCGCTCGTCACCGAACCGCGGCGGCGTGACCAAGACCAGCTCCGGTATCGACAGCCGTTCAACCTTCATGCGTGCAGCCCATCGGCAAGTTCCAGCAACAGCCGCCCGAGTTCCGTCTTGGACAGCCCCTTGGCCGCCGTGCGCAGGGTGTCGGCATCGATGTAGCCCATGCGGAACGCGACCTCCTCTGGGCAGCCGACCAACATGCCCTGCCGTGACTGGATGGTTTGCACGAACGTCGCCGCTTGCAGCAGGCTGTCCGGCATCCCGGCGTCGAGCCAGGCGCAGCCGCGGCCCAGGCGCTCCACTTGCAGGGTGCCCTGTTCCAGGTACATCTGGTTGAGGTCGGTGATCTCAAGCTCGTTGCGGGCGGAGGGCTTCACGCGCCGGGCCAGCTCGGACACCTGTTTGTCATAGAAGTACAGCCCGGTGACCGCCCAGTTGGACTTCGGCGCGGCGGGCTTCTCCACGATCTCCATGGCCCGGCCGCTGCTGTCGAACGTCACCACGCCGTACCGCTCCGGGTCGCGCACCTGGTAGGCGAACACGGTGGCACCCTCCGGCCGGGCACAGGCGGCGCGCAGCAGCACGCCCAGATGGTCGCCGAAAATCAGGTTGTCGCCGAGTGCCAGCGCGCACGCCTCGCCCTCGATCCAGCTCTCGCCGATGTGGAACGCCTGCGCCAGGCCCTCCGGCTTCGGCTGTTCGGCGTAGCTGAAGCGCACGCCGAACCGCTCGCCGTTGCCCAGCAGTCGGCGGAACTGCGGCAGGTCCTCCGGCGTCGAGATAATCAGGATGTCGCGGATGCCCGACAGCATCAGCACCGACAGCGGGTAATAGACCATCGGCTTGTCATACACCGGCAGCAACTGCTTGCTGCTGGCGAGCGTCACCGGGTGCAGCCGCGTGCCGCTGCCGCCGGCCAGCAGGATGCCCTTCACGCCGCCGTGCCCAACCGTTGCCCGGCGTAGGCGCCGCCTCGGATGCGCTGCCACCACGCCGCGTTGTCCCGATACCACTGCACCGTCCGGCGCAGGCCACGGTCGAAGTCATGCGGGGCGGTCCAGTTGAGGGCCTCGGTCGTGCGGGCCGGGTCGATTTCATAGCGGAAGTCATGCCCTGGCCGGTCGGTGACGAAGTGGATCAGCCGGGCGCGCGGACCAGCCGGGTCGGGCTGCAACGCATCGAGCGTATCGCAGATCGCCTGCACCACCTGTAGGTTGCTGCGCGGCTGCCGGGCGCCGATGGCAAGCGTTGCGCCGGGCGGCGCGTGCATAAGCGCCAGCACTAGCGCCTCCGCGTGGTCATCGACGAACAGCCAGTCCCGCTGGTTCGACCCGTCGCCGTAAACCGGCAGCGTCTTGCCCTCCATGGCGTTCAGCGTCACCAACGGGATCAGCTTCTCCGGAAACTGCCAGGGGCCGTAGTTGTTGGTGGTGTTGGTGACGAACGTCGGCAGCCCATAGGTGTGCCACCAAGCCCGCACCAGGTGGTCGGACGCGGCCTTGCTGGCGGAGTACGGGCTGCGCGGGTCGTATGGCGTGGCCTCGGTGAACGGCGGGTCGTGCGGCCCCAACGCCCCGAACACCTCGTCGGTCGAGACATGGTGGAAGCGGAACGCCTGCCGCGCCTCGGCGTCCAGCCCGGCCCAGTAGGCGCGCGCCGCGTCCAGCAGCACGAACGTGCCCACGACGTTGGTGTGGATGAACGGCGCCGGGCCATCGATCGAACGGTCAACGTGGCTCTCGGCCGCGAGGTGCATGACCGCGTCCGGCCGGTGCGTCGCGAACACCTCCCGCATGGCGCCCGCGTCGGTGATGTCGGCCCGGACCAGCACATGGCGCCGGTCGGTCCGCGCCTCCTCCAATGCCTCCTCGGACGCGGCGTAGGTCATTTTGTCCACGTTCACGACCGTATGGCCCGTGCTGCGGATCAGGTGGCGTATGACGGCCGAGCCGATGAACCCGCAGCCGCCGGTGATGAGAATACGCATACGCCGACCCCTGCCCTATCCGGCTGCCGATACCCTGGAATACGGCTGCGATACAACCTGGCAGCGCTTCCAACGCCCCGCAACCGATATTGCCCGGCATCGCAACAACGGACTAGACGTGCAAGCTCAGTTAGGGCACTCGTTCGATGGTAAGACTGGGTCGCGCCACACGGGTTGCGTGCATTGGAACGGAGGTGCCGCATGGAAAAGCGCAGCTTGCGGCGAAGTAAGCAGGCACCGGTTGCAGCACCGGCCACTGCACGTCCAGTTTGCGTTAAGCCAGCCTTGATCGTCGAGGACGGCGTGGTCCGTGGCCGCTTCGTCCCACGCGCTGCCGCGCCCTCCCATGTCGCGCTCCTGGTGGACGGCCGCATCGTCGCGAGCGGACCCGTGGCCCCGGACGGCGACGCCGTGTGTTTCAGCATGCCGTTCCCCGACGCGGTGCTCGGCGCGCTGCTGGACGTGCTCGACACCGGCACTGGCCAGAGCGTGCTCGGCGCCCCGGTCAGCCTGCTGGCCAGCCGCGGCCTGCACTGGACCAAATGGTCAGTCGCCAACGGGCGCATCACCGGCGAGTTCACCATAACCGGCGCCGGCGCACCGGTTGGCGACGGCCTGATCCCGGTCGAACTCCTGGCCGGCGACGCGCTATACGGCCACGCTTTCGCCGCGCCCGGACCAGATGCTGGGCCGGGCCGCACCTACCGGTTCACCTACCCGGTCCCGGCGCTGCCGCCATTGCACGAGCCGGTTTCCGTCTTGCCGAGAGTCGGCGGCCTTATCCTGCCAATCGAGTCGCTCAGCATCAGCGCCGCGGCAGCCGGCATGGTCGGCTATGTCGATGAGTGGGACGGGCCGCAAGTCCGCGGCTGGGCCGCCAAGCCCGGCCGCTCCCATGGCCCGCTCACGGTCGAGCTGCGCGTGGACGGCGAACCCGTCGCCACGGCAGTGGCGGACCAGCACCGCGCCGACATCAAGGCCATGGGCTACAGCGGCGGCAACGCGGCGTTCGCCATCCCCTACCCGGCCGACCTGCCGCGCGACCGCGACCTCATGCTGTCCGTCGTGGTCGCGGACACCGGCGTCCACCTCACCCACAGCCCGCTCCTGCGCCCGGCCTTGCCCCCGCACGTCGGCTTTTTCGACGCGGTGGAGGGTCCGTTCGCCGGCGGCTGGGTCGTGAACATGCACCGTCCCGACCAGCCGTTCGAGGTGGAGGCGGTCTGCGACGGCGAGGTCATCGGCGCCGGCCTTGCGAACCTGTACCGCGGCGACGTCGAAACGGCTGGGCTGCCGACCGCGCGCTGCGGCTTCCGCTTCCTGCTGGACCGCCCGCTCGCCAAGCTGTTCGACCGCGACATAACGGTGCGGATCGTGGGCGAGGCGGACCCGCTGCGAGGCTCCCCGCGGCAAGTCAGCCAAAACAGCAACATCACCCGCTTCCTCACCCGCGGCACCACTATCCCGGCGCTGGTGCAGCAGCGCCTGGCCCAGCGCATGACGCACCAGACCCAGCACACCGGCGTCTCGATCATCATGCCCGTGTTCAACACCCCGCGGGACTGGCTGATCGAGGCGCTGAACAGCGTGCTGGCGCAGTGGAGCGCCAACTGGGAGCTGATTTGCGTCGATGACGGCTCGACCGAGCCGCATGTGCGCGAGCTGTTGGACGCCGCCGCCCGGTTCGACCCGCGCATCCGGGTGCTGCGCCCGCCGGGCAACGCGGGGATCGCGCGGGCGGTGAACTTCGGCCTGCGCGCGGCGCGCGGCGCTTACGTGGCGTTCATGGACCATGACGACGTGATCGAGCCGGACGCGATGCACAAGCTCGCGGCCGCCGCGCAAAGCACCGGGGCGGACCTGGTGTACAGCGACGAGGCCATCACGACCGACGACATCAACAGCGTGATCGAGGTGCGGGCGCGCCCGGCGTTCTCGTACGACTATTACCTGTCGCACCCCTACTTCGTGCACATGGTCTGCGTCCGCACCGAGCTTGCGCGCCAACTGGCCGGGTGGGACGAGACGCTGCCCATCTCCGCCGACGTGGACTTCGTGCTGCGCGTGCTGGAGGCCGCCCGCATCGTGACCCACGTGCCAAGCGTGCTGTACCGCTGGCGCACCCACGGCGGCAGCACCGGGCACGCCAAGCAGGACCAGGTGAACAGCGCCACCAAGGACGCCCTGACCCGGCACCTGGCCCGCCGCGGCCTGCCGGCGACCGTCTCGGACGGGCTGCGCTATAACGAGTACCGGCTGGACTGGCCGGACGACGGCGGCGAGGTGCTGGTGGTGATCCCGACCAAGAACCGCGTGGACCTGCTGCGGGCCTGCATCGACTCAATCGAGCGCACGTCGGCCGGCGCCAACCTGCGGATCGTGGTGATCGACCATGCCTCGACCGACCCCAAGACCGTGCGCTACCTGCGGAAGCTGGCGGAGCGCCACACCGTGATGCCGTATGCCGGCGTGTTCAACTATGCGCTTATGAACAACCTCGCGGTGCGGCGGCATGGCGCCAACGCGAAGTACGTGCTGTTCCTGAACAACGACGTGGAGGCGACCGAGCCCGGCTGGATTCCCCGCCTGCGCAGCCTGGCCGGCCGGACGGAGGTGGGCGCGGTCGGGCCGCTGCTGCTGTACGGCGACAACCGGGTGCAGCACGCGGGCGTGCTGGTGGGGTTCAGCGGCGCGGCCGACCACGCGATGAAGTTCGTCAACGCCTATTTGGGCCAGGGCGGGCGGCATCCCGGCTACAACTGCAATCTGACGACCGTGCGGGACTACTCCGCGGTGACGGCCGCGTGCCTGATGATGCGGATGGACGTGTTCCGCGCGGTGCGTGGGTTCGACGAGGGGTTTGTGGTGGGCTTCAACGACACGGATTTGTGCCTGCGCATTGGGGAGGCCGGGTTCAAGGTGCTGTATGACGGGTTTACGGTGCTTTACCACCATGAGAGCGCCACGCGGACTGAGAGCAAGGCGGTGGACCATCCTGAGGATGACACGCGGCTGCGGACGCGGTGGCGGCGGTTCTTTGCGGTGGGGGACCCTTACTACAGTCCGCTGCTGACGCCGAAGGGGTCTGATCATACGCTGCGGGCGGATGCGGGGTGTAAGGGGGCGGTTGCGGCCTCGGGTGGTGCGGCTTCCCTTTGAAATTAAGAAGGCACCTACTCCGTCCAACCGCAAGACTCAGCGTCCGCAGGTCAGGGCTGTTCAACGCTGTAACACGGCGAGCATTCTAAGCAGTTTTCCGATG
>CAXTCN010000026.1:0-51395 GCA_964242575.1 uncultured Acetobacteraceae bacterium | reverse complement strand
TGGCCGAGTTGGAACAGCAAATCTGCCAGCCAACTTTGCCGGCCTAGTTTTTTTGCCCGCACGCGGAGTTTTGTTCATGCCTCGCGCGCCTTGGGACAGCCCGCGGCCTCCGGTTTCATGAAAGTGCCACGCACAAGCCGGGCAAAACCGGGGATGACACGCGCACCGTGCCCCGGCGGAGGACAAGGCGATAACCGATCCCGCGATCCACGTCGAAGCGTTGACCAAGACGTTCCGGTCCAAACGGCGCGCGTTGGCGGTCGAGCGTTTCACCGTCATGCCCGGCGAGATGGTCGCCCTGATTGGCGCATCCGGGTCCGGCAAGTCCACCCTGCTGCGGCACCTCTCTGGCCTGATGTGCGCCGACCGGGACAGCGTGAGCCAGGTCATGGTGAACGGCCGGTGCGTCCAACGAGGCGGTCGCCTGGCGCGGGACATCCGGCGGACCCGCGCTGGAATCGGCTTCGTGTTCCAGCAGTTCAACCTGGTGGGCCGGCTGCCGGTGCTGACCAACGTGCTCGTTGGCGCGCTGTCCCGGTTGCCGGCCTGGCGCACCCTGCCCGGCTGGTTCCCGGCTTGCGAGCACGCCATAGCGCACCGGGCGATGCTTCGTGTGGGCATTGCCGACCTGGCGCAGCAGCGCGCCTCCACCTTGTCTGGCGGGCAGCAGCAGCGGGCCGCCATTGCGCGGGCGCTGGTGCAGGGCGCCCGGGTGATCCTGGCTGACGAGCCGATCGCCTCGCTCGACCCGGAAAGCTCGCGCCGAGTGATGCAGACGCTGGCGGACCTGAACCGGGAGGACGGCCTGACTGTGCTGGTGTCGCTGCATCAGGTGGACGTGGCGGTCCGCTTCTGCCGGCGGATTGTGGCGCTGCGGGACGGGATGGTCGTGTTCGACGGCGTGCCCGGCGCGCTGACCCCCGAGATCCTGGCCGAAGTGTACGGCGGCGAACCGCCAACGCTGGAGCCGAAGCAGCCAGCGGAGCGCGCCCCCGAGTACGCCCACGCTTAGCGCACCCACACAGGAGAAACCGAGATGCTAGCGACAACCCGCCGCGCGCTGCTTGCCCTGATGCTGGCCGCGCCTTCCGCGGCTTATGCCCAAACGGCACCGGAGCTGAACTTCGGCGTGGTCGCCACCGAGGGCAGCCAGAACCTGCGTTCGAAGTGGGAGCCGTTCCTTCTGGACATGCAGCGGATCACCGGCATTAAGGTGAACGGCTTCTATCCCTCGGACTACGCGGGCGTCGTGGAGGCCATGCGGTTCGGCAAGGTGCAGGTGGCGTGGTTCGGCAACGCGTCCGCCATCCAGGCGGTTGACCGGGCGCAAGGCGAGGTGTTCGCGCAAAAGACCTACGCCAACGGCGACCTCGGCTACTACTCGCTGCTGATCGTGCACCGCGACAGCCCGATCACGTCGTTCGAGGAGCTGCTGCGCAGCGCGCCGGGCACCTACAACTTTGGCAACGGCGACCCGAACAGCACGTCCGGCTTCCTGATCCCGAGCTACTACGCCTGGGCCAGGAACGGCGTGGACGTGCGCAAGCTGTTCAAGAACGTGGTCAGTGCCAACCACGGCGCCAACTTGCTGGCGGTGGTGAACCGCCAGGTGGACATTGCCACCAACAACACCGAGGACCTCGGCAGCCTGCGCAAGGCGCAGCCGGAGCGCGGCGCGATGGTGCGGGAGCTGTGGCGCGGCCCGCTCATCCCGGCCGACCCGATCGTGTGGCGGCAGGATCTGCCGGATAACGTGAAGTCAAAGGTCAAATCGTTTTTTCTCACCTACGGCACGGACCGGCCCGGCGCAGATGTCGCGCAGGAGCGTAAGGTGCTGGAAGGCCTGGGCGGCTGGGGCACGTTCCGCGCCTCAAGCAACGCGCAGTTGCTGCCGGTGCGCCAAGTCACGCTGTTCCGCGAGCGCCTGACGATGGATGCCAACGCGGCTTTGTCGGCGGACGAGAAGGCCAAGCGGCTGCAGGACATCGACGCCCGCTTGAAGGAGCTCGACACGCAGATGGAGCGCGCCAAGACCGCGTCCAACTGATGCAGGCTGCCGCCGTGATATCCCAGGCCCGCGGCCCGGGCCTGGGAAAGCTGCTGGGCTGGGCAGCCCTGGTGGGCGTACTGGCGTGGTCATGGGACGGCGCCGGCATCCGGCCGATGGAGTTGGTCCGCTACTCCGGCAACATCGCGACGCTGGCGCGGGACTTCTTTCCGCCGGACTTCACCCAGTGGCGCTCCTACGCGTCGGAGATGCTGCTGACGGTGCAGATCGCGCTGTGGGGCACCTGCCTCGCGATCCTGTGCGCGGTGCCGTTCGGCCTGATGTGCGCCGGCAACATCGCGCCCTGGTGGGTCACCCAGCCCACCCGGCGGGTGATGGACATGTGCCGCTCCATAAACGAGCTCGTGTTCGCCATGCTGTTCGTGGTGGCGGTCGGGTTGGGGCCGTTCGCCGGCGTGCTGGCGCTATGGGTGCACACCACCGGCATCCTGGCCAAGCTGTTCGCCGAGGCGGTGGAGGCGATCGACCCCGGCCCGGTCGAGGGCATCCGGGCCACCGGCGCGCTCGGCATCGAGGAGATCGCCTACGGCGTGATCCCGCAGGTCATGCCGCTGTGGGTGTCGTACTCGCTGTACCGGTTCGAATCCAACGTCCGCTCGGCGTCGGTCATCGGGCTGGTGGGCGCCGGCGGCATCGGGCAGGTGCTGTGGGAGATCATTCGCGCGTTCGAGTTCCGCCAGACCTGCGCGATCATGGTTATCATTGTGCTGAGCGTGACGCTGATCGACGCAGCGTCCCAACAGTTGAGGCGGGCGTTCATCTAAAGGTTGTTATGAATCGTTGTTAAATCGGCAATCTGCCATGGCAATGTATCGCGCCGCGCCGTCGTCTGCGCGTGCCACAGCGCAGGCACGCCAGCCGCCAAAAAGATCTTATAACCGGACAGGCAGGCGACTTCGCAGTTTCGTCCCGGAATGGCTCCCGGAGTAGGACTCGAACCTACGACCGAGCGATTAACAGTCGCTTGCTCTACCAACTGAGCTATCCGGGATCATGCGGGACGCCCGTATAACTCCGGCGGAGACGAAGCGCAAACTGATACTGCTGGCGAAGGGCGATGAGCCTGGGCGGGCGCGATTGCAGCTTCACAGCAGGCCAGAAATTCGCTAGGAGCCGCACGTGCCAGAGCCGTGCTGGCGGCGGATGCGGGTGTGGTGGAATTGGTAGACGCGCCGGACTCAAAATCCGGTTCCGCAAGGAGTGTCGGTTCGACTCCGACCACCCGCACCAACTGAGCATCATGCGCCTCTTATCGCATTGACGCCGCCGCCCGTCTCCGGGCTATGCTGCGTCGCCATAATTGGAGCATCCGCCATGCGCCGCCTTCTATCCGTATTGCCGGTGCTCGCGTTCCTGGCTGCTCCGGCGCACGCCAAGGACGAGCTGGTGATCGGCGCTGCGCAGTTCCCACCCAGCCTGCACCCTGCCATCGACCCCACCGTCATCAAAAGCTACGCCCTCGCGTTCACCCAGCGGCAAATCAGCGCCTACGACAAGGACTGGGAGCCGGTCTGCCTGCTGTGCGCCGAGCTGCCGTCGCTCGGGAACGGCCTCGCGCGCATCGAGGACCTGCCGGACGGCAAGAAAGGCATGGCGGTCACGATCAAGCTGAAGCCGGGGCTTAAATGGAACGACGGCAAGCCGGTCACGGCGCGCGATATCGCCTTCACGCTTAAGCTGGCGCAAAACCCGGACGCCGGGTTCAGCAACACCTACCCGTGGGAGCGCGCGTCGTCGGTGGACGTGGTGGACGACGCGACCGCCGTGCTGCACCTGCCGCGCGTGCTGTCGGACTATATGATGTGGGACCAGGTGCTGCCCGAGCACCTGGAAGGCCCGGTGGCCGCCGCGGCTGCCGCGCCCGGCGATTATATCCGCAGCACGCTGTATAACCGCGCGCCGACCACGGCTGGCCTGTGGAGCGGCCCCTGGATGATAACGGGCTACCAGTCCGGCGCGCAGGTGGTGATGGAGCCGAACCCGCACTGGCCCGGCCCCAAGCCCGCGTTCCGTAAAATCACGATACGGACCATCGAGAACACCGCCGCCCTGCAAGCCAACCTGCTGTCCGGCGACGTGGACATGGTGGCCGGCGAGGGCGTGGGCCTCACCATCGACCAGGCGCTGGCGCTCAGGAAACAAGCGCCGGACCGTTTCACCTACACGTTCCAACCGAGCCTCACCTACGAGCACATCGACCTTAAGCTCGACAGCCCGATCTTGTCCGACGTGCGGGTGCGCCGCGCCCTGCTGGCGGCGCTCGACCGGCAAACGTTGGTGACCCGGCTGTTCGAGGGATTGCAGCCCGTCGCCGCCACCTGGGTCAACCCGCTGCACCCCATGCACGACCCCTCGGTGCCGGTGGCGAAGTACGATCTGGCGGCGGCCAAAAAGCTGCTGGCCGACGCTGGCTGGACCCCCGGGCCGGACGGCGTGTGCCGCAACGCGGCCGGGCAGCGGCTGTCGATCGAGTTCGGCACCACCGCCGGCAACCGCCTGCGCGAGTTGCAGCAGCAAGTGTTGCAGAACCAGTGGAAGGCCGCGTGCGTCGAGGCCACCATCAAGAACGAGCCTGCCCGCACCATCTTCGGCGAGACGCTGAAGCGGCGGACCTACACCGGCATGATCCTGTACGGCTGGTCGAGCACCGTTACAGAATCCCCGCGCCGCACGTTGGCGACGGACCAAATCCCCACCCAGGCCAACAGCTTCGGCGGCGCGAACTACCCGGGGTTCAGCGACTCCGGGATGGACCAGGGCATCGCCCAAGTGGAAGGCGAGCTGGACCCGGTCAAGGCCAAAGCCATCTGGGCCGCCATGCAGCGCATCTACGCCGAGCAGTTGCCGGTGCTGCCGCTGTTCTTCCGCGCCGACCCGCACATCACGCCCAAGTGGCTGCTGAACTACCAGCCGCTCGGCAACGGCTACTACGTGGGCATCTTCGCGGAGGGCTGGGCATCGCAGTAGCCCCGCTCCTGGAGGTCACGGGCCTGCAGGTCGCGTTCGACCTGCCGGCCGGGCCGCGCACGGTGGTGGCGGGCATCGGCTACTCCATTCCGCCGGGCCGCACCCTGGGCGTGGTGGGCGAGAGCGGGTGCGGCAAAAGCATGACCGCGCTGGCGCTGCTGGGACTGGTGCCGCAGCCCGGCCGCGTGTCCGGCAGCATCCGCTTCGAAGGTCAGGAGTTGGTGGGGCAAGGACGCGCCGCCTGGCAGGCGCTGCGCGGCGACCGCATCGCCATGGTGTTCCAGGAGCCGATGACGGCGTTGAACCCCGTCATGCCGGTGGGACGCCAGATTGCTGAGGCGCTGGTGCTGCATGAGCGCATCGGCTGGGCCGCGGCTGGCGAGCGCGCGGTCGAGCTGCTGGACCAGGTCGGCATCCCCGCCGCGCGGGAGCGGGCCGGCGCGTACCCGCACCAACTGAGCGGCGGCCAGCGGCAGCGCGCGATGATCGCCATGGCGCTGGCCTGCCGCCCGGCGCTGCTGGTGGCGGACGAGCCGACCACGGCGCTCGATGTCACGATCCAGGCGCAAATCCTCGACCTCATGCTGGCGTTGCAGGAGGAAACCGGCACCGCGATCCAGTTCATCTCCCACAACCTCGCGGTGGTGAGCGAGGTCTCGCACGAAGTCGTGGTGATGTACGCCGGACGCATCGTGGAGCGCGCGCCGGCCGATGCGCTGTTCGAGCAGCCGCTGCACCCCTACACCATCGGCCTGATCGCCACGCTGCCGAACCCGTCGCACCGGGTGGAGCATTTGCCGGTCATCCCCGGTGGCGTGCCGGACCTCGGCCGCCCCGACCCGGGCTGCCGCTTCGCGCCCCGCTGTCCCCGCGGCGACGCCGGGTGCCGCGCGGCGGAGCCTGCCTTGGAGGAGCACGCGCCGGGCCAATGGGCGGCGTGCTTCAAGGTGCGGCAGTGAGCCTGCTGGCGGTGGAGAACGTCTCGGTCCACTTCCCCCAGGGCGGCGGGCTGTTCTCCAAGCCGCGCGTGCTGCGCGCCGTCGAGGACGTGAGCTTCACCATCCAGCCCGGCGAGACCCTGGCGCTGGTGGGCGAGAGCGGCAGCGGCAAAAGCACGCTGGGCCACATCGTCGCCGGCCTGCGCAAGCCGACCCACGGCGCGATGCGCTACACCGGCCGCGCGGTGCAGGTGGTGTTCCAGGACCCGTTCGGCGCGCTGGACCCGCGGATCCCGGTCTCGGCCATCATCGCCGAGCCGCTACGCATCGCCCGCCGCCCGGTGGCGGAGCAGCGCCGGCGCGTGACCGAGCTGGCCGCCCAGGTTGGCCTGCCGCCGGACGCGCTCAACCGGTACCCGCACGAGTTCTCCGGCGGCCAGCGCCAGCGCATCGCCATCGCCCGCGCGCTGGCGCCGGCGCCGGAGCTGGTGGTGGCGGACGAGCCGCTGTCCGCGCTGGACGTGAGCATCGGCAGCCAGGTGCTGAACCTGCTGCGCGACCTGAAGCGGGCGCACAACCTGGCGTACCTGTTCATCTCGCACGACCTGGCTGTGGTGGATCACCTGGCCGACCGCGTGGCCGTGCTGTACTTGGGCCGCCTGGTGGAGCTTGCGCCGCGTGCCGAGTTGTTCGCCAAGCCGAGCCACCCCTACACCCGCGCGCTGCTGGACGCTGTGCCGCGCATTGGCCGTCGCCGGGTCCGCGGCACGGCGCTGCGCGGCGAGATGCCCAGCCCGCTCGCGCCGCCGCCGGGCTGCGTGTTCCACCCGCGCTGCCCCAAGGTCCAACCCGTTTGCCGCACCGACCCGCCGCCGCTCGGCCCGGCGCCGGGCCGTCCGGACGTGCGCAGCGCCTGCCACTTCGCGGAGTAGGGCTTCATGGCCAGCTTCCTCGTGCAACGCATCTCCCAGTCCGTGCTGGTGCTGCTGGCGATGTCGTTCGTGATCTATGGCCTAATCGGCCTCATGCCCGGCGACCCCATCGACCTCATGATATCGAGCAACCCGGGCATGACGCCCGAGGCCGCCGCCCGGCTGCGCGCCATCTACGGCCTGGACCAACCCTTGATGCTCCGCTACGGCCGCTGGCTGTGGGACGCGCTGCGCGGGGATTTGGGATTCAGCCGGGTGCACGCCCGCCCGGTGCTGGAAGTGGTCGGCCCGGCGCTGTGGCAGACCTGCAAGCTCATGCTGGGCGGCTTCACCGCGGCGGTGGTCCTGTCGATGGTGTTGGGCGTGGCGGCGGCGCTGCGGCCCGGCGGCTGGCTGGACGGCGTCATCAGCACCGTGGCGCTGGCGGGGGTGTCGGTGCCGGTGTTCTGGCTGGCGCTGGTGCTGATCCTGGTGTTCGCCGTCAACCTGCAACTGCTCCCGGCCAGCGGGACCGGCGACGGCTCGTGGTCCGCCACGCTGCGGCACATGGCGCTGCCGGTGATCACCCTGGCGCTGTCCACCACCGGCCAGTTCGTGCGCTACGTGCGCGCGGCGATGGTGGACGCGCTGCGCATGGACCACATCCGTACCGCCCGCGCCAAGGGGGCCAACGAGCAACGGGTGGTGCTGGTGCACGCGCTGCGCCCGGCGCTGATCCCCGTGGTGACGGTGATGGCGCTGAGCTTCGGCACCCTGTTCGGCGGCGCGCTCATCACCGAGACCATGTTCGCGCAGCCCGGCATGGGCAAAATGATCTATGACGCCATCCTGGGCAACGATTACAACCTGGCGTTGACTGGCCTGCTGTTCGCGACGCTCGTGACCCTGCTCAGCAACCTCGCCGCCGACCTCGCTTACGGTTGGCTCGACCCGCGGATTTCCGTGGCGTGAACGTTCACGTCCCAATCGCCCATGCCCCGGCGGTCGAGGCGGCCCAAAGCCCGTGGCGCCTTCGGCTGCGCCGCTTCCGGCGGCACCGCACGGGCATGGCGGCGCTGGTGCTGCTGCTGCTGATCGTGCTGTTCTGTCTCGCCGCCTGGCCAGTGCAGTGGTGGCTCGGGGTGGACACCACGACCACGGACCTGCTGAGCCGTTTCGACCCGCCGAGCGCCGCCCATCCGCTCGGCACCGACGACGCCGGACGGGACGAGTTGGTGCGCCTCATGGTGGGCGGACAGATCTCGCTGCTGGTGGGCCTGATCGCCACGGCGTTCGGCGCGGTGCTGGGCACCGCCATTGGCGTCGCGGCCGGCTATTTCGGCGGGCGGCTCGACGCCATCCTGATGCGCTTCACCGACGGCATGATCGCGTTGCCGCTGCTGCCGCTGCTGATCGTGCTGGGGGCGTTGGACCTCACCAAGCTGGGGTTCACGCCGGAGTTCGCGCGTTCGGGCGCGGCCGGGTTCTGGCGGGTGGTGGTCATCATCTCAATCGTGGACTGGACCGCCATCGCCCGCATCGTGCGCGCGGCGACGCTCACGGTGCGCGAGGCCGACTACATCCGCGCCGCCCGGGTCAGTGGCGCGCGAGCGGCCTACTCCATCCTCACGCACATCCTGCCCAACGTCGCGAGCCCGCTGATCGTGGCGGTCACCCTCACGATTGGGCGCGTCATCCTGCTCGAGAGCGTGCTGAGCTTCCTCGGTTTCGGCATCGTCCCGCCCACGCCGTCATGGGGGAACATGCTCAACAACGCGCAGGAGCTGACGACCACGGCGCCCATGCTGGCGATCCTGCCCGGGCTGCTGATTTTCCTGTCGGTGATTGCGGTGAACCTGCTGGGCGATGGCCTCCGCCACGCATTCGACCCACGCGGCGAGTAACGCCGTTTGCAGGGATAGCGTGGCCATGCGGCCACCCTTCGCATAGTTTGGCATTTGTCGCCATTACTGTGTAACAAACAGAACAGTTCGCACGTTTTTGTTATCAGCATGTAGATGCTTATGAAGGAAGTCTGCCCTTGCAGAACGGAGCCGCGACGCCTGCTCTAATTACTGGCTTCCACCTGGGCTGACGGTGTTTTAGTTTGCCATGAATGCGTCGCGCCTCCTTGTTTCTCCCAGCCATATCCGTGCCGCCCTGGGGCTGGCGAACGCCGTGGCGTACTGGGATGAGTGTGCGAGCTTGATTGCCGAGCCAGGCATCGGCACGACGGCGTTGCTGAGCCAGGTGGAGCGTGAGCTGTCCAGCCGCGGCGTCCAGTGCATCCGCATCTATGGCTCGCTATCCGGCGAGTTGGCGGTCCGGGACATCATCGCGCAACTCGTGGGCCGGGCCGACCCGGGCGCGCTGACGGACGATGACCTGAAGGCTGGGTTCGTGGCGTTGACCGAACCGCACGAGGGCCATGACCGGTTGGCCCTGCTGGTTACCGAGGCGCATAGCCTGCTGCCGTCCGCCCTGCGCTATATCCAGCTTGCGTGCCAGTCCAGCCCAAAGCCGCGCGTCGTGCTGGCCGGTGAGCCTGGCCTTGCCGTGACCTTAGCAGCCGACGAGTTCGCCCCTCTGCGCCACCGCATCACGCGTTCGTTCGCGTTGCCGGAGCCGGTGGCGGACAGCCCGCCGGAGCTTTCCGCAGCCGCGCCGGAGCCACGACCCACTCCAGGCGCGCGACGCCGGAACATTCCTTGGACGCTGGTCAGGCTGGGCTTGGCCGGCGCCGTCGCGGCCGTCGTGCTGACAACGCGGTGGAACCATGTGCGGACCCCGCCCCCGGCTACCGTGCAAATGAACGCTCCCAACTCGGCGGCCCCGGCCATGTTGGCCCACACCGAGGCAACGACGCCTGTCATGGTGACGCCACCTGAGGCGGCCGGGCCTGTTGCGGCCGAACGGCGACGCCCTGACGCGGTGCAGGAGCGCACCGAGGAGTTCCCGCCATACCGGCAAGGGCAGGCCGTCACGATGGCAGTGGTTCCGCCACCCGAGCAGGTGGCTCCACCCGTGGAGGACCGGCCGGAGCCTTCGGGCACGGGCACTCCCGCTCCTGACGCGCCCACTCCTGACGTGCCAGCAGCGCCGGCAAGCCTGGATGTGCCCGCAACGCCGGAGGCTCCAACCGAGCGTGATGCGTCCGTCGCCACCGAACCGCTCGTTCCAACGACGCCGGAGCGCGTCGCGGAGCCAGTCCAAAGCGCCGAACCCGCCGTGGCCCAAGCGCCGGAGCCGGTTGCCACTCAGGCGCCGGACCCTGCTCCGCCGCTGGGCAACCCAGGGGCTAGCCCTGACCTGCCAGCCCTGCCGTTGCCACCGCCCCCCCAGGCACCGGCAGCCGCGCCTCCGCTGCCTGTAGCCCAGCAGGCAGCGCGGCGCGAGCGGGGGGGAACGGAGCGGGCCGCCACGCCGGTGGCTGCCCCGCCCGTCCGGCTTACGGATGAGCGGCGCTGCCGTGACATCGCAATGAAATTCCAACTAGGACAGGAACCATCCGATGCCGACAAACAGTTCCTACGGAGTGGCTGCCGTGCAAGATAAGCCGCGCTGGCGGTTGGGCGTGGCGATGGCCGCCACCGCCCTGCTCGGCGCCTGCGCCAACATGCCGGGCACTCAGACGGCCGGCCAACCGTCGGCTGAGCGTCCACCGACGGAAGCGCAGCCGCTTGACGCTGCCATGACCAGCCTTGCCACCGCGCTGTTCACCCGTGCGCAGCTTGACCCGTCCGAGCAGCGTGCGCTGGTGGTTGACCCGCCGGTTGACCTGAACACCGTCAGGCACACCACGATGACGCGGGACGTGGAGCGCCGGATCGTGAACGTAGTGGGCCAACGCTTCCCGAACATAAAGGCCACCGCCCTGGCCGAGCCCGCGCTGGAACGCCGGCCCGTCGTGCTGCTGAGCTGCATGACCCCGGTGGCCGCGCCAGGCGCGATGCCGTCCTACACCGATGGGCCGCCCAAGGTTTACCGCGTCTGGGCGTCGTTGTCGGACACGCGCACGGGCAAGGTCGTGTCCTCCGAGACCGTCTGGGTGCGCGCGGAGGACGTGGACGTGACGCCGACCCGCTTTTTCCAGGACAGCCCGGTTTGGGTGATGGACCGCAACATGCAAGCCTACCTCAAGGTCTGCGGAGGCAAGCCCGGCGACACCATGGACCCGGCATACCTGAGCGGCCTGAGCGCCTCGATCGTCACCAACCGGGCGATCTCGGCTTATGAGAACGGGAACTACCCGGAGGCGTTGGCCCACTACACCCAGGCGGGCCTGTTGCCCGGCGGCGACCAGATGCGGGTGTGGAACGGGCTGTATCTCTCGAACCTCGCGCTCGGCCGGCAGCAGGCGGCAGAGGAGGCGTTCGGGCGTATGGTGGATGCCGGGTTGGTCCAGGGCAAGCTCGCGGTGAAGTTCGTGTTCCGTCCGGCCTCGGTGCAGTTCTGGCCGGACCGGGCGGTGAGCGGGCAGTATCCGGCGTGGCTTCGCCAGATTGCCCAGCGCAGCGCGGCGCGCAACACCTGCCTGATGCTGATCGGCCACACCAGCCCCACCGGCACGCCGGCCGCCAACGAGATCCTGTCGGAGCGGCGGGCCCAATTCGTGCGCGGGCAGCTCGTGCGGCGCGCGCCGGTGCTGCGAACAAAGACCGAGGCGCGCGGACGCGGCGCACGCGAACTGGTGGTCGGCACCGGCGGCGACGACGCGACCGACGTGCTGGACCGCCGGGTCGAGTTCCAGCCGCAGCCCTGCAGCACCCTGCAGGCATCCCAGCCGTTGGGACGTGTCTGATCGCGCCTGGCTTGTTTGCATTGGCGAACCTCATGCGCGCACGCCACGCCCTGCTCGTTCTGCCGTTGGCGGTTTGCGTTGCCGCCGGAGAGCCTCCAAGGCCGGTGCGCGTCATGACGGTGGCTATCCAGCCCCTGCCGTCCCGCCTGGTGTTCTCCGGCGCCGTGCAGGCGCGCATCCAGGCCGACCTGGCTTTTCGGGTCGGCGGCAAGGTGACGGCCCGGCCGGTCGAGGTCGGCGATGTCGTGCGTGCCGGGCAGTTGCTGGCGCAGATCGACCAGACGGACCTCAAGCTGTCCGAGGAAGCGGCCGAGGCAGCGCTGCAAGTTATCTTGGCCGACGCCGCCTATGCCCGCGCGGACTTGGCGCGCTATGAACGGGTAGGCCGCAACTCCCCAGCCTTTGTTCCGGCGGAGTTGGAGAAGCGCACCATGGCGAACCGAACGGCAGAGGCGCGGACGGCGCAGGCAGCCCGCCAACTCTCGTTGGCGCGCAGCCAGCGCGGCTATAGTGACCTTGCCGCCGAGGCCGACGGGGTCGTGACGGCGCTGCCGGCGCAGGTGGGCCAAGTGGTTTCCGCAGGCCAAACGGTTGCGACCGTCGCCCGTCTGGATGAGATCGTGGTGGTGGCCAACGTGCCCGAGAACCGCCTGGCGGAGGTGCGGGCGGCGGGCGATGTCGGCATCGCGCTGTGGGCCGCGCCGGGCCAGGCGTTCCACGGCCGGGTGCGGGAGATCGGCGCGCTGGCCGATGCGGCGACCCGGACCTTCGCGGTCAAGATCATCGTACGGGACGCGCCGGCCGGGGTGTTGCACCTCGGGATGACGGCCACCGTGACCTTCGACCTGCCCGAGGCGCCGGTCGCCCGGCTGCCCGCGACGGCGCTGACCGACCATGGCGGGAAAGCGGCCGTCTGGGTGCTCGACCCGGCACGGCAACGCGCCGTGCTGCGCCCGGTCAACGTCGCGGGATACGGCGGCGACGGCAGCCTGCTGGTGCGCGGCGGGCTGGCCGAGGGCGAGCAGGTGGTGACCGCCGGGACCGGGCAAATTGAACCTGATATGGCGGTGACTGCATGGACCGGCGCCACCCGATGAAGGGCAACCTGTCCGCCTGGGCGTTGCAGCACCGCACCCTGACGCTGCTCGCCATGATCCTGCTGGCGATAGGCGGCGCGTGGTCGTACCTGTCGCTGGGCCGTGCCGAAGACCCGAGCTTTACCATCAAGCAGATGGTCATTCTCACCGACTGGCCCGGCGCATCGGCGGACGAGATGTCCCGCCAGGTCACGGACCGCATCGAACGCAAGCTGCAGGACCTGGCCTACCTCGACTACACCCAGAGCCAGACGCAGCCCGGCCATGCGGTCGTGGTAGTCTCGCTGCGCGACGATACGCCGCCCCGTCTGGTCGGCGACCTGTTCTACCAGGTGCGCAAGAAGGTCGGCGACATGCGGGACACCCTGCCCGACGGCGTGCAGGGTCCGCGCTTCGACGACGAGTTCGGCGACACCTACGGCATCCTGTATGCGCTGACGGCCGACGATTTCACCCTGCCCGAGCTGAAGCATATCGCCGAGGACGTGCGCGAGCGGCTGTTGACGGTGCCGGGCGTGGGCAAGGTCGTGCTGGTCGGCCAGCAGGACGAGCGCGTTTACATCGAGATGTCCCACCGCAAGCTCGCCGAGCTGGGGATAACGTTGTCGGACCTGTTCGAGGCCGTCCGCAAGGAGAACCGGGTCGTGGCTGGCGGCTACGTGGATACGACGCATGACCGCATCCGCGTCCGCACGCAAGCGTCCCTGGGCACGGCCACCGCGCTGGCGGCGTTGCCGGTGGCGGTTCAGGGACGGTTACTGCGCCTGGGCGACATCGCGACCATCAGCCGCAGCACGGTCGATCCGCCAATCGCGACGATGCGCTTCAACGGCAAGCCAGCGCTAGGCATCGGCATCAGCATGGCCAAAGGTGGCGACATGCTGGCGCTGGGACGGGGCATTGCCGAACGCCTCGCGCAGGTCGAGCCTACCCTGCCGCTGGGCGTGCGCCTCGGACGGCTGCACGACCAGTCCACCGTCGTCGCGGAGGACGTGGGCGAGTTCCAGGAGGCGTTCCTGGACGCGCTGATGGTCGTGCTGGTCGTGAGCTTCGTGAGCCTCGGCTGGCGTACCGGCATCGTGGTCGCCATCAGCGTGCCGCTGGTGCTCGCGGGGGTATTCGTCGGCATGAGCCTGTTGGGGATCGACCTGCAGCGGATTTCCCTAGGGGCGCTGGTGATCGCGCTGGGGCTGCTGGTGGACGACGCGATCATTGCCGTTGAAACGATGAAAGTGAAGCTGGAACAGGGCTGGGATCGGCTGCGCGCTGGCAGCTTCGCCTACACGTCCACCGCGTTCCCCATGCTGACAGGCACGCTGGTGACGGCGGCGGGGTACTTGCCGGTCGGCCTCGCGCAGTCCAGCACGGGCGAGTACACCCAGGACATCTTCCGTGTGGTCGGGCTTTCGCTGGTGCTGTCCTGGTTCGTGGCGGTGCTGTTCGTGCCGTTCCTGGGCGCGGCCCTGCTGCCGCAGCCGGGACGCCACGCCATTGGCCACGACGGTTACGACGGCCGGCTGTACCGCTGGTTCGCCCGCGTGGTCGCCTGGTGCGTGCAGTGCCGCTGGACGGTGATCGGGCTGACGGTGCTGGCGTTCGGCGTCTCGGTCGTGGGCTTCACCAAGGTCCCGCAGCAGTTCTTCCCGTCCAGCAGCCGGCTTGAGGTGCTGATTGACGTGCGCCTGCCGGAAGGGTCGAGCTTCGCCGCAACCGCGGCGGAGGTGGCGCGTCTGGAGGCGCTGCTGGCGCAGCAGCCGGGCATCGCGTCCTATGCGGCGTATACCGGCACCGGGACGCCGCGCTTTTTCCTGGCGTTCTCGCCCGAGCTGGACCAGCCGAACTACGCGCAGTTCGTCATCAACACGAAGTCCCTGGAGGACCGGGAAGCGCTGCTGGGCACCCTGAACGCCGCCATGGACGCGGGAGCGTTCCCTGAGGTGCGGCTCCGCCCGTCCCGGCTAGAGGCGGGGCCGCCGGTCGGCTACCCCGTCCAGTTCCGCGTGACCGGGCCGGACCCGTTAACGCTGCGCATGATCGCGGGCGACGTGCGCCGGGCGATGCGCGCCGAGCCCAGCGTGCGCAACATCAGCGACAACTGGGGGCAACTCGGCAAGCAGGTCATCGTGAGCCTCGACCAAGACAAGGCGCGGCTGCTGGGCCTGACCAGCGAGGACATCGCCGCCACGCTGCAAACGCTACAGCAGGGCGCCGTCATCACCCAGTACCGGGAGGGCACGGACCTAATCCCGGTGGTCGCCCGCGCGGTTCCGGCCGAGCGCAGCGACCTCACGGCCCTGGGCGACGTCTCGGTCACGGCGGCGAACGGGCGGGTGGTTCCGCTGGCGCAGGTGGCCTCCATCAGTTGGGGGCTGGAGCAGCCGGTGGTTTGGCGGCGCAACCGCACGCCAATGGTGCTGGTGCGCGCCGACACGGCGCCGGGCGTCGAGGCGCCAGTGGCGACCGCGGCAATCCTGCCCGCGCTGGAGGGGATCAAGGCCGCGCTGCCGGCGGGCTACCAAATCGAAACCGCGGGTGCGGTGGAGGAGGCCATCAAGGGTTCGGCCAGCATCAATCAGATGATGCCGGTGATGCTGCTGGTGACGCTGGTTCTGTTGGTGGTGCAAATGCAGTCCTTCGGGCGCACCTTGATGGTGATCGCGACGGCGCCGCTCGGGTTGATTGGGGTGACGGGCGCGCTACTGGTAACGGGCGCGCCGTTCGGCTTCGTGGCGACGCTGGGCTTCATTGCACTGGCTGGAACTATCATGCGCAACTCGGTTATCCTGGTGGACCAGATCGAACAGGACATCCGGGCCGGCATCCCTGTTGCAGAGGCAATCGTGGAGGCCACCGTGCGGCGGGCGCGTCCCATCCTGCTTACGGCCGCCGCGGCCGTCCTGGCACTGGTGCCGCTGACGTCTTCGGTGTTCTGGGGTCCGATGGCAATCGCGATCATGGGCGGGCTGGTGAGCGCCACGGCGCTGACGTTGTGTTTCGTGCCTGCGCTGTATGCGGCGGCGGCACGGGCGCCGCGTCATGCGCCCGCGTCCGCGCGTGAGGCGGCGCTGTCCCCTGCAGAGTAGGGCTGGTCAGGACAGCAGGCCCATCCCGTCAACCCTGACCCTTGTACCCCACAGCGTCACCACGCTGCGCGAAGCCGGCGCCAGCTCGATGCGGAACATCAAGTCGAGCGGCATTCCCAGCGCGTGCGCCAGCATGGCGCGCAGCACGTCGAGATGACTGACCACCACCACCTCCCCGTCTGGGTCTGCCGCTTGCTGCGACGCCAGCGCGGCGACCGCCCGGGACTGCACCGCCAGCATGGTTTCGCCGCCCGGCGTCGGCGCGGTGCTTCGAAAACCGTTCCAGGCGTGCCAGGCCGGGTCACGCTGGAGGTCCGCGAAGTCCCGGCCCGACCATGCGCCGAAATCAACCTCGTCCCACCCTGGGTCGGTATGCGCCGCCACGCCCAGCGCCGCCGCGATGGGACCCGCGGTCTCCTGCGCCCGCTGCTGCGGGCTGCACCGGACGGCGGTGATCCGCTGTCCCGCCAACCCTGCCGCCAACCGCCCGGCCTGCGCGCGGCCATTGTCGTTCAGCCCCACGCCGGGCATCCGCCCCGTGAGCGTCCGGCCTAGCAACCCGTGCTCGGCGTGGCGCACCAGGTGGAAAACGGTCACACTGTGCGGTCAGTCACCGGCGCTTTGGGCCGGCCCTTGAAGGCATCGTCCAAACTCTTGTCCCATAGCCGCACGCCGCCGGTAATGCCGGCGTCGTTCGACACCACCCGCACGTCCGGCAGCAAATCAAAGTCGATCAGCTTGGCGTTGCCGCCGCCGATGTAGAGCATGTCGAAATTGACCAGCACCCGCAACGCCTCCAGCGACCGTTGCACCCGACGGCGCCAGCGTTTCTTGCCAATCGCCTCGACCGCGGCTACGCCCAAGTACTCGTCATACGTCAGGTTTTTGCGCGCGATATGCTGCGCCAGCTCCAGTTGCGGCGCCAGCCGGCCGTCCTGGTACAGCGCGAAGCCGAACCCGGTGCCGAGCGTGATGACGCATTCGATCCCGTGGCCGGAGATCACTCCCAGTCCCTGCACCGTCGCGTCGTTCAGCACCCGCGCCGGCCGGCCCAACCGCTCCTCCAGTGCGCCCGCCAAGTCGAAGCCGCCCCAGTCCGCGGTGCCGAGGTTCGGCGCGGTCCGCACGACGCCGCGCACAACCAAGCCGGGAAAGCCGGCCGAAATCCGGTCGTAGTGCCCGAGCGTGTGCGCGAGGCCGACCAGCGCCGGAAGCACCACCGGCGGCGGCGACGGGTGCGGCGTCGAGACCCGCGCGCGCTCGCCGATCATGGCGCCGTGCGGGTCCAGCAACCCGGCCTTGAGGTTGGTGCCGCCGATGTCGATGGCGAGCGTAAGCGGGCCAGCCGGCTCAGTGAGCGGGTGGTCGGTCATGTGCGCTCCAGGATGCGGGGACCGGTGGGCGTGCCGGCAATGACGCGGGTGGCCATGCCGATGAACAACCCGGTTTCCACCACGCCGGTCAACGCCTTAAGCCGGGCCTGTAGGGCGGCCGGGTCCGGAATGTCCAGGGCGCAGTCCAGGATGACGTTGCCGCCGTCCGTATGGAACGCGCCGCCGTCCGCGCCACGGCGCAGCACCGGGTCCGCGCCGGCAGCGCGCAGGTGCTCGGCGGTCGTTTCCCAGCCGAACGCCACGACCTCGACCGGCAGGCGGACCCGGCCCAGGCGGTCCACCAGCTTGGCTTCATCGACCACCACCGTCATGCGCCGGCTGGCCGCCGCCACGATCTTTTCCCGCAGCAGCGCGCCGCCCAGGCCCTTGATGAGGTCGAGCGTGCCGGTATGCACCTCGTCGGCGCCGTCAATCGTGAGGTCGATCGTGGCGTGATCGGCGAACGTCACGAGCGGGATGCCGAGCGACCGCGCCTGCGCCGCCGTGCGCTCCGAGGTGGGGATGCCGACGATGCGCAGGCCGTCCTGCACGCGGCGTCCCAGCAGCTCGACCGCGATGGCGGCGGTGGAGCCGGTGCCGAGGCCTAGCACCATGCCGTCCGCGACCTCTGACACCGCGGCCTCGGCGGCCTGCCGCTTCAACGCGTCCTGGTCCATCAACCTACTCCGGCCAGGATAGCTTGCACGATCTGCGGCGGCGTGGGTTCTACCGACACCACGATGGGCCGTTCGTCCGGGCCGGGCTCCTCCAGTATCGCGAACTGGCTGTCCACTAGGGAGGCCGGCATGTAGTGGCCGGTGCGCGCCGCCTGCCGTTGCGCGATCAAGGCTTTCTCGCCGCGCAGGTAAACCAGCCGGACATCGGGCCGGTTGCCAACTAGGACGTCCCGGTGAGCGCGCTTCAATCCGGGGCACGCCAGCACCCCGTGCCCGCCAGCGTCGCGGATTTGGTCGATCCATGCGGCCACGGCAGCGAGCCAGGGCCAGCGATCCTCGTCGGTAAGCGGGGTGCCGCCGCGCATCTTTGCCTTGTTCTCCGGCGAGTGGAAATCGTCCGCGTCGGCGAACGGCCAACCGAGCTGCTTCGCCAGCAGCTCGCCCACGGTGGTCTTGCCGGAGCCGGACACGCCCATCACCAGGAACACCGCCGGCAAGCCATCGCTCAAGACGCGGCCTCGTCGGCGAACCACGCAAGCTCGCCCTGCGGCCGATAGTGCGTGGCCGGCAGCGACAGGTCGCCGCCGCGCACCCGGGCCAGCACCTCGCGCTTGTCCACGCCCGCCACCAGGAACGCGGCATGGCGGCAACTTTCCAGGGCGGGGTAGGTCAGCGTGATGCGGGTGGGTTCGCCCTCGGGCGTGACGGCGGCGGCCCAGTCGGTGCGGTTTTGCAGCACTGTGGTGTCCGGGAACAGCGACGCCGTGTGGCCGTTGGTGCCAAGGCCCATCAGCACCACATCGAACAGCGGCTGGTCCAGGGACGCGCCGCCGTGGAACTCCAGCAGCTCCGCCTCATACTGCTGCGCGGCGGCCTCGGCGACCAGGCCCTCGGTCGGCACCGGGTGGATGTTGGTGACCGGCGCCGGCACATGGCGCAGCATGGCGTCCATGGTCATGCGGTAGTTGCTGCGCGGGTCGTCGTGCGACACGAAGCGCTCGTCGCCCCAGAACCAGTGCACGCGGCCCCAGGGCATCCGGTCACGGAACGGCGCAGCGGCCAGCGTCTCATACAGCAGCTTCGGCGTGGAGCCGCCGGACAGCGCCACGGACACCGGGCCGGAGCGGGCCAGCAACGCCGCCAGCATCCACTCGGCCGCGGCAGCAGCCAGCGCTTGCGGGTTGGCGGCCACCCTCATGCCTCGGCCCTCATGCTGCGGCGCGCGGCAGGATCAGCCGGTCCACCGCCTGCGCCCAGCCGTCCGCGTCGTTTAGACCAGTGACGGCGGCGGCCCGCGCCTGGACCTCCGGCGTGGCGTTGCCCATGGCAATGGCATAGCCGGCGACATCGAACATCGGCAGGTCGTTCGCCATGTCACCCAGCACCGCCACGTCCGCGAGCGCCACCCCCACATGCGCCGCCAACGCGCGGACCGCGTTGCCCTTGTCCGCATCCCGGTGCGTCACGTCGAGGTAGTACGTCTGCGAGCGCTTGGCGTTGGCGGTGTCGCCCAGCATGGCCTGCAGCTCCGTCTCGAGCCGGGCCAGCAACGGCGCGTCGTCGGTCACGCCCACCAGCTTGCCGCCCTGGTCGATATAGGTTTCGAAGTCCTGCACCACGCGCTCGTTGAACCGGACGGTATGGCGCTCGTGATCGACGTGCGGGCCGTGCGGGTCCAGCACCAGCCACTCGTCCGCGGTGAACAGCCAGGCGCTGACTCCATTGGCGGCGAACAGCGACAGCGCCATGCGCGCCGCCGCCGCCGGCACGGTGTGCTGCTCCACGACGGTCCCGTCCGGCTGCATGACGGTGCCGCCGTTGAACCCGGCCAGCAGGCCCATTAGCCCCAGCTCCTCGGCGATCCAGCGCATCCCGCGCGGCGGCCGGGCGCTGACGATGCCGAGCGGGATGCCCGCCGCCCGCAACCGCGCCGCCGCGGCCACCGTGCTGGGCGCCAGCGACTTGTCCGGCTGCACCAGCGTGCCGTCCACGTCCGATACGACGAAACGGATCATGTGAGCGGCAGCCAGTGCCGTCCGTCCCGCTCCAGCAGCTCGTCCGCGGCGGTCGGGCCGCTGCTGCCGGCGGCGTACTTGCGCACCACCAAGTGCCCAAGATCCCACTCCTCAATGACCGGCTGCACCGCCTCCCACCCAGCCTCCACGTTGTCCGCGCGCTGGAACAGGGTCGCGTCGCCGATCATCACGTCATACAGCAGCGTCTCGTAGCCCGTGGCGGACGGGGTGGAGAAGTAGTCGGAGTAGCGGAAGTCCATCGCCACCGCGCCCAGTTGCATGCTGGGTCCCGGCATCTTGGCGCTGAGGTTCAAGGTGATGCCCTCGCTCGGCTGCACATGGATCACCATGATGTTGGGCGTCAGCCGCTCGACCGGCGTGGTGCGGAACATGGCATACGGCGCCTGTTTGAAATGCACCGCGATTTCGGTCCGCCGCACCGCCATGCGCTTGCCGGTGCGAATGTAGAACGGCACCCCGGCCCAGCGGAAGTTGTCGATCTTGAGCCGCATCGCCACGAAGGTCTCGGTCGTGCTGGTGGGCGCCACGTCGGGTTCCTGCTTGTAGCCCGGCACCGGCTTGCCCTTGACTTCCCCGGCGGCGTACTGGCCGCGCACCACGTCGCGCTCGATATGCCGCTGGTCCAGCGGTTTGATCGCCTGCAGCACCTTGGCCTTTTCCGCCCGCACCGCGTCCGCGTCGAAGCTGTTGGGCGGCTCCATCGCCACCATCGCCAGCAACTGGAACATGTGGTTGGGCACCATGTCCCGGAGCGCCCCGGTCGGCTCGTAGAACCGGGCGCGGCCCTCCACGCCCACGGTCTCCGCGGCGGTGATCTGGATGTGGTCGATATGGTGCCGGTTCCACAGCGGCTCGAAGATGCCGTTGCTGAACCGGAGCGCCATGATGTTCTGCACGGTCTCCTTGCCCAGGAAGTGGTCGATGCGGAACACCTGGTGCTCGCCCATTTTTTCCAGGATCAGCCGGTTCAACGCCTGCGCGCTGTATAGGTCATGGCCGAACGGCTTTTCGACCACAATCCGGCGGAACTTCCCCTCGCTTTCGCCCATGAGGCCGCCGGCCGCGAGTTGCTCGATCACCGGCGCGAAGAAGCGCGCGGACACCGCAAGGTAGAACACGCAGTTGCCTTTGACCCGCTCGGCCAGATCCTTGAACGTCGCCGGGTCCTCGAACTCGCCGGTCAAGTAGGACAGCCGGTCGCGCACCCAGCCCCATGCGTCGGCGTCCAGGCCGCTGGCCGCGAACTCGCCGCCCTTGTCCGTAATGAAGCTGTTCATGGCTTCGGTAAGGGCGGTGCGATAGGCCTCGTCGGTCCGCTCGTTATGATCGACGCCAATCACTTGGAAGCCTTCGTCCAACAGTCCGGCCAGATGCAGGTTATACAGCGACGGCATCAGCAAGCGCCGGGTCAGGTCCCCGGCCGCGCCGAAGATCACCAGGGCGGACGCCGGCGCTGGAATGGCGCGGGCGAGGCAGGCGGGGCCGGACAGGCGCTCGGTGATATCCATGTCTTAGGTCTCCCGTTCGTGTTCCTGCACCTTGACCTCGGCCGGCTTCGGCACGGGCTGTGGGATGACGCCGGGGGTCTTGGGCTCGACGTGGCCCCCGAACCCGGCGCGCATCGCCGACAGCAGCTTGTTGGCGAAGCTGTGCTGCCGCCGGCTCTCGAACCGGGCAAACAGGCTGGCTGTGATCACCGGCGCCGGTACGGCCTGTTCGACGGCCGCCTCGATGGTCCAGCGGCCCTCGCCGCTGTCGGCGACGGCGCCCTCGTAGCTCGACAGGTCGCCATCCTTCGCCAGCGCAATCGCGGTCAGGTCCAGCAGCCAGGAACTCACGACGCTGCCGCGGCGCCAGACTTCCGACACGTCCGTCACGTTGATGGTGAAGCGCTCCGCTTCCGGCAACTCCTCGGAATCCTTGGTGCGGAGTATGTCGAAGCCTTCGGCATAGGCCTGCATCATCCCGTATTCGATGCCGTTGTGCACCATCTTTACGAAGTGCCCGGCCCCCGCTGGCCCCGCGTGCAGGTAGCCTTGCTCGGCCCGCGGGTCCTGCCCGTCCCGCTCCGGCGTCCGCTCGATGTTGCCGATGCCAGGCGCCAGCGCCGCAAAGATCGGGTCCAGCCGCCGCACCGCCGCGTCCTCGCCGCCGATCATCATGCAGTAGCCGCGGTCAATGCCCCAGATGCCGCCGGACGTGCCGACATCGAGGTACGTGATGCCCTTTTGGCGCAGCTCTCGCGCCCGTCGGATATCGTCCTTGTAGTAGCTGTTGCCGCCGTCGATGATGACGTCGCCGTCTTGCAGCAGTTCGGCCAGCTCGGCCACCGTCGCCTCGGTGATCTTGCCCGCCGGCAGCATCACCCACACGGCACGCGGCGGCGTGAGCTTCGCCACCATGTCGGCCAGCCCGGCGCTGGGCTGCGCGCCCTTGTCCGCCAGGCCGTGCACCGCCGTCTCGTTCCGGTCGTATACCACCATGCGGTGCCCGGCGCGCATCAGGCGCTGGCTGATGTTGCCACCCATGCGGCCGAGGCCGACAATGCCAAGTTCCATGACGCCCCCTACGCCAACGCCGCATCGACGGCCTGCGCCAGCCGCGCCAGCCCAGCGTCCACGTCGGCGCCCAAATGCACCCGCAGCGCCCGCCGCTTCCGCTCCGCCAGCACCTCGAAGTCGCCGCGCGCCTGCGCGGCCTTCACGGTGCCGAACGTGTAGCTTTCCCCTGGAACGGCCAAGTCCTCCGCATCATCCGCGGTGACTTGCAGGAACACGCCACTGTCCGGCCCGCCCTTGTAGGCCTGGCCGGTCGAGTGCAGGAACCGCGGCCCGAACCCCACGCACGTCGCGACGTGCTTCGCGTCCCGGATGCGGGTCCGCAACGTGCGCAACGCCTCGATATGCGCCGTGTTGCGGTCGATGTACCCAAGCAGCGCCACGTAGTCCCCAGGCCCGGCGCGCTCCAGGTGCGCCTTGATGACGCCGTCCAGGCTGTCGTTGTGCAGCGCCGCCTGGTTCGCCTCGTCGGTGAACAGCTTGATGCCGTCGGCCACCAGGAACGGCGTCTCGTCCGGCAGGCTCCCGCTTTCGGCCACCGCATCGGTCAGCTTGCGGGTTTCGATCTTGCTGGCCTCCACGTCAGGCTGGTCGAACGGGTTGATGCCGATCACCGCGCCTGCCACCGCGGTCGCGAACTCCCACAGGTAGAACTGCTGCGCGATCTGCATGGGGTCACTGAGCGACATCCGCACCACGGGCTGCCCCGCCGCCTCCAGCGCGGCGACGCCGGCGTCCTGTGCCGGGTCGGGCGCATGGGCCAGCCGCAGGTAGGCGAACAGCCGGTCCGCGCCGTAACGGTCGGGACTCGCCAACGGCTCGTCGTCCACCGGCACGATGCCGTGCCCCTGCTTGCCGGTGCTTTCGGCCAATAGCTGCTCCAGCCAAGCCCCCATGTCGGCGATGCCCGGCGAGGCGATCACCGTCACCTTGTCCCGTCCCATCTTCGCGGCCGTGCCCAGGATTGCGCCGAGCTGCACCCCGGGGTTCTGGCCCGGCGGCGTGCCGGCGGCGCAGGAGCGCACCATGAACGCAGCCGAGCGCAGAAACGCCTCCAAGTCCAGCCCCATCGCCGCCGCCGGCGCCATGCCGAAGTTGGACAGCACGGAGTAGCGCCCGCCGATGGACGGGTCGCCCATGAACACATGGCGGAAGCCGTTGTTCTCGGCAATGCCCTGCATCTTGGAGCCGGGGTCGGTGACCGCCACGAAGTGCCGCCCGGCCTGGTTGTCGCCAACCGCCTTTTGCATCAGGTCCCAGAAGTATGCCTTGAAGATGTTAGGCTCCAGCGTGCCGCCGGACTTGCTGCTGACGATGCACAGCGTGCGCTTCAGGTCCACGCGCGCCGCGGTCGCGGCCACTTGCGCCGGGTCGGTGCTGTCGAGGATCAGCAGCTCCGGGAAGCCCGGCTGCTTGCCGAACGTCTCGGCCAGCACCTCCGGCCCCAGGCTCGATCCGCCCATGCCCAGCAGCAGAACGTGCTCGAAGCCCTCGGACTTCACCTCGTCCTGGAACGCCTTCAGCGCCGGCAGGTCGGCCATGCGGTCATCGACCACCTGCAGCCAGCCCAGCCACTTCGCCTCGTCCGCCCCGGTCCACAGCGACGCCTTGTGCGCCCAGAGGTCGCGGACCTTGCCGGCCTTGCGCCAGTCCTCGACGGTGGCCTTGACCGCCGTGTCCAGCTCCTCGGGCAGCTTGGCCTCCATGCCGGACAGCTTGTCGCCAATCATCGCCGCCCGCTTGGCCGCTACCGAGCCCAGCAACGTGTCGGCGGCGGTGGCGAACAGCGCGACCCCGTCCTCCACCAGCTTCAGCGTCACGCCTTGCAGGTCCAGGCCCAGCCGGTCCGCCTCCGCCAGCACGCGCCGCGCGTCGTCTATGTTCTCGGTCAGGCTCGCGCGCGGCGTGCCGTGGTCGCGGAAGGCGTCCATGGTGGCCGGCGGAATGGTGTTCACCGTGTCCCGGCCGATCAGCTCCTCGACATACAGCACGTCGCTGTACGCCTTGTCCTTCACCCCGGTGCTGGCCCATAGCAGGCGCTGCGGCAGCGCCCCTTCCGACGACAAGGCCTTCCAGCGCGGCGAGGCCACCAGCTTGAGGTAGGTCTGGTACGCCAGCTTGGCGTTGGCGATCGCCACCTTGCCGCGCAGCGCCTTGACCTCGGTGTCCCCCTTGTCCATCCGCTCATCGATTTGCTTATCGATCACCGCGTCGATCCGGCTCACGAAGAAGCTGGCGACGCTGGCGATGTTGGCGATGCTCTCGCCGCGCGCCTTGCGGTCCTCCAGCCCGGCGATGAACGCCTCCGCCACCGCCTCGTAGGCGCTCTGCGCGAACAGCAGCGTCACGTTAATGTTGAGGCCTTCGCCGATCAGGGTGCGGATTGCCGCTGCGCCCTTGTCGGTGCCGGGCACCTTCACCATCAGGTTCTCGCGCCCCACGGCCGCCCACAGCCGCCGGGCCTCCGTCACGGTCTCGTCGGTGTACAGCGCGAGGTAAGGCGACACCTCCAGGCTCACGTAGCCGTCCACCCGGTTGGTGGCGTCGAACACCGGGCGCATCAGGTCGCACGCCGCCTGGATGTCCTCGATGGCCAGCGCCTCGTAGATGCCCAGCGCGTCATGGTCGCCACGGTCCGCCAGGGCCTTGAAGCCGGCGTCGTAGTCGGTGCCCTCGCCCATCGCCTTTTGGAATATGGCGGGGTTGCTGGTGATGCCCTTGAGGCCGTCACGGTCGATCAGCTTTTGCAGGCTGCCATCGGCGGTGAAGCTGCGCTGGATGAAGTCGAGCCAAGGGCTTTGGCCGAACTGTTCAAGTTGCTTCAGTGGGTTCATCAGGCAGCCCTCCGTTTGGCTTGCGCCCGGGCCGCATCCAGCACGGCGTCCGGGGTGAAGCCGAATTTCTTTTGCAACTCGGCGGCTGGGGCGCTGGCGCCGAAGGTGTGCATGCCGATCACGGCGCCGCCAGTGCCTGCGTAACGGTCCCAGCCGATCTTTGCCGCCTGCTCCACGGCCACGCGGCCGCGCACGCCCGGCGGCAGCACGTGGTCGCGGTAGGCCTCGTCCTGTTCCTCGAACAGCTCCCAGCTTGGCATTGACACCACACGCGCCTTGACGCCCTCGGCGCTCAATGCCTCATACGCGCCGACGCAGAGCTGCAACTCGCTGCCGGTGCCAATCAGGATGACATCGGGCGTGCCGTCACTGTCGGCCACGATGTATGCGCCGCGCTGGAGGCCACTCGCCGGGTGGTACTTGGAGCGGTCGATGGTCGGCAACGCCTGGCGGCTTAGGATCAGGCAGACGGGGTGGTGCTTCTGCTGCATCGCCACCCGCCAAGCCTCCGCGACTTCATTGGCGTCCGCCGGGCGGATCACGATCATGCCGGGAATGGAGCGCAGCGACACCAGTTGTTCCACCGGCTGGTGCGTCGGCCCGTCCTCGCCCACGCCGATGCTGTCATGGGTGAAGATGTAGATGACCGGCAGCTCCATGATGGCCGACAAGCGGATGGGCGGCTTCATGTAGTCGCTGAAAATCAGGAACCCGGACGCATAGGAGCGCATGCCGCTCAGTGCGATCCCGTTGCAGATCGACCCCATCGCGTGCTCGCGGATGCCGAAATGCAGGTTGCGGCCGGCATGGTTGTCGGCCTCGAAGCTGCCTGCGCCGGGGAACGTCAGGTTGGACTTGGTGCTTGGCGCCAGGTCGGCCGCGCCGCCGATCAGCCAAGGCACATGCGGCGCAATGGCGTTCAGCACCTTTTGCGAGCTGTCGCGCGTCGCCAGGCCCTTCGCATCCGACGGGAACACCGGGATGTCCGCGTCCCAGCCTTCGGGCAGGTGCTGGTGGTCCATCTGGTCCAGCTCCGCCGCAAGCGCCGGGTACTCCTTCCGGTAGCGGGCCAGCATGTCCATCCACTCCGCCCGCAGCTTGGCGCCGCGCGTGCCCATGCGCTCCGCGAACCGCTCCCGCACCCCGTCCGGCACCAGGAACTGCGCGTCCTCCGGCCAGCCATAGGAGCGCTTGGCAGCCTTGATTTCCTCGTCGCCCAGCGGCTCGCCGTGCGCCTCGCGCGTGCCCTGCTTTTTCGGTGCGCCGTAGCCGATCACGCTGTGCACGAGAATGAAGGTCGGCCGGTCGGTGACGGCTTCCGCCTCCTGCAGCAGCGCCGCCATGCCCGCAGTGTCGTTCGCGTCATCCAGGTGCAGCACGTGCCAGCCATAGGCAGCGAACCGGGCGGCCACGTCCTCGGAGAAGGCGAGGCTGGTGGCGCCCTCGATGGTGATGAGGTTGCTGTCGTAAATCCACACGAGGTTCGACAGCTTGAGGTGCGCAGCGGTGCTGGCGGCCTCGCCGGAGACGCCCTCCATCATGTCGCCGTCGCCGGCCAGGGCATAAACCCGGTAGTCGTACAGTGGGAAGCCCGGCTGGTTGTATCGGCTGGCGAACCAGCGCTGCGCCATCGCCATGCCGACCGAGTTCGCCACGCCTTGCCCCAGCGGCCCGGTGGTGGTCTCGACGCCCGAGGTGTAGCTGTACTCCGGGTGGCCCGGCGTCACGCTGCTGAGCTGGCGGAACTGCTTGATGTCGTCAAGCGACACCGCCTCCTCGTTGGTCGCGCCGTGCTGCCCGATGCGCCGCACCCCGGTCAGGTGCAGCAGCGAGTACAGCAGCATGGAGGCGTGGCCCACCGAAAGCACGAAGCGGTCCCGGTTCGGCCAAGTCGGATCGGCCGGGTCGAACCGCAGGACGTCCTGCCACAGGGTGTAGGCCACGGGAGCAAGCGCCATCGGCGTGCCGGGATGGCCAGACTTCGCTTTCTGCACCGCGTCCATCGACAGGGTGCGGATCGTGTCGATGCACAGCTTGTCGATGCTGGTCCGTGCCTGGGTGTCGCCGTCTGCTGCCATATGCTGGGTCCTCTTGAGCTTGCCGGGGCCAGATCCGGCTTGCGGACCCGATCATGCCTTGGTTTCGGGCGCCGGGCCAATGCCGAACGATTATCAATTACCGTAGCCAGCGCATGATCGCGGTAAGTGGGATGCTTTCAACCCGCCAACAGGTGCTGGTGGAACGGGTTGCATTGCTATCCCGTGAACTCTGCGCCATGCAAGCAGGGTGCCGCGAACCGGCGGCGACGCCGTACGCCTGCCCCTGAACCCAGGACCATCGTTCATGCCGAGCCCCACGCTGGCCACTGCGCCGGTCCCGCCCGCGGCCGGAGTCGTCCCACCCGTCCCGCCCCGCGCCGTCATGACCACCGGCCGGGTTGGGCCGACGCTGGCGCGTCTTACTTTGCCGCTGACCGGCGGCATCCTGGGCACCATCGGCTACTCCGTGGCCGAGACCTGGTTCGTCGCGCGCCTGGGGCCGCAGGCGCTTTCGGCCGTGAGCTTCACCTTCCCGGTCACCATGGTCGTGATCAGCCTGGCAATTGGGCTGGGCGCCGGCACCTCGGCCGTGGTGGCGCGCTCGCTCGGCGCCAACGAGCCGGACGCTGGGGCATTGGTGGTGGACGCGCTGTTGCTGACGGCGGCGTTTGGCCTGGTGGCGGCGCTGCTGGGCGAGTTGTCGATGGTGCCGCTGTTCCGTGCGCTCGGCGCGCCGGATGCCTTGATGCCGCTGATCTCGGGCTATCTGCGGATTTGGTTCCCGGCCGCGGCGCTGTTCATGGTCAGCATCGTCGGGCTGTCCGCCGCGCGGGCGGCCGGCGACGCCCGGTTCCAAGGGATCGCCATGGCCGGGGCGGCGGGCGTGAACCTGCTGCTGGTCGGCCCAGCGATCTTTGGCCTCGGCGGCGTGCCGGGCTTGGGGCTGCGCGGGGCGGCGGTGGCCAATCTCCTGGCCTGGTCGGCGCTGCTGGCGGCCACGGTGTGGCGGCTGCGCGGGCATGGCCTGCTGTCCCAAGGGCTGCCGAGCGCCGGGCGGTTCGCCGCCTCCAGCCGCCGCGTGCTGCACATCGGCCTGCCGGCGGCGGCCACCAACACCGTCATCCCCGTATCCGCCGCCGTGGTGACGGCGATCCTTGCGGCCTATGGAGCAGAGGCGGTCGCCGGGTTCGGCGTGGCGGGGCGCATCGAGAGCCTGGCGATGGTGCCGCCGTTCGCGCTGTCGGCGGTGATGAACCCGTTCGTCGGGCAGAACGCGGGTGCCGGGCGGCTCGACCGGGTGCGCGAGGCGATGCGGGCTACGTTCCTGTTTTGCCTGCTGTTCGGCGCGGCGCTGGCTGTCCTGCTGTGGTTCGCCGGTCCCAGCATCGGCACGGCATTCAGCGGGGACGCCCAGGTCGCGCAGACGGTCGCGGCGTATTTAGCCATCGTGCCGCTCAGCTACGGAGCGGCTGGCGTCATCGCGGTGGTGAACTCGGCGTTCAACGGCCTGAACCGGCCCGGCGCGGCCGTGCTGGTTTCGGTCGCGCGCATGGGCGCCGTGAACATCCCGGTGGCGTGGCTAGGCGGCCGGATGTTCGGCGCGAGCGGCGTGTTCCTGGGCGTCTGCGTGGCGAACCTGGTGGTGGGCGCAGCGGCGGCGTGGTGGGTTTGGCGCGCGACGCGGCCCGGAGCCTAAGCGTTAGGCCGCCACCTGACCCAGCACGGACACCAAGTAGAACGGCCGCCGGTGCTCCGACAGCACATGGAACGCCGGCGACCACGCGAACGCGCGGTGGATGCGCCGGGACAGCCGGCTGTCCTGGTCCGCGCCGCTGAAGAAGTGGTTGGCCAGCAGGCACACGCCGCCCGGCGCCAACAGCCCGGCCACGCGCAGCGCAAGGCGTTTCAGCAGCAAGTCGTCCATCGGGCGCAAGTAGTACAACGTGTCCGCCAGCACTACGAGGTCGAACCCGCCATTGAGGTCCGGTGGCAGGTCGCGCATGTCGGCCTGCTGGAAGCGTAGGCCCGGGATGCCGGCGGACGCGCGCTCGGCGGCGTCGATGGCGCCCTGGGCCACGTCCAGCCCCAGCACGCTGTCTGCCCGCCGCGCCAACATGCCGGACATCCGGCCCACGCCGCAGCCGAGGTCCAGCACCCGGCCATAGCGTTCCGCCGGCAGCAGGGACAGCAGCGTCTGGTACTTGCGGAACTGGTAGCGGTACGAGGTGTCGGCCGCGGCCCACGGATCTCCGTCCGCGTACGCCGCCTCGAACGCCGCCCGGTCCCCGAGCCGGCCGCGTGTCCCGGCGATGGCGGCGTCGGTGCGGGCGCTTCGGCGGAACAGGCCGATATCGCGCAGGCGCATGAAACGCAGTTGGTCCAAGGTCGCACGCAGCAGCATCCATGCCTCCTGATCGGCATGGCGCCGACGCAGTGTTGAGCATATCCGTACCGAAGCGTTTGCCAACCAGCAAACCTCACCTCTCGACGCGCGGCTCCGGGATCGCCATCTTTGGCTGATGTCATCGACGCTCGCCCAGAAGCTCGCCGCCGCTCCACCCGTCACGTTCACGCCGCGCAAACAGGCGGCGAAGCCCGACGGTAAGCGGCTGGAGGTGAAGTCGCCGTATGAACCCGCGGGGGACCAGCCGACCGCCATCCGCGACCTGCTAGCCGGCATCCAGAGCGCCGAGCGGGACCAGGTGCTGTTGGGGGTGACCGGGTCCGGCAAAACGTTCAGCATGGCCAAGGTGATCGAGGCGGTGCAGCGGCCGACGCTGATCCTGGCGCCCAACAAGACGCTGGCGGCGCAGTTGTATGGCGAGATGAAGAACTTCTTCCCGGACAACGCCGTCGAGTACTTCGTCAGCTACTACGATTACTACCAGCCCGAGGCCTACGTCCCGCGCACCGACACCTATATCGAAAAAGACAGCCAGATCAATGAGGCGATTGACCGTATGCGTCACAGCGCCACCCAGGCGCTGCTGGAGCGGAACGACGTGGTGATCGTGGCGTCGGTGTCCTGCATCTACGGCATCGGCTCGGTCGAGACCTATGGCCGCATGGTCGTGAAGCTGGAGGTCGGCGGCCGGATCGACCGCGACACCCTGGCCCGGGCATTGGTGGAGTTGCAGTACCGCCGCAACGACGTGGCGTTCGCCCGCGGCGCGTTCCGCCTGCGCGGCGAGACCGTGGACGTATTCCCGAGCCACCAGGAGGACCGTGCCTGGCGCGTTAGCCTGTTCGGCGACGAGATCGAGAGCATCCGCGAGTTCGACCCGCTGACCGGCGAGCTGACCGGCTCCATGGACCAGGTCAGCATCTACGCCAACAGCCACTACGTGACGCCGCGCCCGACGCTCACCCAGGCGATCAAGGACATCAAGGTCGAGTTGCAACACCGCCTGGCGCAGTTCACCGCCGAGGGCCGGCTGCTGGAGGCGGAGCGGTTGCAGCAGCGCTGCACGTTCGACATCGAGATGATGGAGACGACCGGCAGTTGCAAATCCATTGAGAACTACTCCCGCTACCTGTCCGGCCGGGCGCCCGGCGAGCCGCCCCCCACCCTGTTCGAGTACCTGCCGGAGAACGCGCTGCTGATCGTGGACGAGAGCCACGTCACGGTGCCGCAAATCGGCGGCATGTCGCGCGGCGACGCGGCGCGCAAGGGCGTCCTGAGCGAGTTTGGTTTCCGCCTGCCGTCGTGCCTGGACAACCGGCCGCTGCGCTTCGAGGAGTGGGACGCGTTCCGCCCGCAAACCGTGTTCGTGAGCGCGACGCCTGGCCCGTGGGAGATGGAACGGACCGGGGGCGCGTTCGCCGAACAGGTGATCCGTCCCACCGGGCTGATTGACCCGGTGACGGAAATCCGCCCGGTGGAGCGCCAGGTCGATGACCTGCTGGCGGAGGCGCGCACGGTGATCGGCCGCGGCGGGCGCATCCTGGTCACGACGCTCACCAAGCGCATGGCCGAGGACCTGACGGAGTACCTGACCGAGAACGGCGTGAAGGTGCGCTATTTGCACTCCGACGTGGACACGCTGGAGCGGATCGAGATTATCCGCGACTTGCGGCTGGGCGTGTTCGACGTGCTGGTGGGCATCAACCTGCTGCGCGAGGGCCTGGACATCCCGGAGTGCGCGCTGGTGGCGATCCTGGACGCGGACAAGGAAGGCTTCCTGCGCAGCCAAACCAGCCTGGTGCAGACCATCGGCCGGGCGGCCCGCAACGTGGACGGCCGGGTGATCCTGTATGCCGACGTGATGACCCGGTCATTGCGCGCTGCCATTGAGGAGACCGACCGGCGCCGGGCCAAGCAGGTCGCGCACAACGTGGCGCACGGCATCACGCCCGAGAGCGTGCGCAGCCATATTGGCGAGGCGCTGCAGTCGGTGTTCGAGCAGGACTACGTGACGGTTGCGCCGGTGAAGGACACGGGCGTCACGGACTTCGTGGGCAAGGACCTGAAGTCCGCGATTGCCGACCTTGAGAAGCGGATGCGCGCGGCGGCGGCGGATTTGGAGTTCGAGACGGCGGCGCGGCTGCGGGACGAGATCAAGCGGCTGGAAGCGCTCGACCTTGGCCTGCCGCCTCCGCCGGCCAGCTCGGCGTTTGCCGGGCGCGCCAAGAAGGACGTGACGCCACAACCGCTTGGTCCGGGCGGCGGCGGTTGGGACCCGGAGAAGCGCGCGGCGAAGCGTGGGGGCGGGCGGGCGCGGGCCAAAGGCTAGTTCTCACTCCTTGTTCGGAACAGCTTGGAACGCGAACTGTAAGTGCCTTATGTCCGAGAAGTATCCGAACGTCACGGCGACAAGGGCGTAAGCCGCTGCAAGATAAGCCCAGGCTCGTGCGGAGTTGCCCATTCGGATTGCGGTGTTGATGCCTTGCAAGCGAAGGACCTTGAAGCCGTGCTGTTCAAGCGTTTTATGCAGGCTTTTCCGGGTAAAGAACGTGATGTGGGTTCGGTCTAGGATACCGGAGTCGGTGTAGTGCCAATCCTTTTCCAGCAAATACTGGAACATGTTGTTGTAGAAACGCACATTCGGTATTGATCCGATCATCATGCCGCCGGGCGCTAGATGCTTTCCGATGTTCGACAGGAACCTCGAAGGCTCGGGGATGTGCTCAATCACGTCGTTGCATATCACCAGATCGAAGTATCCAGTGGGCAACTCAGGCGCTGCGTCGTCGAACGTGCCTTGGATGACCCGGCTCAGGCGATGTTTTGCGGCCTCGGCTGCGGGGGACGGCTCCACGCCCCATGCTTCCTCGACCCCGGCCAACGCGGCACTGAAACGGCCCTCGCCACAGCCGATCTCAAGCACTCGCGCCCGCCGCTCCGGCACGAACGGCAACATCTCTGGCCGTTCTTGCGTGAAATATTGAGGGTCCAACGTTGCCTCCGTCGTTGTGGCAAACATTGTGTAACGCACACTGAACGCATCAACATGCTTGAGACAAGCAGGGTAAGGCACTCAAGCCAGCCTGACAACCGCGCTGGCTTCGGCGCTTTCCTGTGCAGTATTGTTCAAACAACTACACCCCCGCGTGCTGCGCCCAAGTTCGTTGCAGCCGCGCGTAGGAGGCCGTAACAGGGCGGCCCGGTCGCTGTGCAGCCTGGCGCGCCACTTTACCGGCAAGGCGGCCTCGGCTAGCACCCAGTATGCCTGAACCCCGTCCAGCCGCCCTCCTGCCGCGCACGGCCTTGGTTACCGGCGGCGCCAAGCGCCTGGGCCGTGCCATCGTGCTGGCGTTGGCCGAGGCTGGGTTCGACGTGGCCGTCCATTGCCAGCATAGCCGGGCCGAGGCGGACGCCCTAGCCGCCGACCTACAAAGCCAGGGCCGGGTTGCCGTGGTGCTGACGGCCGACCTCGCCAACGAGGCGGCGGTGCAGGCGTTGCTGCCAGCGGCGGCGGCGGCGTTGGGACCGATTGGCCTGTTGGTGAACAACGCCAGCGCGTTCGAGCGGGACGAGTGGCATGACGCAACCCGCGAGAGCTGGGACCGCCACCTGGAACCCAACCTGCGCGCGCCCTTCGTACTGATGCAGGCCTTGGCGCGCGGCCTGCCGAGTGAAGCCCTTGGCGCAGTGGTGAACCTTCTGGACCAGCGCGTATGGTCGCTTACGCCGCACTTCGTGTCCTACACCCTGTCCAAGGCCGCGCTGTGGGCGCTCACGCAGCAGATGGCGCTGGCGCTGGCGCCGCGCATCCGGGTGAACGCCATCGGCCCCGGCCCGGCGCTGCCCAGCCTGCAGCAGACTGAGCGGCAGTTCACCCGGCAGTTCCAGTCCGTCCCGCTCGGGCACGGCACCTCGCCGGACGAGGTCGCGCGGGCCGTGCTGGCCATCCTGTCCCTGCCGGCGATGACTGGGCAGATGATCGCGCTGGACGGCGGGCAGCACCTGCAATGGACCTCCGGAGCCTCGGTCGAGGAGTGACCATCGCCAGCGCCCACGCCCGGCTCCGGCACGTGTTCCTGCGGGACATGCTGCTGCAGGCCAGCATCGGCGTGTACCCGCACGAACACGCGGCGCTGCAGCGGGTGCGGATCAATGTGGACCTGGGCGTGGACGACGACCCGGCGACCGACGGCGTGGACCGGCTGGAGCGCGTGGTGAACTATGAACGGGTGGCGGAGCTGGTGCGGCACATCATAGGGGCGGGGCACGTGAAACTAGTGGAGACCCTGGCGGAGCGAATCGCCGGCGCTTGCTTGCATGACCCGCGCGTGGCAATCGTCCGGGTGCGGGTGGAGAAGCTTGACGTGTTTCCCGACGCCGCCGCCGCTGGGGTTGAGGTGGAACGGGTCCGCTAGGTGGATGCCAGCCGGGACGGCAAAGTTGCTTGCCTGAACGCAAGCTGGACCACGGCCTGGTGCCGCTACGACACGGTCAAGAAAGAATTGTCCACCATTGCCGCTGGCCTCCTAATGTTTGCAGGGGGATGTGTCCCCAAGCTCGCGCACGCCACGGCGTAAAGGCAATGACTCTCTGTTATCAATAGTTTAGCCTGAATGCCCAGAAACTGGGCAATTCGGATTCCGCCGCGGGATTCCGCCTTCGGATCGCATTCATCCGCAACTCATGCACAGAGTTGTCCACAGGTTCGGTGGATAGAACTGGAGCGCGGTGCAGCATCCCACTTGAGGTCCCGCCCCCCCGGAAACTATGTAGGGCGGGATGGATGACACTGGACCGCAGAACCTGCCCGCCGCTCCGCCGGAGCCGAGGGGCGTCGGCGTGATCGAGCGCGCGTTGCAGACCATGCCGCTCAGTCCCGGCGTCTACCGCATGCTCGACGCCCGCGGCGACGCGCTCTACGTCGGCAAGGCGCGCAGCCTCAAGAAGCGCGTGTACTCCTACACCCAGACCGCCCGCATGCCGGAGCGGCTGCGGCGCATGGTGTCGGAAACGGTGTCGATGGAGATCGTGACCACGCACACCGAGGCGGAAGCGCTGCTGCTGGAGGCCAACCTCATCAAGCGGCTGAAGCCGCGGTTCAACATCGTGCTGCGGGACGACAAAAGCTACCCGTGGCTGATGCTGACGGAGGACCATGCCTTTCCGCAAATCACCAAGCACCGCGGCGCACGCACCCGCAAGGGCAGCTACTACGGCCCGTTCGCGTCGGTGTGGGCGGTGAACCAGACGGTGAACGCCATGCAGCGGGTGTTCCTGCTGCGGTCCTGCCAGGACACGGTGTTCGCCAACCGCAGCCGGCCCTGCCTGCTGCATCAAATCCGCCGCTGCTCGGCGCCGTGCGTGGGGCGCGTCACCGAGGAGGAGTACGGCCGCCTGGTGGCGCAGGCGCGGGCGTTCCTCGGCGGCAAGGCCGGGTCCGTGCAGCAGGAGCTGGCGCGCGAGATGGAGACGGCCGCGGAGGCGCTGGAGTTCGAGCGCGCCGCCAGCATCCGCGACCGCATCCGCGGCCTCACGCACGTGCAGGGCACCGCGGTCATCAACCCGGCCAGCCTCACGGACGCCGACATCGTGGCGGCGCACCAGATCGGCGGGCAAACGTGCGTGCAGGTGTTCTTCATCCGCGGCGGGCGCAACAACGGCAACCGCGCGTTCTTTCCGACCCACACCAAGGAGGCGGAGCTGGACGCCGTGCTGGCTGCGTTCCTGGCGCAGTTCTACGACGACAAGCCGCCGCCGCCGTCCGTGCTGCTGAACCATCCTGTGCCGGAAGCCGAGCTGGTGGCGGAGGCGCTCAGCCTCAAGGCGGACCGCAAAGTCACCCTGAGCGTGCCGGCACGGGGCGAGAAGCGGGCCGTGGTGCTGCACGCCGAGACCAACGCGCGGGAGGCGCTGGAGCGCAAGCTGGCGGAGACGGCCGGGCAGGCGAAGCTGCTGGAGGCGGTGGCGGCGCAGTTCGGCCTGCCGGCCACGCCGGAGCGGATCGAGTGCTACGACAACAGCCATATCATGGGCACCGCCGCGTATGGCGTGATGGTGGTGGCGGGTCCGGACGGGTTCCAGAAGAACGCCTACCGCAAGTACTCCATCCGCGGCCCGATTGCGCCCGGCGACGACTTCGCGATGATGCGGGAGGTGCTGGACCGCCGGTTTGGCCGGGCCTTGAAGGAACAGGCGGCGGCGGACGCCGGCGAGGGCGATGCGCCGGCGTTGCCGGACCTGGTGCTGATTGACGGCGGCGCCGGGCAGCTTTCGGCGGTGCGTGGCATCATGCAGGACTTGGGCATGCACCAAATTCCGCTGGTGGCGATTGCCAAGGGGCCGGACCGGGACGCCGGGCGCGAGTGGTTCCATATGGAGGGCCGCGCCCCGTTCCAGTTGCCGCCGCGCGACCCCGTGCTGTACTACTTGCAGCGCGTGCGGGACGAGACGCACCGGTTCGCCATCACCACGCACCGCGCCGGACGCTCCCGCGCGCTAACCACTAGCGAACTGGACGAGGTTGCGGGCGTGGGCGCTGCCCGGAAGCGGGCGCTGCTGAACCATTTCGGCTCGGCGCGCGGCGTGAAGCAGGCGGGCTTGGCGGACCTGGAAAACGCCCCGGGCATCAACAAGGAGACTGCCCGGCGGGTGTACGGTCACTTCCACCCCGGCAGCATGCGGGAGGCGGGCTAGGCTTTTCCGGGCCACTCGGGAAAGATAGTCCGCGCATCACAGGGGAAAGCGGCCATGAACCAGCTCGACATGCAGGGCCGCACGGCCGTTGTCACCGGCGGGGCGCGCGGGATTGGCCGGGCGATTGCGGAGCGCATGCTGGCCTCCGGCGCCGCGGTCGCCATTTGGGACCTGGACGACGCCGCCATGAATGAGGCCGCGGCTGCGATGCCGGGCAAGGTCAGCACGCACCGGGTGGAGTTGACGGTGGAGGCGGAAGTGCGCGCCGCGGCGGCCGAGACCGTTGCGCGGCACGGCGCCATCGACATCCTGGTGAACAACGCCGGCATCACCGGCGGCAACGCGCCGACCTGGGAGCTGCCGGCCGACCAGTGGCGCCGGGTGCTGGACGTGAACCTGGTGGGGCCGTTCCTCACCTGCTCCGCCGTTATTCCGGGCATGGTGGAGCGGGGCTGGGGGCGGATCGTCAACATCGCCTCGGTCGCGGGCAAGGAGGGCAACCCGAACGCGTCGCACTACAGCGCGAGCAAGGCCGGGCTGATCGCGCTCACAAAATCCCTTGGCAAGGAGCTGGCGAACACCGGCGTGCGGGTGAACTGCGTGACCCCGGCCGCTGCCAAGACGGACATCTTCGCGCAAATGAAGCCGTCGCAAATTGATTACATGCTGTCCAAAATCCCGATGGGGCGGTTCGTGGAGGTGGCGGAGATCGCGGCGCTGGCGTGCTGGCTCGCGACGGAGGATTGTTCTTTCAGCACAGGCGCGGTGTTTGACATCAGCGGCGGCCGGGCCACGTACTAGGCGTTAGTGACGTTCGCAATGAAGCAAGCGGCATCATGGCTGACCTATCGTGCAATCAAGGTTACAGTGCCGCCATGCTGACAGACCTGCCCAACCTCCTGACGCTGTCCCGCATCGCAGCGATCCCGCTGCTGGTGGCGCTTGTAGCATGGCGCACGCCGGTGACCGACGCGGCGGCCTGCGCGCTGTTCAGCGTGGCGGCCATCACCGACTACTTCGACGGCATGCTGGCGCGGCAGCGGCGGCAGCAGTCGGACGTGGGGCGCATGTTGGACCCTATCGCCGACAAGCTGCTGGTGGGCGCCACGCTGATGCTGCTGGCTGGGCAAGGGCGGCTGTCCACCTGGGGCCTGTATCCCGCCATCGTCATCCTGCTGCGGGAAATCCTGGTCAGCGGGCTGCGCGAGTACCTTGCGGGCCTGCGGGTCGGGCTGCCGGTCACGGCGCTGGCGAAGTGGAAGACCGGGGTGCAGATGGGCGCGCTCGGCACGTTGCTGGCCGGCGATGAGACGGCCCGGCTGCTGCACCTGAGCTTCGTGCCGGCTGCGGCCATCGGCGAGCTCATGCTGTGGGCGGCGGCGGTGCTTACGCTCTGGACGGGGTGGGACTATTTGGTGGCCGGCCTGCGCCATGCGGGCGCTGGCGACGCGGCGGCGGCACGGCAGCCTTGATGCCAGGAGGGTTTATGCGGCACATGCATGGCTTGCGGCGTTCCATGCGCGGCGCGGCCTTCCGGCCGGTTCAGGAGCTTTGACCCCCATGCGGCGTACCGCCTTGTTTGGCCTCCTGCTCCTGTTGCCCGGCTGCACCGGGCTTGGGGAGTATCTCGACCATACTTTCAACTTTGCGCGCCGCAACCCCAACCAACCGATGGCAGACAGCGAGAACGTGCGCCGTGCCCTCGGCCAAACGCCGGAAGTTGAGCCGATGCTGCCAGAGCCCGGCAATATCTGGCCCGGTCAGCAGGCTCCGGACCCGACGCTCGCGGACTTGCAACAGGAACAGGGGACGGCCACCCAACGCGGCTTCGAGCCGACCGTCGTGCCCGGCGCAGAGCCGGGGCTGCCGGCCGGACGGCAACCCCGCCCGGCGCCGCGCGGCAGCTCGACCCCGCCTGGCTCGAACCAGCCCGGCGCCGACCCGCTGCCCCGGGCCGGCGTGCTGCCACCGCCGCCGCAGTCCAGCGTGCCGGGCCGCGGGCCACAGGGCGGCGTGGTGCAGACCCCGCGTGGCCCAGCCGTGGACACTGGCGGCACCCGCAGCTACCGCCAGCTCAATGCTCCAGGCGGCCCAGGCTCCATCATGGTCCCGAACGGCAACGGCACCAGCACCATCATCAGCCCGGACGGTTCGGTCCAGACGGTGCCGACGCCGCGATGAAGCTTTTGTACTTCGCTTGGCTCCGGGAGCGGATGGGCAGGCCAGAGGAAAGCCTCACCTTGCCGGACGGCGTTGACACCGTGGCCGGCTTGGTGGAGTGGCTACGGGCGCGGGACCCCCAGGGCGCGGCGGCGTTCGCGCAGGGCGGCGTGGTGCGCGCCGCGGTGAACCAGGAGTTCGCAACCCCGGGGACGCCAATCGACGACAGCAACGAGGTGGCGTTCTTTCCACCAGTCACTGGCGGCTGATGCTGACCGTCCGGGTGCAGACGGAGACGTTCGACACCGGCGCGGAACTGGCGGCGTTGCTGAACGGACGCACCGACATTGGCGGCGTGGGGTGTTTCGTTGGCATCGTGCGGGACAGCCACGCCGGCCAACCAATTTCCGCGATGACGCTGGAGCACTACCCTGGCATGACCGAGCGCGCCCTGGCCGCCATCGCCGCCGAGGCGGCGCGACGCTGGGATTTGCTTGGCTGCACCGTGATCCACCGCCATGGCCGGTTGCGGCCCGGCGACCCGATCGTGCTCGTGCTCGCCACCAGCGCGCACCGGCAGGCTGCGCTGGACGCGACGGGGTTCCTAATCGATTGGCTGAAGACCCGCGCGCCATTTTGGAAGCAGGAGGAGTTGGCGAACGGCGCCGTGCATTGGGTGGAAGCGCGCGAGGCGGACGACGCCGCAGCAGCGCGCTGGTAATGGAACCACTTTGCTGCTAGTACGTTATCATATATGATCGCGTTACGCACCAAACACTTACGAGGCTCAATCATGACGCTCCAGTACTCCAAGGCCATTATTGCCGCCGTGCTGCTGACCGGCCTAGCCGGTTGCGCGACGGCGGACCGCGCGGCCGGAACCAACACCAGCGGCCTTTACCCGGCGCAATCGGACGGCACGCGCATCAACCCGCCGGGCACGGCCGCGACCCGGGCGCTGGATCGGGCGGCCGGCACGGACGTGAGCGGCGCTTACCCCGCACAGCGCGACGGCACGCGCGCCAATCCGCCGGGCACCGCGGCCGGGCGCGCATTCGACCGGGCGACTGGCGACAATACGACCGGCGCCAACCCGCCGCGTCGCGCTTACTAGACGTCCATCGCGGCTGCGTCCCTACTTCGGCCCTTCCGCCAATTTAGGCAGGGCCAGGTGGGGCGTTTGCATTTTCGACCGGCTGCGTCCGTCGTGGCTGGCGCAGTCCTACTAATCTGGCCGGCGCTCTTGAACGGCTATCCGCTGCTGTTCAGCGATACCGGCGCGATCCTCGAAATGTCGCTGGAACCGACCATGGGTTGGGACAAGCCCTGGATCTATGGGCCGTTCCTGCACCTGTTCCACTGGCGGACCACGCTCTGGCTGCCATTATTCGCCCAAGGGCTGATCGTTTCCCACCTGTTATGGCTGACGCAGGCTGTTGTCGGACCGACTGGGCGGCATCTGCTGCTGTGCGCGGTCCTAGCTGTCGGCAGCGCCGCGCCCTGGTTCACGTCGCTGCTGATGCCGGACGTGTTCACGCCGCTGGCCGTGCTGTGCCTATTTATCCTGGCGTGGGGACCGGGACGGCTTGCGCGCATCGAGGTCATGTGGGCCGGCGTTGTGGGATCGGTCGCCATCGCATCCCATTTGGCGCACTTGGTCATTGCGGCGGCATGCGTTGCGGCGGTCGGCCTGGTGCGGTGGCAGGTCCCATGGCGTCCCGCGGCGGCGCTCGCCGGGGCGGTTGGGTTGTTGCTGGCGACCAACCTGGCGGGCAACGGCGTGCTGGCGGTATCGCCCCACGGGTCGGTGTTCGGGCTGGCGCGGCTCATTGGCGACGGGCCGGGGGTGGACTACATCAACGCCGCCTGTCCAGACGCCGGCTACCAGCTTTGCGCCTGGCGTGGCCGGTTGGTGCGGGACAGCGACGCATTTCTTTGGGACACATACGGCCCGATGTGGGACGCATCTCTGTGGGGCGACCGGTTCGGCCCGATTGCCATAGCCCCGGAAGCCGCGCGGCTGGTGCCGGCGATCATCGCGGCCTATCCGGGCCAGGTGCTGCGCGCCGCCGCGGCCAACACCCTGCGGCAGCTTAGGATGGTGCAGGTAGGGGACACCCTGGGTCCGGACTACATGGACGACGCGGTGACGCCGAAGCTGCGGCTTTACTTTCCACCTGCCGAGGCGGGACGGTTCCAGGCCGGCCGCCAGGCACAGGGCTTGATGCGCCACGCGGCCGACCTGTTCCAGCCCCTGCACCTGGCGTTGCTCATCGCGGGCGCGCTCGGCAGCGTTTGGCTGCTGGGCACACGGTGGCGGACCGAGCCGGCGCTGGCCGGGCTGGCGGCGATGGCGCTTGTGGCGTTGCTCGCCAACGCGTTCGCCACCGGGGCGCTATCCGGACCGCATGACCGCTACCAGGCGCGCATCGCCTGGCTGGTCCTGCTGCCGCCTTTGTTGGCTTACGCCGCCAGGCGGGACACCTCGTCCGGGCTCATCCGCACCAGGGCGTCGTAGTCCCGCATCAGCGTCTCGGTGATCGGACCTGGCGTGAACAGCTTGCCGGCGATCTCCCGCACCGGCGTCACCTCCGCGGCGGTGCCGGCCAGGAACACCTCAGTCGCGCGAGCAATTTCATGCTCCTCGATCACGCGCTCCACAACCTTCATCTGATGCCGCCGGGCGATCGACATCACGGTGCGGCGGGTAATGCCGTCGAGGAAGCAGTCCGGCGTCGGCGTGTGCACCTCGCCGTCTAGCACCAGGAACACGTTGGCCCCGGTCGCCTCCGCCAACTGGCCGCGCCAGCCGAGCATCAGCGCGTCGTTGAACCCGGCCGACTCCGCCGCGTGCTTGGACAGCGTGCCGATCATATACAGCCCGGCCGCTTTGCTGGCGGTGGGCGCGGTGTCCGGCGCTGGCCGGCGCCACGGCGCCATGCCGAGCCGCACGCCCGCCATGCGGTCCGCGCCGAACAGGTTCGGCCAGGCCCAGGCGGCGATGGCCAAGTGGATGCGCGTCTGCTGCGCCGAAACCGACAACTGTTCCGTGCCGCGCCAGGCAAGCGGGCGCACGTACCCGTCCACCAGGCCATTGGCCGCCAGCACTTCCTTGCACGCGGCGTCAATCTGTTCGGCGGTCCAGGGGATCTCGAAACCCAGGATGCGGCCGGACGCGATCAGCCGGTCGGTGTGCTCGCGCAGCTTGAAAATGTTGCCGGAGTACGACCGTTCGCCTTCAAACACGCCGCTGGCATAATGCAGCCCATGGGACAATACATGCAGCTTCGCGTCGCGCCACGAGACCATTGCCCCGTCCATCCAGATCATGCCATCGCGGTCATCGAAAGGAACGAGCGCCATCCCGTATCTCCACGTAATTTTGTTGCTTCAACAGGGCTAACGCTATAATGCAACCTGTGGTATGTCAACAAAGCTGTCGTATGTCGGGGGAATAGCTGCCATGCCGGATCACAGACCCTCCTCGTTTGCCGAGCCTGACGCCCGTGCCCCGGCCGGGTCGGGCCTGTTGTTCCTGCGGGAAGAACAGATGCGGCTGGCGCAGGACCTGTTGTTCTTTGCTTACCGGGACTTCACCGGCGCGGCCGACGTCATATTGGACGAGCTTGGCTTGGGCCGGGCGCACCACCGCGCGCTGCACTTCATCGGCCGCAGCCCCGGCATCACGGTGGGCGACCTGCTGGGGCTGTTGCGCATCACCAAGCAAAGCCTGGCGCGCGTGCTGACGGAGTTGGTGGCGCGCGGCTACGTGTCGCAGTTGCCCGGCCGCACAGACCGGCGGCAGCGGCTGCTGAGCCTGACCGAAGCAGGCGCGGCGCTGGAGCGCCGGCTGTTCGAGCGGCAGCGGGAGCGGCTGGCCGTCGCATACCGCGAGGCCGGCGGCGCCGCGGTGGACGGGTTCCGCCGGGTCATGCGCGGCGTCATGGACCCGGCCGCCCGCGCCTACATGGACCAGGCCGAGGGCGCCGCGCACCCGCCCACCCGGCTCGGCGCCGCTCGGTGACCGAGGCGCACGTGCTGGTGGTGGACGACGACACCCGGCTGCGCGCGCTGCTGTCCCGCTACCTGGCGGATCAGGGCTTCCGCGTCACCACGGCCGGGCACGCGGCGGAGGCGCGGGAGCAGATGCGATCCATGCAGCCGGATTTGCTGGTGCTGGACGTGATGATGCCCGGAGAAACCGGCCTGTCCCTCACCGAGTCGCTGCGCCGGGAGCGGGCGGACCTGCCGATCCTGTTGCTGACGGCCCGCGGCGCGCCGGAGGACCGGATCGCCGGGTTCGAGGCCGGCGCGGACGATTACCTGGGCAAGCCGTTCGAGCCGTATGAGCTGGTGCTGCGCATCCGCGCCATGCTGCGCCGGGTCGTGGCCCCGCCTACTGAGCCGGCCGGCCCGGTACGGCTCGGCGCGCACCTGTTCGACCCAGAGCGCGCGGAGCTGTCCGGCCCAAACGGCGTGGTGTACCTCACCGGCGGCGAGGCGGCGCTGTTGCAGGCGCTGGCCCGGCGGCCCGGCGAGGTGCTGTCCCGCGAGTGGATCGTGGACAGCCTCGGCATGGACGAGACCGGCGAGCGCGCCATCGACGTGCAAGTCACCCGGCTCCGCCGCAAGATCGAGGCAGACCCGCGCGAGCCGCGCTTCCTGCACACCGTGCGCGGCCGTGGCTACGTGCTAAAACCGGGCGGCTAGACAGTGCTGAGGCCGCTCAAAAGCCTGCTGCCGCGCGGCCTGCTGGGACGCAGCCTGTTGATCGTGCTGGTGCCGCTGGTGGCGTTGCAGGGGGTGGCGTTCACCTTTTTCTATGGCAGCCACCTGGACATCATTTCCCGCCGCCTGTCCGGCAGCATCGGCGGCGAGATCGCGCAGACCATCGAGCTGCTGGAGCGCTATCCCGACCCTGCCGAACGGGACTGGATTTTACGCACCGCCTGGCTGCAGTTCGAGGTGCCGATGCGCCTCGTGCCCGACGGCAACCTGCAACCCGGCGCGCACGTCAACATGCTGGGACCGATGGACGACGACCTGGCTGCGGCGCTGCGCATGAAGGTCGGCCGGCCCTACACGATGGACTGGACCACGGACCCCCGCTTTGTCCTGGTGCGCGTGCAATTGCCGGATGCGGTGCTGGAGGTGGAGGCGCCGCGGAAACGGCTGTATGCCACGACGGTATACGGCTTCGTGCTGTGGGTGGTGGGCACGGCGCTGGTGCTGTTCATCATCGCGGCGCTGTTCCTGCGCAACCAGGTCCGCGCCATCCGCCGGCTGGCGGAGGCGGCCGAGGCGTTCGGCATGGGCCGGGACCGTGGCCTCATCAAGCCGGAGGGCGCGACCGAGGTCCGCCAGGCCGCCAATGCCTACAACCGCATGCAGGAGCGCATCCGGCGCTTCCTGTCGCAGCGGACCGAGATGCTGGCCGGCGTGTCGCACGACCTGCGCACGCCGCTGACCCGCCTGCGCCTGGCGCTCGCGATGCTGCCGGCGCACCCGGAGTTGCGGGACGACGTGGCGGACATGACGGCGGACGTGGCGGAGATGGAGCGCATGATCAGCGGCTACCTGGCGTTCGCCCGCGGCGAAGGGTCGGAACAGGCGCAGCCGGTGGACCTGACCGCCATGCTGGAGGACGTGGCCAGCGCCGCCCGCCGCACCGGCGCCGAAGTAACGCTGGACAGCCCAGCCGGCCTCACACTCAACCTGCGCCCGGACGCGGCGCGCCGGGCGGTGACCAACCTGGTGGACAATGCCCGGCGCCATGCGCACCAGGTGCAGCTTTCGGTGCAGCCGCACGAACGCAACGTGCAGGTGGTGGTGGACGACGACGGCCCAGGCATCGCGGCGGACCGTCGGGAGAGCGTGTTCCGGCCGTTTGAGAGCGGGTCCGGAGGTGGGACCGGGCTTGGGCTTACGATTGCGCGGGACATCGCGCGGGCACATGGGGGGGACATCGTGCTGGAGGATAGCCCGCTGGGTGGGTTGCGGGCGCGAATGCGTCTGCCGGTTTGATGCTTACAGCTCTCTGTTCAGCATGTTGATGGGAAACTGACCGGCATTTAGCTGGCTCCTGAGCGCAGCATTGCCTGTGAGTGTGATGAGAGTTCTGCAAGCAGCAGGCTGCGCTGCCCAAGCGACCGGACCGGTGCTGAATGGGCGCTCGTGGCGTCGAGACGATACTCGCTGCCCGCAGTGTCGTGGTCAGCTACGAGAGCATCCGCGAGTGGGGCCTGCGCTTTGGACGGCTGTTCGCCACCACGCTGAAGCGGCGCAGGCCGAGGCCGGGCGACAAGTGGCGCATGGACGGCGTGTCACGAACTCTGGCGCCACGACAGGGAACAGCCTTCCTTCAGGCGTCGAAACCCTGCGCTTCAACCGTCCCGCTGCCGGGCGGAGACGCTGGAGGCGCCACGGCCGTGCAGGGCGAAACGGCCAAGACCTCGCCCCGTTGCCCAGGCAGGTTCCGGGCGCGAAGCTTGGGGCCAACCAGGCGCTTGTGCCTTCCCATGGCCGCCTCGGCCTGGTTCCTCCTGCCGCGCCATGGCCGCAGCGCAGGCAGGCTCGCCGCCGTAGGCGCTGTCCGCCATCACGGACGCGATCACGCCCTCGGCCTGTCCAAGCAGGGCCGGTGCCTGGGCAGCATCCTGGCGCCAACGGATGCGGGCGGCATGCCCCGGTCACTGACATGGCGCGACCTGCAGGCCGTATCGTGCGAACTGGCCAAGGAGTTGGGCGTGCCGCCCGAGTTGTGGCTGGTGACGCCCTGCGCGATCCGGATGGTGCGGGAGAACCCGCCCCCAGCTGAGATCCTGTCCAGCTTCCTGCTGCCCGACCTCGGGCGGGTGCTGCGGGACACGGATCGTTTGCCCGACGCTGCGGCGGCCTATCTCGGCTTGCGTCCACCGGCTCGGCCCTGGAATGCGCTGACCGACCGCGTGCAGTTGTCGTCCCTGCTGCAGCCGGCGCTGTTCCCCCTTGATCGCTGGCCCGGCCCAGGGCTGCACCCGCTGACGCTGCTGCAGCAAGCGGCGGTCAACGCCATCGTGCGCGACCTCAACCGCACCAGCATTGCGGCGGTGAATGGCCCACCCGGCAGCGGCAAGACCACCATGTTGCGCGATGTCGTGGCGCACGTGATGGCATCGCGGGCTGAACGGCTCGCGGCGCTGGAGGACCCGAATGGAGCGCTGTCCGGCCTCGACCTGATGGACTTTGCGATCGTTGTGGCCAGCAGCAACAATGCCGCGGTAGAGAACGTCACGCTGGAACTTCCAATCCGCGGCAAGGCGCTGGACCGTTCGCTTTGGCATGACGAGAGCCTGGCGTATTTCGCCCACACTGCCGACGCCGTGCTGGGCATATCGCCGGCTGCACCGGACGAGGAACACGCCTGGGGGTTGATGGCAGCACGGCTGGGCAGGGCCGAGAACCGCCGGGCGTTCTTCAAGCAGTTCTGGTGGGATGCCGATTGGGGACTGAACGACTGGCTAAATCTGGTTGCTTGGCCCGACGCGCAGCAGAACCGCGGCAAGAAGCTGGGCAAGCTTGCCCAGCTCAACCCGCCGCCCCGCTCGCCCGAGGCACTGGCCCACTGGCGCATGGCGCGTGACGGCTTTCGCCAAGCTCTCGCCACATGCTGCCGCCTCCGGGACGGACTGACCGCCCTTCACGAGGCCGGCTCTCGACGGACGGAGGTCGAAGCCCAACTGCCCGCGGCCGAACAGCGGTTGCAGGTTGCTGAGCGGGACTTGGTCTCGGCGGCAAGGGCAGCGGCCACGGCGCAAGCCGATTACGAGGCGCGCCAGCAGCAGCAAGCAACCGAAATGAGCAAACTGGCCGCGCTCTCATCGGTCGCACCCTTTCGGCTGGCTAAGCTGTTCCGCACCTGCGCCTGGCAGGCGCACGAGGCCAGCATGCGGGGACAGGTCGAACGGCTGGACGTTGCCCAAGACGCCCTCGCAGCAGCGGCAACCCGATTGGCTGAGGCCAGTGCGGAGAAGAAGCGCCGTGCCGTCGAACAGCGGGAGGCGCTGGCGGTGCGTGATGCGCTTCACGCTGACGCGGCCCAGCTTGCCCTGCTGCTGGAACAGGGTCAGTCAGAGACGGACGGCGCCTTGCCGGGCCTGGGCTTCTGGGCCCTTCCCGATGCCGAACTGCAGCGCGCAGCGCCCTGGAACGGCGGTGCGTTCCGGGCCGCACGCTCAAGCCATCGCTGAACGCCATTGCCAGGGCCGCGCAAGGCGGGCCTGATGCGCCCAAGCCGACTCTGACCGATTGGGGCGTGTTTTTCCTCCTAGTGCCCGTTGTCTCGACGACTTTCGCCTCGATCGGGCGCATGTTCCAGGGCGTGGGCGCAGGCGAGGTCGGGTGGCTGTTGGTCGAGGAGGCCGGCCAGGCGACCCCGCAGGCCGCCGTGGGCGCTATCTGGCGCGCCCGGCGCGCCGTGGTGATCGGCGACCCGCTGCAGATCGAGCCGGTCGTCACTACGCCGCCGCGCACCACGCGGCTGATTTTCGCCAGCAACGGCGCAGACCCGGCAAGCTGGGCGGCCCCGGCGCAGTCCGTCCAGACGCTGGCCGACCGCGTCAGCCCCATCCAGGGACGCTTTCGAATTGCCGATGGCGGGACCGGGCGGCCGGAGCGAATCACGGGCATCCCGTTGCTGGTGTACCGCCGCTGCGAGCAGCCCATGTTCGCCCTGGCCAACCGCATTGCCTATGACGGACGCATGGTGTTCGCAACGCCCGACGGCAGCTCGCCGGTCCGCGACCTGCTCGGCCCATCGGCCTGGATCGACGTGGAGGCGCCGTCCACGGACAAGTGGGTCGAGACCGAGGGCAGGCTGATCGCCTCTGCCTTGACTAAGGTGTGCCGGGCACTGCCACAACCACCGGATATCTACGTCATTTCCCCGTTCAGGATGCCTGCATCCCGGCTCAGGGCGATGCTCGTGGACACCCAGTGCGTGCTGCCGGGATTGTCCCGGACTGACCGGCGAGCCTGGATCGAACACCGGGTGGGCACGGTGCACACTTTCCAGGGCAAGGAGGCCGAAGCGGTGATCCTGATGCTTGGCGCCGGGCGGGGCGCCAAGGCGGGCTCGCGGACCTGGGCCGGCGCCACGCCGAACCTGCTCAACGTCGCGGCGACCCGGGCCAAGCGGGTGCTGTACGTGGTCGGCAACCGGACGGAATGGCAGTCGGCCGGCGTGTTCGCCACCGCTGCGGAGGTGCTTGAGCCCCGGTCGGCGCAGGACTGGCTCGGTCTGAACCAAATAGCGCCGGCGCGGTAGGCGGCACCCTGTCCCGCCCCGCTCCTTTTTCGCCGCCCATGAACGGCCGGGCCGTGGCCTACGGTTTCGGCGAACTGGACGAGCTGGTTCTGGCCTACGCCACGACCATCCATAAGAGCCAAGGATCGGAGTACCCGGCCATGGTGATCCCGTTGACGACGCAGCACTACACCATGCTGGCGCGCAACCTGCTCTACACCGGGGTGACCCGGGGCAAGCGGCTCGTGGTGTTGGTCGGACAACGTCGGGCGCTGGCCATTGCGGTCGGGAACGGAAGTGGACGCCGGCGCTGGTCCAAGCTGCGGGAGTGGCTTGCGCCGGGGCCGGCACTCTCGGGTGGCGCGCCAGGCTGAGCGGTCGGGTCTGCCCGTGGGCAGGCCGTGTTTACAGCCAGCCCCGCTCCCGGAACGCGGCAAGCGGAACATCGGCCGGGGCATACCAACCACCGGCCCGGTAACGCGCACCCAGGGCCTGTGCCGTTTCCTTGTTGCCGTAAGGGATTCGCAACGGCGTGGCGCCATCCGGCATGTCGCCAGTGCTGTTTGCCACCGGCCGGTAAGACTGCCTGCCGTCTGCGTTTGACGTCGTGGCAACGGCAGCGAAGGTTCGCGCTGAGCGCCGCTGCCTCCCAGCGGGGCGAGCTGTCGGAGACGAGACGGCATCAGGACCAAGAGCCGGCTCGACCCGGCTTCGCGGCGCCAGCGCTTTCGACTGACCTGAGCCGGACCGCCGGGTTAACGATGCCCGCCGAATCCCTTTTGGTGCCGCCTCCTTGGCCAAGGTGGCCGGGATCACCTCCGACACACCTCCCTCGGTCAGCCGTCCGATGATGCGCTGCGCCTGTGCGCAGACGGCATCGATGGCGCCCATCATCTCTTGCCGGCCCACCAGCACCTCGTCCAGCAGGCACTCCATCTGCGCGGTCACGCCGGGGTCCACCAGCGCTGGGTCAGCCCGCTCCAGGACGCCGAACAGCGCCAGGCCGCGCTCGGTCGGCACGATGTGCTTGCCGCTCGCCACCAGGAACTCCTGCGCCTTTAGGCCGCGGATCACCTCGGCCCGGGTCGCCGGGGTGCCGATCCCCTTAGCCTCGCGCAGCCGGTCCCGCAACGCGTCGTTCCCCACGAAGCGCCAGGCGTTCTGCATCGCGTCGATCAGGGTGCCCTCGTTGTAGCGCGGCGGCGGCCGGGTCTCCTTGTCCTCCACCGCCGCGTCCCGCAGCAGCGCTGGCTCGCCGTCGCGCAAGCCCGGCAGAAGCTGGGCATCCTCGCCCTTCTCGTCTGCCGGCGCCCAGTCCGGGAACGCCGCCCGCCAGCCGAGCTCGATGGGTTGCCGGCCCACGGCACGGAACACGTGCCCCGCCACGTCCAGCGTCGCCGTGGTCTGGCGGTAGCGGAAGTCCGGCATCATGGCCGCCAGGTACGAGCGCGCGATCACGTCGAACAGCCGGCGCTCGTCGCCTGACAACCGCGGCCACGCCTCGGCCAGCGTCCCCACCGTGTTGGCGTTGGGGATGACGGCATGGTGGCTCACGCCGGCCAGGCCCTTGTCATGGAACGTGCCGCTGGCGCCTCGGCGTATGAGGGGCGGCTCCGGCACCGGGACGGCGCCGAACGCCCGCCCTGCCCGCAGGCCGGCCACGATCCGCGGCACGTCCGGGATCAGGCTCTCGGGCAGGTAGCGCGTCTCGGCACGCGGGTAGGTGATGACCTTCTTGCCCTGGCCGTCATACAGCTCCTGCGCCACCTCCAGCGTCCGGGCCGCCGACCAGCCGAAGCGCGAGCCGCACAGCTTCTGCAAGGACGGCAGGTCGTGCAGCCGCGGCGGCGCCTGGCGCTTGTCCTCCATCTGCACCGCGAGCGGGCCGGTGAAGCCCTGCGCGAGGACGGCAACCGCCTCCGCATCCGCCCGCTTCAGCAGCCGCTCCTTTGGAGCGTGCCGCATCCGGAACTGGCCCGCCTCGACCACCGCGGTCGCCACCACCTCGAAGTAGGCCTGCGGCACGAACTGCCGGATCTCCAGCTCACGCCGGCAGACGATGGCGAGCGTCGGCGTCTTCACCCGGCCGACCCCGATCACCCCGCGCGCGCCCCGGGCCAGGGTGACGGTGGCCGTGCGGGTGAGCGACAGGTTGTAGATCTGGTCGGCCTGCCGGCGCGCCACAGCCGCCGCATACAGCCGGGCATACTCGGCGTTGGGCCGGGCATGGTTGAAGGCGTCGCGGATGGTGTGCGGGTCCTGAGCGGTGAACACCACGCGCCGCACCTCGCCCTTGTAGCGCAGGTGCTCCAGGATCTCCTGGCCGATCAGCTGGCCCTCGCGGTCGCAGTCGGTGGCGAGCCACACCCGCTTGGCCCCGCGCAGCGCGTCGCGGATGGCCCGCAGCTTGGCAACCTTGTTGCCGCCCGACGCGGGCTTGGTGGCATACAGCCCCTCGGGGCGCAGCAACACGGCCGACCAGCGTTTCCAGGCCGGCACGGCGTCCTCGGGCTCGGCCAAGTCGAACAGGTGGCCCTCCGCCGGCAGAATAGGGCCATAGCGGTTGCCCACCGCGGCCCGCACGTCACGGGCCTGGCTGGTCTTCTCGGTGATGACGAACTGGTCGGACATCGGTGGCTTCGGGCTGTTCCTCTTATGTTCAACATGGACGATGCCAGCCCGGTTTGCCAGGCTGGAACGGCCACGTCCATGCGCGCGTGTCCACCTGGCCGGTTGCGCGCCCACGCCGCGTCGGTGAGACTTCGCCCGAACGCGGCGGCAGCACGCCGCATCTTGGGGGAACCACGCCATGCGTCTTCGGCGCCATCTGCTTGCCGCCTGCCTGCTGCTCGGCGGCGCCGCTCCGGCGCTGGCGCAGGCGTCGCACTGGGCCACGAGCTGGGCCGCCTCGGCGCAGGGACCCTACCCCGTCGGCAACCCGTCGGCGCAGCCGGACCAGCGCTTCGCCTTCCCCTCCGCCGAGACCGGCGCGTCGGACCAGACCTTCCGCCTCATGGTCCGTTCCAGCCTGTGGGGCCAGCAGGCGCGGTTGCGGCTTTCCAACGCGATGGGCACCAGGCCGGTGCGCTTCGACGGGGTGTTCGCCGGGCTGCAGCGCTCCGGCTCGGTGGTGGAGCCCGGCAGCAACCAGCCAGTGTCGTTCGGCGGCAGCGCGTCCGTCACGGTGCCCCCGGGCCAGTCCGCCTGGAGCGACCCGGTGACGCTGCCGTTCGTGCGCGGCGCAGCCGACCCAAACCTGCAAGGCCGCCGGCTCGCGGTCAGCTTCCACGTGGCCGGCGAGAGCGGCCCCATGACGTGGCACGCCAAGGCGCTGACCACGTCATACCTCACGCCGCCGGGCGCGGGCGCCAAGGGCGCCTCGGACGGCGTGCTCGACTTCCCGTTCAGCACGGCGTCGTGGTTCTTCCTTGACGCCGTGGACATGATGGCGCCCGCGGGCGCCCGGGTCATCG